>JAIBAI010000067.1 GCA_019695235.1 Bacteroidia bacterium | reverse complement strand
AGCTCTCCACTTTGTTTAAATTGAGCTACTTCGTCAGCATTGGGTAATTGCTCAACATTGCCCAACTGCCCCAGGTTATTTCCTGTAAGAATAGGCGAGTACCGGATGGCATCCGGTATTTGGTCAACACCTACACCTATCGTTGAAACCGGCTTGGTAACCTCAAACAAGGCATCTCCATGTGCCCGGCAGTACCAGTTGCCTCCCATACGTGCCACCAAATCAATTTTATGCTGATCAATATTCTGCTGTGCATCAAGTACCCATTCGGCCACGTGAACCATCAGTACCTCACAAATAATCAGATTGCCGGCACCGCCCTGATTGCCAAGTTCAATCACTTGTTTCACCCTGCATTCATACTGCACCGGTGATTCTTTTACCCTGAATGGTTTGATTTTTACAGATGGTTCAGGGGTAAAACCAGCTTTTATGAACTCATTGACCCCTTCAGGATATTCAACACTGGCAAGTGAAGCCTGATGAACCATGCTGTAGGTTACTACATTGATGACAACCTCTGGCACTTTTTTTACATTCTCAAGTGAGTGCTTGGTGGTATTATCACGAACACGCCGGGCAGGACAAAATATCAATGTGGGTGGGTTTGACCCGAATGCGTTGAAGAAACTGAACGGACTCAAATTGGGTCTGCCTTCCGGGTCAATTGTACTCGCAAAGGCAATAGGGCGTGGGCCAACACTGCCCAGCATGATGCTGTGAAACTTCGCTGTATTTACTTCGCCCGGAACTATCTGTATCATGGTTTATACCGATTGTGTTTGCCGCAAATTTCGCTTTTACAAACCTGAAATCCTACGGCATTGAATTATGTTTACCTTGTTATGCATAAACGCCCGACTTTTCGCTGTCGTTGAGTGTTGAATATCACTTGATAGTAGCCGGGAGGTATACCTGAAATATCCGATTTCCAGTTATTGTTTGTATGGGTAAGTGAAAGCATAAAGCGTTGACCATTGATGGCTGTCAATTCCACCGGGCTGCCATTGTGTAGCTCTTTCGGGATATAGATGTATTCTGAGGCCGGGTTTGGGTATAGCTCTAAAGATGGATTGTCATCCTTGAGGATAGTTAGAGGCTCGTAATGCAGTTCAAAATCATCAATCCATAACATGCTACCTTCACTACCCACAGCCTGTTCTCCTTTATATCCTGCACTTGAACAAAAAACGGCAATGATTGAGTCAGGGGTGTATATGCTGTCGTAAGTAATATTTATTGTGGCCTTAACATATTCATCCTGCTTTGTAGCACTTACAAATTTACCACCACCAAGTACTTCACGCTTTTTTGTAATTTTATTGCGCCTGCATAAATAGACCGACAAAATACATGAATCACCTGATTCAGGATGGTATTTATACCAGATAGAAAAACCGCCTGGTTTGTCAGCAAAAGGCTTTCCCAACTTAATGCCACTCACAGGCCTTGTGATGTTTAATTTAAAACTTCCTAAAAATATATTTCCTGGGGCTACCTGACCCAAGACCTTCGTGGTTACTAAGAGTACTGCTGCATTGCCACTATGTGCATCGGCTGATTTTCGGGTAGGGGGCTCTATGCCCGGTATTGTTTCCAGGGCGCTGTTACCTGTTGTCCAATATGCTGGCTGATGATATGAACGATTCAGAAACCGGCCCTCATGGTAGGTCCATTCTTCGAAATCACTATTGGGGATTTGTTGGGCAGCAGCGGTGAACAGCCACAGCCAGCCAGACATTAAAAACAAACCTAACCTGTACCCCATAACCGAAGCAAATTGCGCTTTATGCCAATAGGTGTAAATTTCTAAAAAAATATTTGAAAATCTATTGAAAAGTTTTTGCTTTTTAGCCTTCTATTGCCCGTAGGAGGGAGGAGCGTTCTTGTTGCCAGCTTTGATATGCTTTTTCAGACATCTTTTTGAAGGCAAGTCTTTGGGTATTCCAGCGCTTATGTTGCAGCGCTTCCCACCAAAGAATACTTAGATATGCCATCCAGGGCAGGAGCAATACAAGAGGCAAAAGAATAGGTTTTATGCACACCAGTACCAGAAAAATTATCAGGTACCATAAATAACTGAATATGGCGCTGGTGCCAAATTGCACCGAGCTTTTGAACTTTGCATCTCTTACCGTCTTTTGAGTTATTTTTTGGCTCAGCCAAAGCGGTAAGCCATGCAAAACCAAGCTTGGTAAGGCAATAAGCAAGCCTGTTAATAAAAAGAAAAGAGGAGCTGGTTTTTTTGTAAGTGCTGAATCAAGTGGAATACCAATATGTTTGTGCACCTCTTTTAAATGTCGGATGCGTTCTGTCCATGAATCAGTTGGAAGTTTGAACAATTGCTCCATCCAGTGTTGTTCCTTCTGAAGCCTTTGCCGGCCATGAAAAAACGTTTTGAATAATGGGTAACTTAACTGGCTACGCCCCAGCTCAAGCATCCATTCAGCTTGTTTTTCGGTTTTTTTATCTGGTATTACCAACAAGTTGTTTTCAAGCAGCGGACTTAATTGTTCGTTGAAGGTTCTTATTGCCCGGGCTGGTTCTTCGTGCCATAAGCTTTGTAGGTGTTTTATTGAAAACCCGGCAGCGGCAACAATAAATAGTTCAGACCTAAATTCTGTTGCACGTGTATAGGTGAGGGCCAACGGAACGATTTTCAGATTTAGCTGAAATTGGTAAAGCTCTTCTGCCCCGAATGCGATACGGGCAGTACCTTTTTTGAGTGGACGTAAGCGTTTTTCAAGCACGCATATACCTTCTGAAAAGATAAGCAGTACCTCGCCCTTTGCGAGTATTTCAAAGCATTTTTTAAAAGTACCCTGGTTTTTTTCAAGGTTTTCCATGCCTTCCTGCAGGCGGTAAATGGGTATCATGTTCAGCTGGGCAAGAATCCAGGCAGCCCATTTTTTCCGGAAGACATCTGAGCGTGCAAGAAAATTCACAGGCCTTTTTGATAGCAGGGCAACCACTACCGCATCAAGAAATGAATTCGGATGGTTACAGGCAAGAATTACCGGGCCAGTAGCCGGAATATTCTCGAAGCCTGTTTTGTATATGCGCCGGAAATGAATCCTTAGCCAGAAACGCAGAATCAGATGCAGAAAGCGATAGAGCATTTATATGGATTTGTACCGTGCTAATTGCCAGTGATTTTTAAGTCACAATGCATGAATGATGAAAAAATAGATAGGGGCTGAAAGAAAGGTAGAGTCGAAACGGTCAAGAAAACCCCCATGACCCGGCAAAATATTTCCTGAATCCTTGATTCCGGCTTGCCTTTTAATCATTGACTCGAACAAATCGCCAAAGGTGCCAATGAGAGCCAGCAATGCCCCTGAGGCCAGCCAAAAAGGCAATGAATGCCTGCCAATAAAATAATATGCCGCTACACCTGTAAGCATGGCCAGCACAATACCACCGATTAAACCCTCGATGGTCTTTTTAGGGGAAATGCGTTCAAGTAGTTTGTGCTTTCCAAAAGCCATACCACTAAAATAAGCACCAGTGTCAGAAGCCCACATAAACAGAAAGAAAAACAGCACCTGAACGGGCGCATAAGCACCTTCTTCATCTATCGAAGCATCGAACAACAAACCAAGCGGAAGCGCCAGGTAAAAGGCTGAAAACACAGTACCGGCTACGTTCTCAATGGGCCTTTTGCGCTTGCGAAATATCTCAACAGTACTGATTAATAGCACCAATAGGGTAAAGAATAAGCCACCCAGAAGCAATTCAGATTGCCCCAGTTGGGCCGACTGCCATGCCACAGGGATAAATATACAGGCGGCAAACACAGAGAAATTGAGCAGATAGGTAAGCAAGCCTTGGGGCTGAATCTCTAAAGGACTAAGCAAACGCCGGAATTCATGAACAGAACCAGCCAGAATCACCAGCAGCAACAGGGCACAACTGTATTCTGACAGGAATATGCTGCCAATTAGTACAAGGCCGAAGAGCAGCCCGGTTACAATTCGGGTTTTCAATGATTATTATTGGGTTGAGCCAGGGTTGAACTCCTCCATTAATGCCAATGCCTGTATGTAATCATCAGCATGTACATAAATTTCTGATTCGCCCACAGAAGGGAATACTGAATCACTTTTGTCAATCAGAGAAGTACGCATATTATTGGCAACTAAAAATTCATTGAGCAGGTACATGTGTTCCTGCCTTGCATCAGAGCATAACAATACAAGACTATCCATGGCTTAAGAGGTTGTTTCGTTTGAAAAATACACCTTGTAAAAATTCATGTTTTTCTGATCATCGTATCCACGCTCAATCAGGTTGCGGTTACCATGAACATAAATATGAAAATTCTTGTCAAGTTTCAGAATACTTTTAAACATGCCGGCATGCTTCTTTACAGCAGAGGGGTTGATGTCGAACGATTCAGTGATACTATGTTCGCCATCAGAAGAATAGTCTCGTGCATAGGTTCTAAAGGCATCAGCTACTTCTTGTTGTTGGATCACCTCACTGGCGAAATTGTCAAAATCAAAAGTGTCTTTTTCTTTAAAGTATTTTGATGAACGGCTCAGCAGGGCAATTTGTTCTGCCGGATTGACTTCGAAATTCTCAGGCAATTCTTCCTTCACAAAATCCTTGTAGGCATGCATGCATTGCTTGGTGAAGTGATAGCTGTCTTCAACAGTTTCAAGCTCTAAAAAAGCATCCAGCCAATATTGGGCTTCACCTGAATTGCCATTTGTTTTGTCAATTACCAATACCCGGTACCCATCAGCTTCCTCATTTGAAAACACCAGGCAGGCCTTGTCAATCCGATCAGTACGGTAGGCATTAGCAAGCACTATTTCAGGTTGGGCACCCTGCCATTCAACCTGTAAAAATTTATCTTCCTGCTCGGCTTTCAAAATCACAATGGCGTCATAAAATTCATTGTGAAGATTTACGCCACCTATCCGGGCTACAAACAGGTCGCCCCCAAGAATTCGCGGGTGTGTACTCACATCGTATAAGGTGCTGGCAATTTGCGATGAAGCCTTTAAAAAGTCTCCTTTTTCACTAAAAATCTCCTTACAGGCATTGTAAACTTTGTTCCCTGCGGTGTTGAAGTGATAAAATGCTTCGGGTTTGAAACTACCAAGAAAGTATGAAAGGAGTGTTTCCTGAAGCGTTTCATCGGGCGTGATAAGGCCGTCGGCAAGTGTAAGTGGTTCATCCTGAGTAGGATTGCCGGTGTAATGCACCGTAAGTTGCTGTATAGAGGCTGAATGGTATGTTAACATGAAGCGAAGGTAGTTAAAGCAAGCTTGTTGCGGAAGATGAATTTCACCTTTCACCGGATGTTTTTTTACACCTGAAAGAGGCTGAAACGGTAATTTTTTTGATGCTAAGTCAGTGGCAATGGCTCATCCGACTCAAATTGCCGCAAATGAATCGTTCCGTTTTCCATCACAGCGTAAGAATTCCAGTTGAACCAATCGCCCAGGTTCAGGTAAAAGATACCCGGCTGAATTTCAAGGTTTAGCGGCAGGTGGCGGTGCCCGAAAATAAAATAATCGGCACGTGTATTTTCCTGAAGGTATTGTTCAATATAAGTCACCAGCCATTCATTTTCACGGCCTTTGTATTGTTCTTTTGCCGGATTGGCTGCACGGCTCTTGCCCGACCAGTAGTTAGCCAGACCTATACCTGTATTGGGGTGAATGCGTGCAAACAGCCACTGGCAAAATGGATTGGCAAATACTTTTTTGATGAATTTGTATCCCTGGTCACCTGGCCCCAGACCGTCGCCATGCCCGATAAATACTTTTTTGCCTTGTAAATCAAACAGTGCAGGATTGCGGTAAATGGTAAAGCCCAGCTCTTTTTCTAAGTAATCAAAAGCCCACATATCATGGTTGCCGGTAAAAAATGTGATTTTTATTCCACTATCACTCAACTCGGCTAGTTTCCCCAAAAGACGCACATAATTTTTGGGTACAACATATTTGTACTCAAACCAGAAATCAAAAATATCGCCTACTAAAAACAACTGTTCTGCATCGGTGCGCACCATCTCAAGCCATCTGACAATGCATTTTTCACGTTCGAGACTTCGTTGATAATCAGGAACACCAAGGTGAAAATCACTTGCAAAATAAATCTTGCCCATTAGATATCTAAGCTACGCAAAATATTTACCGGATTGGCTAACTGAATGTTCAATACAAACCGAATCCGCTCGCCATAACTATTCGTGGTTGGATTGATATCCATTGTTTTCCTGATTTTATCAGAAATCAGAAATGGGAAATACACTTCAAATGCTTCCGGAATAATTGAAAGTACTGCACCAGCACAATAATTCATTGCATCTCTGTCTGATTCCCCGTTCATGTAAAATCCAATATCGGCAAAGAGTCTGATGGGTAAATTGCCTGGAAGCCCTGATTTTAAGTTGATGGCTAACAGGCGTTCTAATGTTTGTCCACGACCGCTGTATACCTTAAAAGCACCGTCTGTCTCAGTCATCTGGCGTGCCCACAGTCCATTCAATTCATTACGGCCGATGAAAATCTGCTGGTACAGGTAATCCTGGCTGCCGGTTTGCCCGCTTAAACGAAAACGTACATCCGGGTTGTTTGCAAAATCTGCTGCCTTCCAAAGAAATGTTCCTGCAAAGAGCCGGATATACAATCCACGTTTTACGGAATTATAGGCAAAGAAATGGTAAATGGTTGCCGAAGCTTTTGCAAAACCATCGCCCTGCTGTACATCAAGTATCGCACCGTAAGGATTTAACTTTCTTTTATCGGTAAAGCTAAAAAGCAACTGGTTGTAGCCAACAGAGCGCTTCACCGGCTGCTCTGCTATGGTTGATGCTGAAAGGTAAGGGGTATATTCAACCTGAATATGGCGGACAAGTAACTCCTTTTTTACTCTTGATGTTGGCTTACGATTTTTTAAAACCAGGGCTGCACCAGTAACAAAACGGTCGAAATGATTTGCGTAGGCCAGTGCGTAGCGGCTGGCAGAAGCATTGAACGTAATTGATTTAACAAAGCCGTTTAGAGGCCTGATGAAGTAGTCAATATTCACGTTACCAGCGAGTTCTTTGTTGCCAAAGCCATAGAAAGGCATCGCAATAAACTCAAAGTTTTTTCTCGTGATACCGATATTATGCAAAATCGCTCCGGCCATAAAGCCATTGTACATATTGTACCCTATTGCTGGCAGATAGTACAATTTCTGGCTATTTGGGGTTTCAAAACCACTCAGAAACTGAAGTTTTAATTTTCCGGTTCGTTTACAAAGGCCTTGGCTTCTAATTTCATTATTTCTGACATCGAACTCAGGCATGGCATAAGTCGCATCAATGCCATATTTATAAGCCGGAGTTTCGGTTAGCTCTAGTTTTTTCCGGCCATTAAAACCTTCGTACCAGCGTGTATTGCTTATTTCTCCGTTTTTACTGATGGAAGAAACACTGAATGGTGCTGAAACATTTCCTTTGTTACGCAGCTTTAGTATTACTTTCCCCGGTTGTTTTTTCGAGATGCCGGTAAATGCATAATCCAGGCGTTTGCGCGTGTCAATCAGGTCGTTGAACCACCACGAAAGGTCTTGCCCGGTTTGTGTTTCGGCTAATTTTCTGAAATCTTCCGGATAGGGGTGTTTAAACTTCCATTGCTGAAAGTAATCTTTCATCATGGCATCAAACTTGTCCTGTCCCATCCATGCAGCCAGATAAGCCATCAAACCTGCAGTTTTTTCGTAAACCATTCCGGCGTAATTAGCCGTTTGGAAATCATTGGCATGGCAACCTGCCGCCTGGTCATCGTTTCGCCGGGCTAAAAATAAATATGCCATCTGATTAAACGCATTCTTATCAAGCTCGTCAAGGTGAATCAGGTTGCGCAAGGGTTTTATATTCAGCTGCCCAAATACGCCTGTTTCCGGGTATTTACCTGCCATGTACCGCTTTTCATAATATGAATTCATCCCTTCATCCATCCAGGGGTGGTTTCTTTCGTTACTGGCAAGAATACCATAGAACCAGTTATGGCCTACTTCATGTGCAATTACCCTGTCGAGCGCTTCAGCAGTACCAGGATAGGCAATGATGGTAATACTTGGGTATTCCATACCGGCACCGGCACTCAATGCCCCGTCAACAACCTTGCAAACGGCATAGGGATAATCGCCCACCAGCTTTGAATAATGTTTCAGGGCATCTGCGGTATATTCAACCGCTTTAGACCATTCTTTTGCGTTTTTATTACAGAAATAAGCATAAGTATCAATTGTTTTTCCAGAGCCGTCTAACTGCGCCTCGCCAACCATGATATGGTAGCGCTTATCGGCGAACCAGGCGAAATCATGCACTGAATCAAGCCGATAGGTAACGGTTTTAAGCTTCGCTGAAGATGGCGGAAAAGTATCTTTTGCCGGGAAACCTTTTTGCAAGTATTCATCTGTTTGCCTTATATTATCAAGAATGCGCTGTTCTTCTTCCGGATTTGCATCCATGTTTCCGGAAGCTGCCAGTACATAATTTTCAGGCAGTGTAATACTTACCTTGAACGATGCAAACTCAGAATAGAACTCACCCTGGTTCAGGTAGGGCATGGGGTGCCAGCCTTTGCGGTCGTAAACTGCCGGTTTAGGATACCATTGGCACAATTGATACTGCTGTTTGCTATGGCCTAAACGTGAAAAATCACTGGATGGAATTTTAACCCGGAATGGGGTACTTATCTGAACCGTCTGACCAGGCAGCAAGGCAGTTTTAAGGTGAAGCTTTGCCATATCAGGGTTGTTACTTGCGTATTCAAGTGTTGCGTTTTCGTTGTTTACCCTAAAATCAAGGCTGTCAATTGCACCACGCTCATGCTCTTTTGCAAAATGAAACTTTGTTTTGTTGTTTCTCAGTTCCTGTTTCGCAAATTCAGTTTTCCGGTTTTTATAGCCATTGGGCCACAGATGAAACCAGATTTCGTGGAGGGTATCAGACGAATGATTTGTATATTCAATGGTTTCATACCCGCGAAGCAGGTGCTGCTTATCGTCAAGGCTAACCTGGATATCGTATTTGAGCTGTTGCTGAAAGTAATTTTGTGCGAAAGAAAATCCGGGCACAAGTATTGCAACAACAAAGGCAATTCTTTGCAGTTTTCTCATGTAAATTTTTTG
>JAIBAI010000020.1 GCA_019695235.1 Bacteroidia bacterium | reverse complement strand
GCAAATTAAATGGTTTTTCGGTTTGTTCTAACGGGCATACCCAATGAATATTGTAAAATTTCCGCCTCATTCAACAAAATCCCAAACTGCCTGCATATTGATATTTCTCTTTGGGCGCATGCGCTAAAGCGCACCAGGCTTTCCGCTACAAGTCCGGCCCCACACAGGCCATTGCCCGCTTCGGGCTTTCCACTTCAATCCTTTGCGCTAAGCCTCCTGCCATCCCAATAGAGCACCTTATCACCTGTACTTTCGTATCTTTGCAGCCGCAAATGAACAAGGTAAAAATTGGCTCAATTGATTTAGGCGAATTCCCTCTGCTTCTTGCTCCCATGGAAGATGTCAGCGACCCGCCCTTCCGTCTGGTATGCAAACAGTACGGAGCTGACATGATGTACACCGAGTTCATCTCCTCCGAAGGCCTGATTCGTGATGCGGCAAAAAGCAAGAAAAAACTCGACATTTTCGAATACGAACGCCCCATTGGCATTCAAATTTTCGGAAGCGATATTGACTCTATGCGTGAGGCTGCACAAATAGCTACCGAAGCGCAACCCGACCTGATTGATATCAACTATGGCTGTCCAGTAAAAAATGTAGCCTGTAAAGGTGCCGGTGCAGCACTCCTTCAGGATATCCCAAAGATGGTTGCCATGACCGCCGAGATTGTACGCTGCACCCACCTGCCGGTAACCGTAAAAACCCGTCTGGGTTGGGACGATAACACAAAAAACATTGCCGAAGTAGCTCTACGCCTTCAGGATATTGGAATTCAGGCACTTACCATCCACGGACGTACACGGGCACAGCTTTACAAAGGCGCTGCCGACTGGACCCTCATCGGAGAGGTCAAGAACAACCCAATGATTCACATCCCCATCTTTGGTAATGGCGACATTGACAGCCCCGAAAAAGCCCTGGCAATGAAAAACACCTATGGCATTGATGGCCTGATGATTGGCAGAGCTTCAATTGGAAACCCCTGGATATTTAACCAGATTAAACATTTTATGCAAACCGGCCAGCACCTTGCTGCTCCAAGCATAGCCGACCGCATCCAAGTTTGCCGAACCCACCTCGATGCCTCTATACAATGGAAAGGCGAGGTACTTGGTATTTTAGAAATGCGCCGTCACTACACTAATTACTTTAAAGGTATTCCTCATTTTAAAGAATACCGCATGAAACTGGTTACCCTCAACAATTACACAGAAATTCTAAATGTGTTGGAGGAAATCGAACAAGTAATCGGGCAACAACTTGTCGAAGGAATTTAATTCTGCCTCAATTACCAATTCAATCAAAAGAAATACGATGTTTCAGCAAGAACAATCCAAAACCGAACTCAAACAATTGGGTGAATTTGGCCTGATTAACCACCTCACCAGTACTATCCGGCTACAAAACACTTCAAGCATCAAAGGTGTTGGCGATGATGCTGCTGTGATACGCCAACACGAAAAAGACCTGCTGGTAAGCACCGACATGCTTCTCGAAGGTATCCATTTCGACCTTACTTATGTTCCGCTCAAACATTTAGGCTACAAGGCAGCAGTGGTGAACTTCTCCGACATCTACGCCATGAACGGCAAACCTGAGCAACTCACCGTGGCACTGGCATGTTCCAACCGATTCCCCCTCGAAGCTATTGAACAAATATATGAGGGCCTGCTATTGGCCTGCAATGAATACGGGGTTGACCTTGTGGGTGGCGATACCGCTTCTTCTAAAGCCGGCCTTCTACTCAGCCTAACCATCATTGGCGCTGTTGAACCGGGCAAGGCAGTGTACCGCTCCGGTGCCAAAACGGGCGACCTGATTGTTGTATCAGGCGACCTGGGAGGGGCTTACATGGGCCTTCAACTGCTTGAACGCGAAAAAGCAGTTTTTATGGAAACCCCTGGTGCACAGCCTGACCTGCAGGGTTTTGATTACATCCTTCAAAGACAACTGCGCCCCGAAGCAAGACGTGATGTCGTTGAGTTCCTCGCTGAGAATGCGATTCAACCCAACGCCATGATTGATATCTCCGATGGCCTGAGTTCTGAAATTCTTCACCTCTGCACCCAAAGTAATACCGGCTGCAGGGTATTTGAAGATAAATTACCCATTGACCCAACAACGGTAAATCTGGCACGTGAATTCGAAATAGACCCTACCGTATGCGCCCTCAATGGTGGCGAAGACTACGAACTATTGTTCACCCTGCCGCAAGAGCATTTTGAAAAAATCAGAAATTGCCCGCTATTAAGTATTATCGGCTATATTACAGATACCCCAAACGAACACTTGCTGGTTGACAAAAGTGGAAATACCCATCACCTGACAGCACAAGGCTGGAACGCCTTTGAAAAAAAATAGTTGTCCCGGCTGCATTTAACCAGCCAATGAGAGAATATAATTCCAAGTTTATTACGCAAAGCATTTTTCTTTCACCTTTGCATAGTATTCTTATGCCACGGCTTTTTGCTTTTCTGTTTCTATTGGCTTCCTTCTCAAAGGGTATGAGCCAGAAATTGGTTTTTCATTCAGTTGAACAGGTGCTGGCAAGGGCTGAGTCTGACAATCCTGCTATTCAGATGGCCCGCCTGCAACAAAAGGTGGCAATGCGTGACAAAGCGCTGGGTTGGGCAGCTTATTATCCTTCGCTTGGCCTTAACCTTAATTCAGACTACAACCTGAACCTCCCGGTTCAACTGATTCCTGCTGAAATATTTGGAGGCCCCGCAGGCACATTTAAACAAGTACGTTTCGGACAAAACTGGAACCAAAGCGCTGCTTTTGATTTCAGCCTGCCAATTTTCCATCCGGAGAAATACGCCGCGGGTCGTTCTGCAAGCTACGCAGCTGAACAGGTTAAATTCGAACAGCAGGCAGGGGTCAACCTGACATTGCAAAAAGTTGCAGCCCAATACTTTCAGGTATTACAGCTTGAAGAAAACCTCGCTTTAAACAGCATGCTCGACTCTACCGCTGAACAGCTGTATAAGGCAACACTTGCCCGTTTCAATCAACAATTGGTCAGCCGCTTAGACCTTAACAGAGCCGAAAACCTGATGAATGCCAACAAACAGCAAAGCCTGAATACAACGGCATCACTTCAAATCGCCAGAGCTAAGCTGGCAGCCCTTTTAAATATCTCTGAATTGAGTAACATGAAAATAGATGACCATTTGGTCTCTTATCAACTTAGCACTCCCGAAAACCAACTCAAAGCTGCTGAACGCCCGGCAAGCCGCGCTGCAACAGAGGCAGAAATTGCACAGCGCTGGCGGGCAAAACAACATTTATATACTGGCCTCCCCAGACTCAGCCTGAACTCACGTTACACCTTCTCAAGCCAGTCGAACAAGCTCTCTGACCCTTCAGCAACCCACTTTGATTATGGTACAGTAGGCCTTCAGCTAAACGTACCATTGTTCAAAGGAAGAACCAATACCCTTCTGTTTAAGAAAAATCAACTGCTCAGCGAACAGGCTTTGTATAAAAAGCAACAAACATTAACAGAATCTGCTGCAGAGCTAACAGAATGGACAACCAGACTTGACGAAAAAGTTCAGGCACGAACGCTCGCAGCACACAAAGAAACACTTGCCCTTCAAAACATTCAGCTTGGACTTGATTTATACAACCAGGGAGTCATCAGCTTAGATCAGTTGTTTAACATTTACAACGAATACGCTCAGGCTAAAAGCTCTTTTATTCAAACCTGTACCGATGCAGCCATCTTTCAAACTTATTTCATGATAGAAGCAAAACGGCCATGAAACGAAAGCAAATTCTAATTGCATCTATTTTTATCCTCACCTTTGGGGCATGCAAAAACAAAAATGCAACCGTAAGTCCCGAGCGCAAAGACATTGTAGAGGTAGTTTACGCATCCGGCAATCTATTTCCTGAATCAGAATACAAAGTAATTGGCAACATTACTGGCTACCTTACAGAAGTGCTTGTTCAAGAAGGAGATACCGTAAAACAAGGCCAGGCTCTATTTGTTGTGCAGTCTTCAAACCGGCAGAGCGATTTGGAAGCTGCGAAAACAGCAATGCAGATTGCTGAAGAAAATGCAGGAGCTAAAAGTCCTGTATTAGCCCAAATACACGAAAAAATTGCAGCAGCAAAAAGCAGGCTACACAACGACAGCCTTACACAAACCCGCTACCGAAAGCTTCTTCAGTCAGAAGCTATCGCACAGGCAGATTACGACAAAGTAAGTACCACGCTTGAAGCTAGTCGCCGCGACTACCTTGCCCTGAATGATCAGCTCCGGGCACAGCAAAAAAGCCTGCAGCTCGATCTGGCTCAAGCACTCAACCGCTACAATCAGGCAAAAAATAACCTTGGTGATGCGCTTATCACCAGTCAGACCAATGGTGTGGTTTACGAACTCAACAAGCAAAGAGGTGATTTTATCCACCAAAATGAAGCAATTGCCTTGTTGGGTTCAGGCAGGCCAATTGCCCGTCTGAGTGTTGACGAAGCCGACATGCGCCTGGTTCAGCCGGGTCAAAAGGTCATGATAAGCTTTGATGCCTGGCCCGGGAAAATGTTCAATGCCTCAGTTGAACGCATCTTCCCAAAAGTGAACAAAACAGAACAATCGTTCAGAGTTGATACCAGGATGCCTGATTCACTTGAAAAAACAGTTTATGGCATGAACCTTGAGGCCAATATCATCATTCGTTCGGTTAAAAATGCACTGAGCATCCCAAGGCAGGCATTGTTGATTGGCGACTCACTGCGCATCCAGCGCAGCGGCAAGGCAATGACCATCAAAGTAAGTACCGGTGCGGGAGATTTGAGCTATATTGAAATCACCAAAGGCCTCAATGAATCTGACCAGGTAATCATGCCGGGAGAAAAACCATGAAAAGCAGCAACCTGAAACTTGCTTTGCGTATTGCCCTGGTACACCTGCTTTCTAAAAAGAAACAGACCCTCGTGGCTATGCTGGGTGTAACCTTCGGCATATCTATGTTTATTGTAATGATAAGTTTCATGACAGGGGTGAATGATTTCCTGATGGACCTTACCCTCGATGGCTCACCACATATCCATATCAACAATCCGGTTAAAACAGAAAGAGCACCACTGGCTGCCGCAGCTTACGACACCAGCCAGACCCGGATTATTCTGCACCACCAAAAGCCAAAACAAGAACTACCCAGAATAAAAAATGGATTTCAAATCCTTCGTGAAATAAGGCAGCATCCAGATGTTTCGTTCGCATCTCCACAATTAACCTCGCAGGTATTCTTTAACAATGGCGCCATCAGATTCAGTGGTATGGTAGTTGGCATTGATGTGAAGCAGGAAAACGCAATGTACAAGCTGCATGAGAAAATGATTTCAGGTACCGTCGAAAAACTCCTCTCAAACCGGAACGGGATTTTAGTGGGCGAAAAACTGTCGAAAAAAATGAACATTGTACCGGGCGACAGGGTGAGCCTCACTACAGCTAATGGTGATGTATTTATGATGAAGGTGGTCGGAATATTTGCCTTCGGCATAACAACTATTGACGATGTGCGCTGCTATGTTGACCTGCAAACTGCGCAAAAGCTCCTCGGGAAAAGTGCCGATTACTTCACCGACTTAAATATCAAACTGAAAGATTACCGTAAAGCATCAACACTTGCACCCATATTGAAAGCACGCTACGGCTTCAAAACAGAAGACTGGGAACAATCAAATGCTTCTATCCTGACCGGTGAAATGGTAAGAAATACCATGACTTATGTTGTGGCAATTACCATGCTCATTGTTGCAGGGTTTGGCATATACAATATCATGAACATGACGGTGGTCAATAAAATGAGAGATATTGCAATATTGAAAGCTACCGGCTATGAAGGTACTGATATCATACTGATTTTCTTGTTACAAAGTATCATTATTGGCATTATCGGAGCACTTATGGGTGTTTTAACAGGAATTTTGATTAGCTACGGTATCAACCAGATTCCCTTTCCAACAAGTGATGTTATCAAAATAGAAACCTTCCCGGTTGCCTTTAAGATGAAGCATTACCTTCTGGCAATCTTTTTCGGCTTCTTAACCACCCTGCTTGCCGGATATTTCCCCTCACGCAAAGCATCAAAAATTGATCCGGTAGCAATCATCCGGGGCTAAACCATGAACGCCATCGAAGCGCGAAATATCACCAAGTTCTTCCACGAACCAACTACTTTTCAGGTACTGAAACAAATTTCATTTACCGTTGAAAAAGGGCATTTCGTTTCACTTGTTGGCAAATCAGGTTGCGGCAAGTCAACGCTATTGTACGTGCTTTCTACAATGGATACCGACTACGAAGGCGAATTGCTTTTTGAAAACCATTTGATTACCGGCAAAAACCAGGACGAATTATCGAAATTTAGAAACGAACATCTCGGCTTTGTCTTCCAGTTTCACTTCCTTCTTCCCGAATTTACAGTACTTGAAAATGTAATGTTGCCCGCATTGAAGCTCAAACGGTTCTCGCACAAAGAAATTGAACATAGAGCCATCGAGAAACTTCAGCTTGTTGGCATGGATAACTTCGCCTTCAATACCGCATCAAAACTTTCTGGCGGACAACAACAACGTGTGGCAATCGCCCGGGCACTCATTAATGACCCTTCAATTATCATGGGCGATGAACCTACCGGTAATCTCGATAAAACCAATAGCTTCATCGTACTCGACATCCTGAAAAAGCTGGCTGCTGATAACAAGCAAACCATCATTACAGTAACGCACGACCAGGAGTTTGCGGCTCAAACCGACCATATCATCGAAATGGAAGACGGTCTGATTATCAGGCAATAACATCGTCAAATTTCACCCCCATTGTTTTGATTTCATCCTGTAAGATTCCGGTCAATTCTGTTGACAATTCAATACCGAATTCGGAAACCATCCAGCACCTTATTACGAATAAACACACAGGATTTTGCAAAAGACCTCCGGCCTGACGCAAAGCAAACCTGTAACATGAAAAATAAGTTTACATCCAAATTACTTGACATCCTGCTCATCAGGAACGCCAAGAAAGCATTAGGTACCGAGAACCTCCAGGCCCTTCAACGCTTTAACCTGTTTCGTACATTTTCGCTGACCGCGTTTTTGATTAGTGCTTTGCTATCACTGCAAATTTTGTCAATGTATGGACCAACTGACTTTATTTTTGAAGTCATTGCCTTGTTAACACTGGTAATTGTGACCAACTACTTCCTTTTAGAGCGTCACAAGAACTACAAAAATGCCTACCTGGTTATAGTCATTGCTGCTCTTTTGGTACTTCATGTAGTAACCTATTATTCTGGCGGTATTCGAAATTCAGGCATGGTTTACATGGGTGGCTTTATTCTGACAACCTTTATGCTCCTGGGTAACAGGGCCGGCAAAATAATTACCTTTATTATCGTTCTGAATCTAATTTATTTCTACATCATTACTAACTTATACGGAGCCGAACTTAAAAACATTCTCGATACGGATGCAGAAGGCAAAAACCTGAACCTCGACTACCTGCTTAGCTTTACTACGGGCACCCTGCTCATATACAGCCTCTCCAATAACCTTGAAAGCAGCAAGAACATCGTTATCTCCAGCGTGATGCAATCAAAAATAGTACTGGAAGAACAAAACGAAGAATTGAAGAAACTCTCACTTGTGGCCTCTAATACAGACAACGCCGTAGTAATTACCGACCCTCAGGGTACTGTTGAATGGGTCAACGACGGTTTTACGCGACTCACTGGTTATAGCTTCCAGGAGATTATCGGCAATAAAACCACCATGTTACATGGCCCAATGACCGACAAGGCTATCGCGCAGCTCATTCTCGAAAGGGTACAAGCCCGGCAATCGTATTCGGGTGAACTTCAGAAAATGCGCAAAGACGGGCAGGCTTTCTGGGTTCAATTAACCATTACCCCTATCTTCGATGAACAACAACTGATTAGTAAATTCATCATGGTAGAGTCAGACATTACCGAAAGAAAAATGGCTGAAGAAAAAATAGCTGAATATTATCGCTACCTTGAGAAAGCCAATAAGGAACTTGACAAATTTGCCTATGTGGTTTCGCACGACTTGAAAGCACCACTGAGAGCTATCGCCAACCTTTCAACATGGATTGAAGAAGACATGGGCGCACAATTCACCGCTGAAACCAGTGAGCATTTCAAGATACTCAAAGGACGTGTTGTAAGAATGGAAGGACTTATTAACGGTATTCTTGACTACTCACGTGCCGACCGCATTAAAAGCCCTAATGAAAAGGTAGATGTGGCCGAACTACTCAAAGAAACCATTGACCTTGCTACCCTTGAGTCAAACGCTCACTTCACCGTTCCTGATAAACTACCGGTACTGATGACTGAGCGGATGAAACTTGATCAGGTATTTACGAACCTGATAAGCAATGCTATTAAACACAACGACAAACCACAGGCTGAAATCACCATTACCTGTGAAGAACTACAAGATGAATACCTGTTTGGCATACAAGACAACGGCCCCGGAATTGACCCTCAGTTCCACGAAAAAGTATTCGTAATATTCCAAACCCTTCAGGCACGCGACAACTTTGAAAGTACCGGGGTTGGACTGGCAATTGTTAAAAAGATTATTGATGAAACAGGTGGTAAAATCTGGATTGAATCTGAAATGCAACAATTCACCCGATTTATGTTCAAATGGCCTAAAGTGAGCAACACAGAATTTAAACCATTCCAATTCTCAGTTCAGGATAAGGGCACTGAAACGCAATCAAAAGCAATTTCTGTTGCCTGAGTTTCAGTGTGAAACAAATTTTACTTAACAATTTCAAACAATTAAATATAAATTCAGTTAAATTTGTCGTTACCGGACAAAAAAAGAAATGAAATTCTGACGCAGTATTCACACCTTCCGGCAGAATAAATTCATTTCTCTTATTCCGGTAAATTGATGTCAAAACAACAGGCATGAGCGACAAACTGGATGCATTAGACTATAAAATTCTGCAATTGTTACAACAAGATTGCAGAATGACAAACCTTGAAATTAGTGCCAGAATTGGCCTCTCACCAGCCCCAACCCTCGAAAGAGTTAAAAAACTTGAAAAAGCCAAAATCATTGAAGGGTATCATGCCAAACTTAACCGCATTAAGCTAAAACTGGGCGTTTGCGTTTTTATACAAGTTTCGCTGAGCCGTCAAGTTGACAATGTGGTTGTGAAATTTAAAAAACGCATTGCTGAACTCCCCGAAATTGTTGAATGCTATCAGGTAACCGGCAACTCCGACTACCTGATGAAGATTATGGTAACTGATATTCCGGCTTTTGAGAAACTCATTTCTGAAAACCTCAGCCGTATGGATGAAATTGGGAGTCTGCACACCATGTTGATGATTTCTGAGTTAAAAAACTCCAGGGTGCTTCCGCTGAAATATGAATATTGAAACTATTCGTGATTTTTGCCTTCAACTTGAAAACACATCCGAAGATATGCCCTTCGGTGACGCTGTACTGGTGTTCAGGGTACATGGCAAAATATTTGCCCTGCTATCGCTATCTGAAGTACGTACCATCAATCTGAAATGCGAGCCCGAAAAAGCCATTGAGCTGCGCGCACAATATCCGGAAATCATTCCCGGTTACCACATGAACAAAAAACATTGGAATACGTTGTATTACGAACACTTGTCAGATGTTTTTATCACACAACTTATCACAGATGCCTACCGATTGGTTTGGAACAGTCTGCCTAAAAGGCTTAGAACCTGAACCAGATAGCTGTAAGCCTGCAAGTGTTGTACCTCCGCTAATAAAAGTATTCAACAAACAAATCGTGTTTGGTTTTTATTCAAACCAACCTATAAAAAAATGGGATAATTTGGATAATTTCGCAAACGGAAATCTATACTCTTTAAAAGCAATTGAATTATGGCATTCGACATTGAAATGATTAAGGGCGTTTACGCCAATTTCGGACCTAAAGTTAACGCTGCCCGCAGCCTGGTTGGCAAACCCTTAACCCTTATCGAAAAAATTCTTTATGCTCACCTGAGCGAAACACTGCCCGCAAAACCGTACGAAAGGGGCAAATCTTATGTTGATTTTAACCCCGACCGGGTAGCCATGCAAGATGCAACAGCACAAATGGCACTATTGCAATTTATGCAAGCCGGTCGTAAAAAAGTTGCTGTACCCAGTACCGTTCATTGCGACCACCTTATACAAGCAAAAACAGGTGCTGCATCTGATTTGGCAACCGCATTAGACGTGAACTCAGAGGTTTACGATTTCCTTTCCTCAGTTTCTAATAAGTACGGAATCGGATTCTGGAAGCCCGGTGCGGGTATTATTCACCAGGTGGTACTCGAAAATTACGCATTCCCCGGAGGAATGATGATCGGAACCGATAGCCATACCGTAAATGCCGGCGGCCTTGGTATGATTGCTATTGGCGTGGGGGGCGCTGATGCAGTTGATGTGATGGCGGGCATGCCCTGGGAACTTAAATTCCCAAAACTGATTGGCGTGAAACTTACTGGCAAACTTAGTGGCTGGACTTCCTCAAAAGACGTTATCCTCAAGGTTGCGGGTATCCTTACAGTAAAAGGAGGTACCGGTGCTATTCTTGAATATTTTGGCCCGGGAGCCGACGCCCTCTCCTGTACCGGAAAAGGTACCATCTGCAACATGGGCGCCGAAATAGGTGCTACCACTTCTGTGTTTGGGTATGACCAAAAAATGGCAGATTACCTGCGTGGTACTGAACGTGCCTCGGTTGCTGATATGGCCGATAATATTGCTGAGCACCTGCGTGGTGACGCTGAGGTTTATGCGCAACCTGAGAAATATTTCGACCAGGTAATCGAAATCAACCTGAGCGAATTAGAACCACATGTGAATGGACCGTTTACCCCTGACCTGGCCTGGCCTCTGAGTAAATTTGCTACCGCTGTTAAAGAAAACAACTGGCCGGCTAAATTAGATGTTGGCCTGATTGGCTCGTGTACCAACTCCTCTTATGAAGATATCAGCCGCTCAGCTTCATTAGCAAGGCAAGCTGCCGAAAAAGGACTCAAGGCAAAAGCAGAATTTACAATCACCCCCGGCTCTGAACAGGTACGCTATACCGTTGAACGCGATGGGTTTCTGAAAGAATTTGATAAAATTGGTGGTATGGTGCTGGCAAATGCCTGTGGCCCTTGTATCGGCCAATGGGCAAGACATGGTGCTGAAAAAGGAGAGAAAAACTCAATCATCACCTCGTTCAACCGAAATTTTGCCAAAAGAAACGATGGAAACCCCAATACCCATGCATTTGTTGCTTCGCCCGAACTGGTTACTGCCTTTGCTATCGCAGGTGATTTGACCTTTAACCCCATCACCGATACCCTGGTAAATGAAAAAGGTGAAAACGTAAAACTCGACGAGCCAATGGGCGTTGAGCTTCCCCTGAAAGGATTTGCAGTGGAAGACGCAGGATACCAGGCACCGGCAGCAGATGGTAGCCAGGTGCAGGTAATTGTTGACCCAAAATCAGACCGCTTGCAACTACTTGCCAATTTCACCCCATGGGACGGGACGAACCTTAGTGGCCTGAAACTGCTTATCAAGGTGAAAGGCAAATGTACCACCGACCATATTTCTATGGCAGGCCCTTGGTTGAAATACCGCGGACATCTCGATAATATCTCCAATAACATGCTTATCGGGGCAGTAAACTTTTTTAACGACAAAACCGACAATGTAAAAAACCAGCTTACTGGCGAATACGGTGCGGTTCCGGCTACACAAAGAGCCTACAAGGCAGCCGGCATTGGCTCCATTGTGGTAGGTGATGAAAATTACGGAGAAGGCTCTTCACGTGAACATGCCGCTATGGAACCACGGTTCCTGGGCGTTAGAGCGGTTATCGTTAAATCTTTTGCCCGGATACATGAAACCAACCTGAAAAAACAAGGGATGCTCGCCTTTACCTTCGCCGACAAAGCCGATTACGATAAGATTCAGGAAGACGACACCTTTGCGTTTACTGACCTCAGCAGCTTTGCAGAAGGGAAACAGGTAACGCTGAAAATTAGCCATGCCAACGGCTCTGAAGAAAACATTAAGCTTAATCATACCTACAACGAAGGGCAAATTGAATGGTTTAAGGCAGGCTCTGCACTGAATCTCATCAAAAAGCAACTGGCATGAGGGAATTACCTGTAGCATAATCACGCAATATGGCCTGATTAACCCCGTTTAACAACAATCCTAATCCTTATGAAAAACATCGAAAATAAGGCCTCGGGTGTCATCTTTAAAAATCCGGTTTTGGAATTCTTATCCAAAACCTCACCGCTTATTACTTTTACCTGGGTAGGCCTCTATGCCGGCGTTCTGCTTTGGCTCAACACGAAGCTGAATGCACAGACGTCTCTATACCACACCTTTTTGTGGTTTCTTGCGGGTCTGTTTGCCTGGACCTTCTTCGAATACATTTTGCATCGCTTCCTTTTTCACTGGGTCAGCGAAGCCAAATGGGTGCAGCGATTCACCTATATCCTGCATGGCATTCATCATGCATACCCCCGCGATGTAAAACGTGTATTTATGCCTCCTGCCCCTGGAACACTTTTCGTACTCGCATTCTACTGCCTTTTTTGGGCCTTGCTTCAAAACAAAGTCTATGCATTCCTTCCCGGGTTTTTGGCCGGATATTTCGTGTACGCCTACATCCATTTTATCATCCATGCAAGAAAGCCTTTCAGAAACTTCAAATTCTGGTGGACCCACCATTCCCTGCACCATTACAAATATCCTGACAAGGCATTTGGGGTAAGTTCACCCTTATGGGATTTGGTTTTTAATACCATGCCAAAAAAATCAGCCCGGACCCAAGAAAATAATATCCCAAATTGAGCACATTCATACATTCTGCCCTCCAAAAATTTTCGATTTTATGCATTTTGGCTTTTATCGCTGTATTTATCTCCTGTAATGGAGCGCAAAAGCCCGACCCTCTCAGCTATCACGATAGTTTAATGGCCACACAGGCAAGGGCTGCATACATCCTCGAACAAATCAATCAAACATTGGCCCAACATCCTGAACAGTACCGGGCCGACCAATGGGACGCAAATTTGGCAGCTAAGCTTGAGAATGTGAAAATAATGGGCAACTGTAATAACGATAGTAGTTTGCGCCTGGCAGTAGAATTATGCCTGAAGAACTACCAACAAATTGTAAGGCAAAAAGCACCGGAAATAGCCAAGCTGCTTGAAAAACCTACTGAGCGTTTTAACGAAAGTGACGAAGCAAGGCTTGGGTTTCTGAACGATGAAGTGAAAGTACTTGCTGAAAAAGGGTTTGAACAGGTACAACTGGCCGGAAAGGTTTTTCGCGAAAGGAATGATTTGAACAGCGGGCAAAATGTACCTTTGCGCCCATGAAGCCATCCCTGCCAAAAGGAACACGCGACTTCGCACCGCTTGAAGTCATTCAACGAAGATACATATTCGACCAAATCCGGCGCATTTTTGAACTCTACGGCTTCCATCCGCTGGAAACGCCGGCCATGGAAAACCTCGATACCCTCACCGGGAAATATGGCGATGAAGGCGACCGGCTTATTTTTAAAATCCTCAACTCAGGCGAATACCTGAAAGATATCCGAATTTCACTGAATGCTGAAAAGCCCCCTGTGAAACCTGAATCAAACACGGTTCTACTTTCGGAACTCCTGCATGAAAAAATGCTTAGTCCACTGATTTGCGAAAAAGCATTACGATACGACCTCACCGTTCCATTCGCCCGCTTTGTTGCAATGAACCGCGATAAACTGGCCTTCCCCTTCAAACGTTATCAGATTCAACCGGTATGGCGTGCCGACAGACCACAGAAAGGCAGATACAGAGAGTTCTGGCAATGCGATGCCGACGTAGTTGGCACTAGCTCAATGATCAATGAAGCTGAGTTTATCCGCATCTATGATGATGTGTTTGCGGCACTTCGGATTCCTGTCAATATTTTACTCAACAACCGGAAAATCCTATCTGGTATCGCCGAAGTAATTGGAGAACCTGACAGGCTCACTGACATTACTGTTGCCTTAGACAAATTAGATAAAATCGGCCGCGACAAAGTTGAAGAGGAAATGCTTGCAAAAGGTGTTAGCCATCAGGCAATCGAACTCCTAAGTCCGCTGTTCTCAATAAAAGGAACCAACAATGAACAGCTCGATTTTCTTGACACCTACCTCAGCACGTCTGAAACTGGAAAACTTGGAATCGCTGAAATACGCCAGGTACTTGCATACTTTGAAGCAAACCAGGCAAAACCACTCAAACAGGCAAAACTTCAACTTGACCTTACCCTCGCAAGAGGACTTAATTACTACACCGGAACCATTCTTGAAGTAAAAGCCCGTGATATACCATTTGGCAGTATCGGCGGAGGTGGTCGTTACGACAACCTTACTGGTATTTTTGGATTACCGGGGGTGCCGGGGGTGGGCATTTCATTTGGGGCCGATCGTATTTACGACATTATGGAGCAATTGAAATGCTTTCCGGAAGAACTTTTGGGTACCACCCGCCTCTTAATGATTAATTTTGGTGGCAATGACGAGCTGGCTGCCCTTTCACTTGTTCATGATTTACGTGCCCAGGGAATTAGCTGTGAGCTGTACCCTGAAGCAGTAAAAATCAGAAAGCAATTTGAGTTTGCCGAGAAAAAAGGCATACCCTACGTGGGCCTCTTTGGCGAAGACGTTAGAAACCGTGAAAAACCCATGATTGAATTAAAGCATCTTCAATCGGGCGAACAAACCATAAACCCTATCCAGGACCTGCACACCCTACTTTTATAATTACGCCTCACCTTCAATTCACTCCTCACAATGCCTGTCATCAAAACCCTTAAAGGAATTAGCCCTGTTGTTGGAAACAACTGCTTTCTGGCAGAAACTGCCGTAATTATCGGTGACGTTGTAATGGGCGATGATTGCAGTATATGGTACAATGCAGTACTTCGGGGAGATGTGAACAGTATCAGGATGGGCAACAAGGTAAATGTACAGGATGGTGCCATTATACATTGTACCTACATGAAGGCAGCAACCAATATTGGCAATAGGGTTTCAATTGGTCATAACGCCCTTGTACATGGCTGCACCCTGCATGATAATGTGCTGGTAGGCATGGGAGCTATCATTATGGAC
Source organism: Bacteroidia bacterium (assembly GCA_019695235.1). GTDB lineage: Bacteria > Bacteroidota > Bacteroidia > M30B66 > M30B66 > JAIBAI01. The sequence goes on along the minus strand of JAIBAI010000020.1, from coordinate 27,694 downwards.
AACGCTGTTGTTCATTCTGGTAGCATTATTGCCGCCGGTGCTGTGGTACTTGAAAATTCAATTATTGAATCAGGTTGGATATGGGCTGGAGTTCCAGCCAAACCAGTAAAAAAAGTAAGCCCCGAACTACTGACTGGGCAGATTGACCGAATTGCCGATAATTACTTGCTCTACTCTTCATGGTACAAGGAATAATCGGTTTGGTCTGATTTTTGAATTCAGACAAAAAACTTGTATTATGAAAATGATTTATCTCACATTGTGCTTGCTGGTTGGCAATACCATTGTGGCACAAACTAATGCTGACTTACGTATCACCTCAAAGCCGAAAGATGTTACCCTGTACCTGAGTGGGGCACAAATCACAGCAACCGCTTCCGGGAGTCTGAAAGAAGGTATGCAATCAATCTTATTTACTGGACTTCCTGCCGGCATTGACCAAAACTCCGTTCAGGTGAAGTCAAACACAAATGTGTTGATTTACTCAGTTGATTTTCAGGTCAATTACCTGCAACCTCAGGATAATAAAGCATACAAGCTGCTTGAAGATTCATTAAAAATTTACACCGCCCAAACAGACCGGCTGCAGATTCAGGTACTTGCCCTTACCGAAGAAATTACAATGCTTCAGGAAAACAGGTCTATTGGGGGCGCCAATTCAGGGGTGAGCGTTGCTGAATTAACCAAGATGGCAGAGTTCGTAAGAACAAGAATGAATGATACCGGCCTGAAAAAACTTGAAACAGAAGATAAAGTTGAACGCATCAATGAACGGATTCGACTTATTCAGCAACAAATGAATGTATTACGTAGTGCCTCAGCTACACCCAGTGGTGAGGTATTGGTACAACTTTCGGCTCCCCTTGCCGGACCGGTTAACTTTGAACTCAGCTATTATACTGGCAATTGCGGCTGGAGCCCTCTGTACGACATCCGGGTAAAAGAAGTAGGTGCGCCTGCATCAATCACAGCCAAAGCCAATGTGTTTCAAAACACCGGGCAAGACTGGAAAAACGTTGACATCACCCTCTGCACCGGCAATCCATCTATTGGAAACACACAGCCAAGCTTATACCCCTGGACATTGTACCTGACTGACCCCAATGAAATAAGGCGCCCGATGATGAAATCAAAGGCATTACGCTACGAAGATGCGCCTGAAAGTACAGGCGCTCCAAGTGCAATGGATGCTGCTGGTTCAAGATCAATGGCCGAAAACGTTATAGTTGACAATAGCACAGCTACCAATGCGCTATTCAGAATAAATACCCCATTTACCATTTTGAGCAGTGGTAAAGAAAATTTTGTTGAAATTCAGAAGTACAGCGTTCCGGCAAGCTATTCCTATTTCAGTATCCCAAAACTTGACCGCGATGCCTTTCTGGTGGCTAAAATCAGCGACTGGCAAAACAGCGAATTGCTCCCGGGCGATGCCAATGTTTATTTCGAGAACAACTATATCGGTAAATCATGGTTCAATACCCAGTTAACAGGTGATACCCTTACTTTGGCGCTGGGTCGTGATAACCAGATAAAAATCGAACGAAAACTGGTCAAGGATTTCAATGAGAAGAACCTGACCGGTAGCATGAAAAAGCTGACCAGAACCTTTGAAATCACCGTAAAAAACACACGGAAATCAGAAATAACTATTGAACTTGAAGATCAAATTCCGTTAAGTAGCAATGAAGCTATCAGCATTGAAGTGCTCGAACGCAGTAATGCTGTGTACGATGCAGAAACCGGAAAACTTAGCTGGAAACTTAAATTGAAGCCCGGTGAACATCAAAAGTTGACGATGAGTTACTCGGTGCGTTATCCGAAAAAATTTATTGTCAGCGGACTTTAAGCCGCTCCGGTGTGCAAGAACCCGTTGATAACTATTTGACGAAAGGCCGGCAGACAATTTAGGAGACAGTACTTTTCATCCTTGATGCATTCAACGATGAAGGAACAAACTACAAAGCAGGGTACCATGATGGCAACCATCATCATTGGTACCCTGTTTTTTCTTTTTGGATTTATTACCTGGCTCAATGCTACACTTATCCCCTACCTGAAAATTGCTTGTGAATTGAACGACTTCCAGAGTCTGTTAGTCGCTTTTGCCTTTTACATTGCCTACTTCTTTACTGCCTTGCCGATGTCGCGCATCCTACGCCGCTTTGGCATGAAAAAGGGAATGATGGTCGGATTGGTAATCATGGCAATAGGTGCTGCCATTTTTATTCCGGCCGCCATCACACGCACCTATGAACTCTTTCTAATGGGGCTGTTTATCATCGGTACAGGCCTTACCCTGCTGCAGACCGCAGCCAATCCTTATGTGACTATTATTGGTCCCATCGAAAGCGCAGCTAAGCGTATTTCAATCATGGGTATTTGCAATAAGTTTGCGGGGGTATTGGCGCCACTTATTATGGGAGCAGTAATACTTCAGGATGCAGATGCTATTACGGGTCAGGTGCATCTTTTGAACGAACCTGAAAGAGTTGCAATGTTAGATGAATTAGCACGGAGGGTTATTTTACCTTATGCGCTTATGGGTTTTACCTTGCTATTGCTGGCAGCTGGGATTCGTTTTTCTGCGCTTCCGGAGATAGAAGCAGAACCCGAACTGGTAAAGGGAACAGTTGGGCAGGCATTGCAATACCCACAGTTGCGCCTTGGAGTCATTGCCTTGTTTCTTTATGTTGGAGCAGAAGTAATTGCAGCCGACACCATTGGCTTGTTTGGTCAGGCACAGCACATACCGCTTTCACAGGCCAAAAACTTCGCTTCTTTCACCTTAGCCGCCATGGTATTAGGCTATTTTGCCGGAATTGCCCTGATACCAAAATTCATCAGTCAGGCAAAAGCATTGGCTATTTCAGCAGTACTCGGCTGCCTGCTTACTGTTTTGGCAATTGAATTAAATGGCTATCAGGCAGTGTTGTGTATCGCCTTACTGGGCCTGGCAAATGCCCTGGTATGGCCTGCCATCTGGCCACTTGCACTTGACGGCTTGGGTAAGCTGATTCCTGTTGCCTCGGCATTGCTTATCATGGCTATTGCCGGAGGTGCTTTGCTACCACTGTTATATGGACTGGCTGCTGACATGCCAAGTGTAGGCCGACAAAATGCCTATTGGCTGCTTATTCCCTGCTATGGTTTTATTTTTTATTATGCCATCGCAGGGCACCGGAAAAGAAAAAAAACAAGCCCTGTATAAAGGGCATTTGAGCCGATATTCAGTAGTTTTGCCGTATGGAAAAGGATACGGAAGAATGGTTCCGGAATTGGTTTGACTCGCCTTATTATCATTTGTTGTACAAGCACCGCGATGAGGATGAAGCCCGCAGTTTTCTTGATCATCTGCTGGCAAACCTGCATCTTCCGGAAAATGCTGATTTGCTCGACATCCCCTGTGGCAGAGGGCGCCATGCTATTTACCTTGAAAGCAAAGGCTTTCGTGTCAGAGGTATGGACCTGTCGCCGGCAAATATCAGGGTGGCCGAAGCTTTTGCCAGTAAAAACCTACAGTTCTACGTTCATGATATGCGCCAACACATAGGCAGCAACATGTATCATGGTATATTCAATTTGTTTACCAGCCTGGGATATTTCAAATGGGCACATGAAAACCTCATGGTGCTTAAAAACATGGTAGCCGCATTAAAAACCGACGGTTATCTGGTGATTGATTTCTTCAACGCAGAGAAGCTAAGCAATGATTTTCAACCACAAACTACCAGAGAAGTTGATGGCATTACTTTTCATATTCAACGCCGGAAAAAAGGCCAGCGAATGATTAAAGACATCCGGTTTACTGCCAACAACCGTAATTTTCATTATGAAGAAAACGTATTGATGATAAGTAAAGCACAGTTTGAATCATGGTTCGCTGCCGCTAATCTACATATTGATGCTGTTTATGGTTCATACGACCTGCAAACTTTCATGCCTGAATCATCTGAAAGACTAATTTTTATTCTCCGAAAAAAATGAGCCTTCTTTTTGACAGCTTTTTACTTATCTTTTCTGTACTGGCGTGTGGGGCTTTGGTACTTACCTTTCAGATTAAAGGAGAAAAGGGTATTAAACTCCTTTTATCTTTTAGCGGGGCTTATATTTTAGCACTTTGCTTGTTTCATCTGCTACCGGAAGTGTATCATGACCTTGATGCATCCTATGCTGGCTGGGCAATCGTGAGTGGCTTTGTATTGCAACTTGCCCTTGACTTTATTTCAGGTGGAATAGAACATGGTCATGTTCACCTTGATAAACATCCTGATGAACACCATCATCACCATCCGGCCTCGCAACGCTTCCCGATTATGATGCTGGCAGGCCTTTCAATTCATGCATTTATTGAAGGAATTCCGCTTTTCATAGACCAGGGAGGCAGCGAGTTACTTACCGGAATCATTCTGCATAACATTCCGATTTCAATTACCCTGATGGCATTTTTGCTCCATTCAGGTCGTTCGGTTCTAAGTAGCTTCATGGCTTTGTTACTTTTTGCCCTGATGACACCCACAGGCGCCTGGCTTGCGTATTATCTGCTTCCGGCAAGCAACAATACAATACAACAATTGGCAGCCCCACTGAGCCTTGCCTTCGTTATTGGTATCTTTTTACATATCAGCACCACCATTCTATTTGAATCTGATAAAAACCACCGCTTCAATCTGGTAAAGATGCTTACAATTCTGGCAGGGGTTATTGGCTGTTATTTTCTCAATCAACACTAAGCCTAATTGAATGAAATTGCCTTGCTATAAGCTATGTTCATTCACAAAACCCACATTAAAACAGGATTAACTTTTGGTTCTCATTGTCCAAAATTGACAGGTATTTGAACTTAAAACCTGATATTGCCGGATTAATACGCAATTCAATTACCTGATATTCATGAAACAACTTTTACCTCTTACAATGCTTTGCCTACTCGCCTTTGGTTTGCAGGCACAGACTGTTTTGTACACTACCAATTTTGACAATGCTTCTGAATGGGAACTTGGAAGTGCGAACAATTTTGACACATGGACCATCAACAACACCTACAACTGTAGCAATCCTACCCCGGATGCAGGTGGGGGAAAATACATGCATATTTACAACGACCTTGATGGTGAAATGTGTGCTTATGCCGCCTATTATGGTATTGGCGGGGCCGGCAGCTGTTTTGCAAGCATGAAAAATCCGATAAACACTGTCGGACAGTCAGAGGTCACAATAACTTTCGACTGGTTGTGCAAAGGGCAATCAGGTGCCTTACCTACTTATGGTAAAGTAGAATACAGCACCAATGGAGGCGCTACCTGGACCCAGATTACCAGTCCGCGCAGCCAATACAACAACCAAACAAGTTGGACAAGCGCCAGTATCAGCAGCAGCCAGGTGCCCGGACTGCTAAACCAGTCGAGCCTAAAACTGCGTTTCGGCTGGGTGAATTCAGCCTATGGTACCAATCCGGCATTTGCGGTTGACAATTTAAAAATCGAAGGGCGTACAGGTTCGTGTACCAATGTTGGCGGTACAATAAGCCCAAGTGTAACAAGTGTTTGTAGCGGACAAACAGTGGGGTTAAGTCTGACCGGCTCTTCCGGAAGCATCCTCTGGCAAAGTAAAACCAGCCAGGGCGATTGGGTGAATATTAGCAACAACAATTCAACCGCAAACTTTACCACTGCGCCTTTGACTGAAAACACCCAATTTAGGGCAGTTTTAGGGGCTGATGGCTGCCCTGATCAGTATTCTGATATTGTAAGTGTACAGGTAAGCCCTCTGATGGCCCCCACTATCAGCTTCCAGCCTTTGGGACAAACAGTATTTTGCGAGGGAGACACCGTTCTGTTTGCAGCAAGCTTTACGAATGGCGGTAGTGCACCAGAGGTGTTCTGGCGTTTCGGTAATGCATTCATCCACACAGATACGCTTAGTGCAATCGCCATCCAACAAAATAACAGTTCAGTAATTCAGGCGTTTATCGTGAGCAATGCGCTTTGCAGAACTGCCGATACCATTGCTTCAACCGAATCATTCTTTTGGGTGCAACCCCGGCCGGAAGTGAGCTTAACACTGCCTGAATTGTTTTGCAAAGGGGCTTCAAGTCTGGCTCTTACCGGTGGACTTCCCGAAGGAGGAACATATACCGGAACCGGTGTCGCAGATAATGCTTTCGATTTGAACCAGGAGCCCGGTACATTTGTCATTCAATACCAGTATACCAATACGTTTGGATGTTCTGCATCGGTAGCAGACACTGTTGAGTTGGCGATTTGTACGATAACAGATGAAGTGCATCCTGCCCTGCCTGTTCTTTACCCATGCCCTGCCGATGAAAGAGGATTTACGCTAAAAACTGCCGGTGAACGCATCAGCTCAATCAATGTTTACTCAGCAGATGGCAAACTCGTCAGAACCTATAAAAACAGTGGCTTGACAGAGCAAGAAATATCCAATCTTGATGCCGGATTTTATTTCTTAAGCGTGCAAACAGAGCATCGTTCTTTCGTGATTCAGGGTATTATTCAATAATGGTTTTCAATCAATAAATTGTTTTTCAGGCTAAGGCAGCGCAAGTGTTAATGGTTTAAAATTGATAAAAGTCAATATTAAATATGATTTTAAATAGCACTGCCTTCAAAGCTTCTTGTTAGATTTGTAACAAATCACTTTTATGAAAAAGATTCTTGTTCCCGTTGACTTTTCAACCAATTCGATGAATGCATTGCGTTTTGCTTTAGATATTGCTTTGAAAAACAAGCAAGAGGTTGTAGTGATGCATACACTGAGTCTGCTTGAAATTACTGCAGATACTACCTTTACAGGTTTCTATATTCCGGTTGCTACAGATCAGATTCGCTTTGTTGAGAAAGAACTTACGCGATTTGTAAAAAAAGCATTGGCTCCATTCAAAGACAAAAACCTTGAAAAGCAGGTAAAAACGGAGGTTGTTCCAGGTGCCGGTGCTGCGGAAGTGATTTTGCAAATGACCCAGAAATTCAAGGCTGATATCGTAATCATGGGTACCACGGGTGCCAGCGGCATGAAACGGATATTCATCGGCAGTGTGGCCGCCAAAATTGTTGAGAAATCAAAAGTTCCGGTGATAGTTATCCCACGTTCTTACCGTAGGAAAGCTGTAAATAAAATCGGTTATGCTTCTGACCTGGCGCATCCGGAAAAAGAATTAACTGCATTACAACCCATTGCACAAATTTTGGGTGCTGAGATAGAGATATTTCACGTTGAACCTACCTTCCCAACAAGTAAAGGTTTTCTGGCATTCAAACCCGAAAAGGACATCCCGGCGCTAAAAACCAAATTGAAACTCAAGTCGCTTGAATACCAATTGGTTAAAACAAAATACGACAATGACTTCTACGGCGGGGTTTACAAGTATGTACGCAAAGCAAAGCCAGGCTTAATTGCAATGTTTTCACACAAACGCTCCTGGATAGGTAACATGATTACACCCTCAAAAAGCAAAGGCTTGGCCTACCATGCAGAAGTGCCGGTGGTGAGTATCAAGGCATGAGTGAAGTTTACCCTTCTAAGGGTTTAAGTACTTAAGAGTGAGAAACACAGGCAGGCCATATCTGTACCTTATTGGTACCACTTTTCCATTTGGTTTTCAGGAGCCTTTTATCGAAACAGAGCTAAAATATATAGCTCCGTTTTTTAAAACGGTGTATGTGGTAATACCTGAGTCGCAGAACATTTCAAACAGGCAAGCTCGTTATGCTCTTCCGGAAAACGTTGAAGTTGTTTTGTTAAAATGTGCGCCCAAGACCAAATATAAATTTAAGGGTTTATTGCGCTTTTTTCACCCTTCGTTTCGCCAGGAAATTCAACTAATTCGTGGCCATCTTAAACTGAAATTCAGCCTCAAACTTGCAAGAATACTTGTCGGCTACTTTTCAATGGCATGTGCGTTTAAGAATGAACTCGAAAGGGTAATTTCACATAAGCAGCATAAGCCTTCAGAAGTAACACTTTATAGCTATTGGATTACTTATGCTACAGCCGGCATTGCACTGATGCGTGAGCAAAACAAAGCGTACCATGCCGTAAGCCGCACCCATGGCTGGGATTGTTTCTTCGACCGTAGTTCAGACAACTATCTGCCCTTGCGATATTGGTTAAGTCAGCACCTCAATAGCATTTGTCCGGTGACACAAGCAGGGTTTGACCATCTTCTTAAAAAGTTGCCTGACGTAGATGAAAGCAAATTGAGGGTACACAAGCTGGGGGTTGAGCAGTTAGCCGAAAATAATTTATCTACCTATACACCTGGTATGCTTCGCATTCTTACCATATCATTTGTTCAACCCGTAAAGCGTATTGAACTATTGGTGAATGCGCTGGCAGAGATTACCGATATCCCGATTGAGTGGGTACAGATTGGTGATTTTTTACCAGAAACACAATGGATACAACGCGCTATCGAAACAAAGCTCAGCACAAATAAAAACATTCAATATACATTTCTGGGAGCATTAACGAACCTAGAAGTTCAGCAGTACTTGGCTGAGCACAAATCTGATTTCCTGGTTTGTACCAGTTCATCTGAAGGCTTGCCAGTATCAATGATGGAGGCAAATTGTTACGGGATTCCGGTTGTCTCAACAGCTGTGGGGGGTGTTCCGGAAATAATACATCATGGGCTGAATGGGTTTTTGCTTTCACCCAACCCAACAATTCATGAAATAAGCAAGCAATTACGAGAGTTAGCCTCTATCAGCCCGGCAGATTACCTTTTGCTTCAACAAGCGGGTTATCAAATTTACCAGCAACAGTATTGCTCAAAAACAAATATGGAAAGATTTGCTGTGGAAGAATTAAACGGCACAAGACCTGCTTAACAATTCGTTTTCAGGCCCCCTCATATAAGCATAGGGCTACGCTTTGTTTTGTTTCTTCAGGTACATCGTTATCTTTGCCTTATCTGTTTGGCTTCTGACACTAAAAACATGAAGAAATGTGAGGCTGAGACGCATCAGATGAGCCATTATGAGAAAACTGTTTTTTGCTGCTTTAAGGTTGTTGACACTGAACTATTATTTTCAGCGAAAGCAAAAAAACAGCCTTTTGATTTTAATGTTTCATCAGATAAATGATAAAAAAACACATTTTATCCGGCAATGTCTGTTACAGCATTCTCGCAATTGTGCCGATTTATCAAATCAAATTATGCGGTGATACATTTGTCAGGAATAGATGCCCATTTTAGCAAAAGCAATAAGCCTGCGGCAATTATTTCATTTGATGATGGTCATTATGATATTCTCGAGAACGCATATCCGGTTTTATCTTCATTGAAAATGCCTTTCAACATAAACATTGATACCGAAATATTAGAAACCGGAAAGGCTCATGACTATGTGAGAGTTTACGATATACTCAATCACACAAGTATTGACAATTATTACAACCCCAAATACATGAAAAAACCCATTGAGGTAAATCGGGGCAATCCTATGCAAACAGAACAAGAATTTACAGATCTATTGACAGGCATTACTACGGCGGAAAAAAGAGAGATTACCGAAGATTTAGCGTTAAAAGCAGGTGCAAAGCAAGATGATTTCTCAAAAATGCTTTCAAAAGAAGATATACAGTGGCTAAGCAAGCAGGATGTTGAGTTTGGCTCTCATAGCCATACCCATTCTATCCTGACAAAAATACCATCTGAGCAGGCACAATTTGAGTTAAATCATTCAAAGGAAGTTTTAGAAAAGCTAACGGAGAAAGAGGTAAATGTTTTGGCCTATCCAAATAGGATTTACGATGCGTCAATTGAAGAAACAGCAAAACAATCAGGGTACAGTGTTTTACTTCAAACTAAAGACCAAATCAACGAATTTGTATCCGGCCAGCAAGAGCCCAAAAGCTATACACGTGTAAATCAATACCATCAGAGCCTGGATGAAGCACTTGCCCATACCTATGGAATGGTAAATAAGCTTAAAAAGGTTTTGCGCTAAACTGATGAGCCAATACACTTACCGGATTTTAAGTAAAGATGATGTTGGAGCCATCAATGACCTGTTCACTGCAGCTTTTCAATTACAGCCGAAAGACAATTTTATTCGCTGGAAATACTTCAGCAACCCTGCTGGCGATGCATTGGTAGCCGGAGCTTTTTATAAAGGCCAGTTGGTAGGTTCAGGAGCCATGATACCTGAAATGATGAGTGTTTTTTCGCAACAAGAGGTCGTCTTTAAATTTACCGACTTGATGACACACCCGGAGCATCAACGAAAAGGACTTTCAAAAAACATCAATGCACTTTTGAAGGAAGAAGGAAAGAAGATAAATATATCTTTTATATACACGCTGTGTTCAAATGTTTCAACCAAGAGTTTTGTGAGCAATGGCTGGGTTTTCATGTCGAAAGTGTTTAACTTTTTTAAGCCTGTTTCACTACTCCGGATAAGTCATTTGTTAAAGAAAAGGTCTAACATGTCCTTTTCTATACATCATTCAATTGACCATCATTTGGATGATTACCCCTTTCAAAATATGCAAGACCGGATTCATTTAATGAAGTCGCCAGCATTTTTAAAATGGAGAACTGCCAACCCCAATTTCTCATACCGGCTAATTTGTAGTCGCGACAAGCACAATAAAATCAACGGATATTTACTATTTAGCACCTCCGGCAACAAACTATTATCTATCATTGATTTGGAAGCTGCGTCGAACAACCGCAAAGGCATAGCGAAAGGCCTGGTACATCATGCCGAAGCCATTGCAATTCAGGAGGGGTATCGTGGCGTTACGGCACTGGCAACAGAGGGTACTGCGTTTTATGCATTTATGAAAAGCTGCAATTACCTGATGAATCCATTTGGCAAGGGGCCACTCAAGGCAATACTTGATTTTGACGTTTACAATTTCAAGGCTTCCGACACGTCAATCACAGATTGCTCAAACTGGGAAATTCTCGGTTTGAATTATGATGATGTGTAATCTAATAGCGTTTGGTGTAGGTGACACTATGCCTTAGCGTACATCGTCTGTTTTACCGCTCTGATTATTCTTGCCGGATTAGGCAATGAGGCTTCAATCAAGGTGGGAGCATAAGGCAGGGGCACATCAGCCGTAGTAACACGTAATACAGGCGCATCAAGGTAGTCGAATGCATCTTTCTGCACCTTGAAGGTCACCTCAGTAGCGATGCTGCCCAAAGGCCAGGCCTCTTCTACAAATACCATCCGGTTGGTTTTCTTCACCGAATTGATTACTGTTTCATAGTCAATGGGGCGGATAGTTCGTAAATCAATTATTTCGCAAGAAACGCCTTCTTTTTCAAGTTCTTCAGCGGCTGCGTAGCAAGTTTTGATGATTTTTCCGAATGATACCAAGGTAACATCAGTTCCATGACGTTTGATATCTGCCTTACCGATTTCAATCAGGTATTCTTCTTCAGGCACTTCGCCTTTATCGCCGTACATCTGTTCACTTTCCATAAAGATAACAGGGTCGTTATCACGAATGGCACTTTTCAGCAAACCTTTTGCATCATAAGGATTGGAAGGAACAATTACCTTTAAGCCCGGGGTATTGGCATACCAGGAGTCAAAAGCCTGACTGTGTTGCGAGCTAAGCATACCGGCAGAGGCGGTAGGGCCACGAAACACAATGGGTACGGTAAACTGTCCACCCGACATTGACATCATTTTGGCAGCAGCATTCACCACCTGGTCAATTGCCACCAATGAGAAGTTAAAAGTCATAAACTCTATCACAGGTCGCAGTCCGTTCATTGCAGCTCCAACCCCTATACCGGCAAACCCCAGTTCGGCGATGGGGGTATCAATTACCCTTTTCTCACCAAATTCAGCCAAAAGGCCCTGGCTTACTTTGTAAGCACCATCGTATTCAGCGACCTCTTCACCCATGAGGAAAACATTTTCATCGCGTTGCATTTCTTCACGCAATGCTTCACGTAGGGCTTCACGAAACTGGATAATTCTCATTGGAAAGCGTTTATCCGGCAAAGTTACAAAATCAGGATGAGTGTTTGATAATTATTTGTTGAAATTTTACCAGTGCCATAACAACAAGGGCAATAATATGTTTATCAGGCAATTTTTTCTGCAATAAATGCGATTTTACTAAACTTTAGGATTGGTTTTAAGCTAAATTTTAAGTTCTAACAAATTACTGCATTAGCAGCCGGTTTAAGTATAAAGGCAGGAGCCTGTCAAAGCAACACGCCCCTGCCTGTGCAATTTATTTATTCAATTTACCATAAACAAAACCTATGACACCTCCGCTGCATGCCATCAAAAAAGAAAAAATCAACATATCTACGAATATGCCGGTTGGAACCAGAAACATGGTTGTCATCGCATAAAAGTTCAGGTCGTAGGCGGCAGTCATCAACAACCCAATCACAGCACCTCGTTTCATTCCATCAAGCCAGGTGGTGCTTCCTGCCCAGTCTAATACTACTGACAAAAGACTTCCATACATGAGATTACTCAAGAAAAGCGCCCACATGAGCATTTCTTCATCGGGCCGGCTTAAACTCATGTCGTAAAACGTTGCCATGGTGTCGTGTGGAAGAAGCATGCCAAAAACAATCCAACCCAGCAAGAACAGTGTTATTCCACCTGAGAGGCCTCCATAAATCCATTTTGTTTTCATAAGTGAATGATTTTTAGGTTTATCCGAAAATACATTAGTCTATCTTTCATCAGACGGCACAGTTTATAAGTTGCAAACAAGTGAACACCGCTTAATTGCTGAATAGTAGGCACTTATGTTTATATTTCAAATATCTACTGCTTCATACTTTTATCTATATTTTTCAAATTGGGGTATTAATTTCTCCATTTGGCTGACTTCCAGGCTTGGGCAATCAAATTCTACCACCACTTTACCTTTGAGCAGATAGCAGCCATGCCCCCGAAAGGGGAATCTGGCTGCTACGGGAGGGAAATGAGTGGTATCGAAGAAAGCGCCTTGCCGGTCGAGGAAGGAGGCGAAGTACATGGTCTCACCCCGCACGGTGCGGGTAGGTTTCCGGCAGACATAATAGCCTGTGATTTCTATGTTCTGCCCGATATATGCATTGAGGTCAGCAGCATGCAAGCCATCAGGTTTATTCGCCTGTTCAGGCAAGAGTTCGAAAGGAGAGCAGAGCGGGAAACCCAGAATCATCAGTTCGTCATGTGCATCTTCAAGGCGATGGGTGCTCAGCGTTGGCAGACGGTGCTTGCTTTGGGGGTGTTCAAATAGCTCCGGGCCGGGGTTTGACCTTCGTTCATGCCCTAAGAGGCTGAGTACGTCCCAGAGCAGCTGCTTTTTGCTACGCCCGGTAAAGCGGAAGGCACCGATGCGGATGAGCAGGCGGAGTTGTTCCAGGGTGATTTCTACACGTGCGACAAAATCGGCAAGGTTTCTGAATCTCCCTCCTCTTTGGCGCTCCTTTACAAGGCGTACGATGGTTTTATGTTGCATGTCGGCCATCAGGTTGAAACCCAGAAACAGTTCATTGCCCCGGATGGATGTTTGCTCAAAGCTGTTATTCACGCAGGGTGCCTGTATAATCCCGCCGGCCATTCTTGCTTCGTGCACGTAATATTCAGTACGGTAAAAGCCCCCAAAATTATTGATTACCCCTACCATGAATTCAAGCGGGTAATGTGCTTTCAGATACAGGCTCTGGTAGCTTTCTACTGCGTACGATGCCGAGTGGCCTTTGGAGAACGAATAGCCGGCGAAGCTTTCAATCTGCCGCCATACCTCGCTGGTGACCTGTTCAGTATAGCCCCTGTTTTTGCAGCCTTTCATAAAAGCATCACGGGCTTTGCTGAACTCCTCTCTGCCCCTGAATTTGCCCGACATACCTCTCCGAAGGTAGTCGGCTTCTGCCAGGCTTAATCCGGCAAAATAGTGTGCCACTTTGATTACATCTTCCTGATAGACCATGATACCAAAAGTTTCCTGCATGAGTTCTTTCATCATGGGGTGCACATATTGCCTTCGCTCAGGGTGGCGAAAGCGCAGGATGTATTCACGCATCATACCTGAGCGGGCCACGCCCGGGCGAATGATAGAGCTGGCGGCTACCAGGTCGGGATATTCTTCAGCCCGGAGTTTGCGCAGCAACATCCGCATTGCCGGTGATTCAACATAGAAGCATCCCATGGTACGACCGTGGCGCAATAATTCTTTGATAGCCGGATCTTTTTTAAACTTAGTAATCGCATGGATATCAATACGTTGATTTCGGTTCAGGCTGATGAGTTCAGTGGCATCTTTGATATGCCCCAGGCCGCGCTGGCTCAGGATATCGAACTTATACAGCCCCAGGTCTTCTGCTTCGAGCATGCTGAACTGAGTGGTAGGGAAACCTTTGGGGGGCATGCTGGTAGCGGTATAGCAATGGATAGGCGCTTCAGATATCAATATTCCTCCCGCATGAATGCTCAGGTGCGAGGGAAAATCATAAAGGTATTTGCTGTAAAAGAATATCAGTCGGGTAATTTGGTCAGTGTCAGAGGCTTCGCTTTCAGAGAGCCTATCAATTTCGGCTTTTGGCAGCCCGAACACTTTACCTAATTCACGTAGCACTGCGTTTTCCTGAAAAGTGCTATAGGTTGCCAGCAATGCGGTATGTTCAGGGGTGTATTTTCGGAAAATATATGCAATAATTGCATCACGGTCTTTCCAGGAGAAATCAATATCAAAATCAGGAGGATTAGCCCGGTGTTCGTTAAGGAAGCGCTCAAAATAGAGGTCAAGCTCAAGCGGGTCTACATTGGTAATACCAAGCAGATAAGCAACAAGGCTGTTGGCGCCACTCCCCCGCCCTACGTAGAAATATTGTTGAGAGCGGGCGTAGCGTACAATATCCCAGTTGATCAGGAAATAAGCGGCAAAACCCTGGCGGCTAATCAGGTCTAATTCATGGTTGATACGCTCACGGATAATTGGGGTAGATTGTTGGTAACGTACAGACACGCCTTCCTGACAAAGCGAGCGGAGCTGTTCAATATCTGTTGCTGTATCGGCAGAGAAATGTTTTTTGTTTTTGCTTTTCCCAAAGGTCATTTCGATGCTGCAATGCTCAAGTAAGCGTGCTGCATTGGAAAGCAAAAAGGGTGCTGTTTGGTATAGCTGTAGCAGTTCGGCCTCTGTGTGCAGCACATCTGCAATTTGCCCCTGACTTGCGGGGTCGAGTTTACTCAGCAGGGTATTTCCGGCGATTGCCCTTAGCAGGCGGTGGGCATTGAAGTCTTTTCGGTGCCGGAAGCTGGCAGCGGGGAAGGCGACATCGCAGGGACTGCGTTTGCCGCGGCGGAGGTACCTGAGCAGGTCGGCAGGAGCCACACCACGATACTCGAAGGCCTGGAGGTCTTCCGGAGCTTTGTGTAGCGGATAAATGAACGAAACTGCTTCAAGGCGTGGGGCGCGTGTGGGGAAAGCCTTTCCGGAAGCAAGGTGAGTCGAAAGGAAGCGGTTTAATGCGAAGAATCCTTGTTGGTTGTGTGCCAGGCCTACATAACAGCTGTTGTTACCCGGGTTGCGAAAGTCAATGCCTACAGCAGGGCTGATGCCGTACTTGTTTTTGGCAAGCCGGATAAAATCGAGGCAGCCGGAGGTATTGTTGATATCGGTCAATGCCATCCGGGTGATGCCTTTTTGCTGTGCTTCACCCAGCAGGGCTTCAACCGACATGGTTCCGTAGCGGAAACTAAACCAACTATGGCAACGGAGGTACATTTTGCAGGGGATTTAGCGTTTTTTTCGTTCTGCTTTTTGCGGCTGATTTTTCTTATCTCTTTTCTGAGGAGGGGCAAGGCTAACGGCACGTGTCACGGCGCATGGGTTGTTGAAGCGCATGCGCATGCGATCCATTGCCTGATAGAGGCTAATCAGTTCTTCGGTATCTTCAAAGAGGCTGATTTGGTAGTTACCTCCGACTAAATGGCTAAAGCGCACCCCCAGCAGCCTGACCAATTGCCTGCGCGAATAGAGTTTATCGAACAGTTCTCCGGCCTTGGCTATTAAAATATGGTCGCAGGAGGTGTAGGGAATGCGGGCTTGTGTTGTATAGGTATCAAAGCCTGCGTAGCGTATCTTGATGGTAATGCAGGCGCTTAGCTTATTTTGTTTTCGCAGTTGGAACGCCAATTTCTCGGTTAAGGTTATCAGGGTTTGTTTCATGGCTTTCACGTCAATGGTATCCTGCTCAAAGGTTTCTTCGGTTGAGAGTGATTTTTGTTCTGTGTAGGGCACTACCGGGCTGCGGTCAATGCCTTGTGCTTTTTTCCAGATTACCCGTCCATTTTCTCCCAGGAGGCGTTCCATGAGCTCGACGGGCATTTCCTGGATGGTTTTCACCTTTTCTACACCCATGCTGCGGAGTAACTGACAGGTTTTCTCTCCGACCATAGGGATTTTCTGAACGGGCAATGGGGCAAGAAAAGCTTTTTCGGTACCCTGTACGATTTGGAGCTGTCCGTTGGGTTTGGCCTCACCGGTAGCAATTTTTGACACGGTTTTGCTGTTTGCAAAGCCCATGGAGATGGGCAGGCCTGACTCACGGATGATGGTTTGCCGGAGTTCAAGCGCAAAGCGGTACGAGCCGAAGAAGCGGTCCATGCCGCTCAGGTCAATGTAGAACTCATCAATAGAGGCCTTTTCGTAAACGGGTACTTTGTTACGGATGATATCAGTAACCAGGTGCGAGTAGCGGCTGTACTGTTCAAAATCGCCTCTTAGCACGATGGCATCAGGGCAAAGGCGGAGTGCCTGTTTCATGGGCATGGCTGAATGCACTCCAAAGCAGCGGGCTTCATAGCTACAGGAGGCCACCACTGCCCTGTCGCCCATACCGCCAATCAGTAGTGGTTTATTGTGCAGGGTTTTGTTGTGCAGGCGCTCAACGGAGACGAAGAAAGTATCAAGGTCCATGTGCAGCACCTGGAGGTCTGCTGAGGGATGAATGTGGTTATGAACAAGCATGTTGAAAACAAAAACAGAATACCTGTACAAAACAACAACAAAACGCAACATATTTGCGTTACGTTTTGTAACATTCGTTTTGAAATCATGATTGCAAATAATATACGTTGCCTGCGGGCGCTCCGGGGCTTGTCGCAGGAGGCATTGGCTGATGAGCTGGGGATATCCAGGGCCCGGCTGGTGACCTATGAGAGTGGGCGGAACGAGCCCCCGATACATTTGTTACTACGGCTTTCGGAGTATTTCCATATTTCTGTAGATGCCCTGTTAAAGGGTGATTTGACCAAAAGTCATCCGGAGGCTTTGATGAAGGTAGGGCAAAACAGGCTACTTTTCCCGGTGGTTGTAGACCAGCAAGGCAATGATTTGGTGGAGTTGATACCTGAAAAGGCCACAGCGGGGTATCTTCAGGGCTATTCAGACCCGGAGTATATCGAAGGTTTGCAGCGGCTGAAATTGCCCTTTCTGCCTTCAGGCAAGCACCGGGCGTTCCCAATCAAGGGTGATTCAATGCCTCCTTTGCGCAGTGGTTCTTACGTTGTTGGCCGTTATGTTGAGTACCGGGAAGACATCCGGGAAGGGCATACCTACGTAGTTCTCACCCGGAATGAGGGGATTGTTTACAAGCGTGTTTATTTAGATGCTTGCAATCCGGATATTTTGATATTGCATTCTGACAACAAGCAGTATGCTCCCTATCCGGTTGCCGGCTCAGACGTGCTGGAACTTTGGGAATTTACCTGTGCCATTGACACGCAGTCGTACCAGACCGAGGAACTCAATTTAGAAAGTATTATGGCAATGATGCGTGAGATGAAAATAGAATTAGCGCGTATTTCTCAAAGAGAATAGCAGACGCACCACTCTGTTTTCAAGCAATTACCAATCTTCTTTCTTTTTCAGTGGTTCGGTTTCGATTGCCCGTTCAAGGCTTTGAATCAGGTCTTTCATGTAGTCGTCAACCTGTTTAAGGTATCCGGCAAAAGCAGGGTCATAACCAGGGGCTTTGGCATCCATCCATTTCTCAATTGGGTACACGGATGCCTGCTGCCAGTTGATGTTTTTGATTTCATACTTGAACCTGCCATCCTTGCACATAACGGTGATTTTGTAGTTCACCAGTCCGGCATTGACCATAGGGGCAGGTTGTTTTTTTGCGGTGGGGTCAGGTTTTTGAATTTGGAAGCGGTATCCACCATCAATGGTTCTGGCCTCCGGGTCTGCTTTTTTAATGGCATCAACCGGGTTTTTATAGAATGTTTTAAACCAGCGGTGTGCCCGGTTATAGAGGGTATCTTTGTTCAGGCCTTTTTCTTCAACCACATCGGTGTAGGTAATTAACTGTGTAATTTCATCTACCGGCATTTTGGGGCTGGTGGTTTGTGCCCATGCAAAGCTCTGCCCTGCAAGGAACAAGGCGGCAATTAAGGAAAATCGTTTCATAAACATATACTGGCAACAAAATTAGGCAGTCGAAGGGGTCTTCAGCACCCAACTGTCTTGAATTTTACAGGTGTTTTGAACAGGTTAAATTTTACTTACTCCGCCTGAGACGATGAATTTCATGACTTCATCAGAAGAAGCATTCAGCGGGCTAATCAGGTCGTTATCAACGATGAATAAATTGCCGGAAAAGTTATATGAATGGGGAAAATAAACCGCAGATTTCCCTTCCGGCAGGCCTAAGTCGTGCAGGTCTTTCAGGGTGATGAACCCCAGCTTGTAAACGCCTGATTCTCTGCTCATTTTCACCACAACCGGCTTGTTAAAGCGTTTTTCTTTTCCTACAAAGGCCGAAAGCATGTCTCTGACGGAGGTATAGATAAATTTAATCAGCGGCACTTTTTCAAGCGAGCGGTCAAAGAGCTGCAACAGGGGGGTTTGAATCAGGATGGTACCGAGAAAGCCGAGTACGGTAGTGCCGATGAGGATGAGCAGGATACTTATTCCGGGCCATTCAAACGGAAGCAAGCCATCGAGAAACATAAATACGGCAACAATCACATAAACCGTAATGCCAATGGGCACGGTCAGCAGGAGGCCTTTGATAAAGTATCCGGTAAGGCGCCGTGTAAAAGATGCAAGGTAATTTGATTTCATTCAGGTAAAGGGCAAGATTGGGAGGATTATTAATTATAAGGTATTGACTAAGGCTTTCTATTCGAGACAAATATCAGGTAAAAAATCATTAGGTTTGGGTTTTTAAGCTTAATGCATTCGGGTGTAAACATTGTGGCCGTCACCGGTTCAGGGATTAGTGCTGAAAGTGGCATTCGTACCTTCAGAGATGCCGGTGGACTTTGGGAAGAATATGCTATTGAGGATGTGGCTACACCGGAAGCCTGGAAGCGTAATCCCGGGCTGGTACTTCGCTTTTACAACCAGCGTCGCTGGCAGCTCGATCAGGTTGAGCCCAATGCTGCACATCTTGCCTTAGTGAAGCTCAGCAAGCATTTCATGCTTACAATTATTACGCAGAATGTGGATGATTTGCATGAACGGGCTGGGTCTGAGCGCGTTCTGCATTTACATGGTGAGCTTAGAAAGGCCCGGGGGGAGCATTATCCTGACAAGGTATATACTATTGGGTCGAAGGAAATTGCCTTGGGTGATTTATGTGAGGGAGGTTCGCAGCTAAGGCCGCATATTGTATGGTTTGGCGAGGAGGTTCCGTTGATTACAGATGCGATGGCTCTGGTACAGGAGGCAAGTCATCTGCTGGTGATAGGCACATCGCTGAATGTATATCCTGCCGCCGGTTTGGTTCATCATGCCCCCTATGGTTGTGAAAAGATACTCATTGACCCGGATACGTTTACAGGAAACATGCCGCATCATTGCCGGCATGTTCAGGAAAACGCCGGCATTGGGGTACCCTTGGTGGTAGATGAATTGATTGAACGCCTGAAAAATAAATAATCAGGCACAACATCTATTACCTATAAACAGAATGCCCTACCTGAACAATTATGAATGTTATTTTCCAGGGAAAATCAGATTTTAATGGCTAATCCTATGGTTACATAAGAAATGCCAAACCCTACTTCTCCAAAGCCAGCAAACTTAGGAGTAAAATAGTATCTCCCGCCTAAGTAACCCGAAAACCCAACGGTACTTGCATAATTTCCGCTAATGGGGAAGGTACTAGGCCCATCATAACGATACTTGAGGTAATTATAACTCAACATAAGCCCAGCATAAGGATCAAATTTTTCAATATTAAGCCCTGAGTAGTGGAACGCACTCCGCGCCCCTATAACATAGTAGTTCCAACTTTGAGTATAGCCGCTTCCTGCATATTTATAGCTTTTGGTACCCAAATAACCGCCTAAACTAATAACTCCTTTATCACTTATCGGCCAGATGCCTTGTTCATACTGCAAACTGATAGCCGGCATACGACTCGTAGTCGTATAAGAGCCGAATGTACCTCCCAAACCTATACCTATACTCCCCACACGGGTACCTTCATCAAATGCCTGTGCAAATGAAAATACGGAAATGAAACTGAATACAAAGATTAAAAGCGTCTTTTTCATGACTTGATTAATTGAGGATTATTAGGAATTGTGATTTGAGGCAAATATAAACGGGCATTTAAAATGCCGCCCCCCTTTTTCATAAAATATATTTATGATTTTTAAACATACAGTGAAATATATTTTTTGTCCCAGATTATGCATTAGAAGCATCGGACAAGATATGCGAGCCAATAAAATATTTTGTGTAAGTGGTAGATGTTAGATTTGGTGAAGACTCCCCTTAAATAGCTTCGGTCAAAAATAGAGATTTAAAGTTATTGTTGATGACAATGTCCTGTTGGAATGTGGGAAACTCACTCCAGCCTTGTGGGAGGTGGAGTTATCCATATTTCAACAGGAACGCTGTTGGAGTTAGCCTGGCCTGAGCGCTGTGTGGCCGTTCATTGTTGTACATATACATCCATTGGTTTACGTATTGCTGTGCTTGCTCGAGGTGTTCAAACAGGTAGGCATCCAGAGCATCTTCCCGGAAGGTTCTGTTGAACCTTTCGATGAAACCGTTTTGGGATGGTTTCCCTTTCTCGATAAAGACCAGTTCAATACCCTGGTCTGCAAACAATTGTTTTAATGCCTCGGCGATAAATTCCGGCCCGTTATCCACCCGTATCTTTTCCGGTTTACCTCTCCATGCTATGAGTTGCCCCAGGGCATCTATCACCTTGGGAGCCGTAATGCTTTTGGCAATGGCATTCAGCGCTTCACGGTTAAAATCATCAAGAATGTTAAATATACGTTAAAGGCGCTTGTGGTTTATCGGACAGTCCGCATTACGCAAACGGTAATACATCATCCAAAAATCCCAAGTGGGACGTCTGTATGCCATCTGAACCAATAAGGTATGACACTTCTGGTCGTCTTTCTTTTTTAATGGCTTATACCGATATACCAAGGTGCTGATCTGATACAGCTTACAGGCCTGACATTCGGACATGTTGTGCTCTTGTACCGCAATCGCTACAAGTCCGCGCTTCTCGTCAGGCCTTAAAAATTTTTTCAAGCACATCCTTTAAAACCCGGTTTTGCAAGGTCAGATCCGCCACAATCCGTTTAAACTGCGCTAACTCCGATTCAGGATCCTTGAGTCGTTTCAGTTCTGATGCCGACATTCCGCCATACTTCTTTTACCATTGGTAGAAGGTGGCCTGGCTGATACCATGCTTGCGGCAGATGTCAGCTAATTTAATCCTTGCTCATGCTGGGATAGAATTCCTACAATTTGTGTCTCTGTGAATTTTGATTTTTTCATTATGTCCAAAATTAACTAATTTGATTGTAGCTGTTTTAAGGGGAGCCTTCAAATCCTTAGTGCAACAAATGTAGCACTAAAGCACAGGCAATATGCTGTTTATTAGACAATTGTAAAAATCAAAAAAAATGAAGTGGACAAGTCAGGAGAGCGTTCTGCATCTTCACGGTGAGCTTAGAAAGGCCCGGGGGGAGCATTATCCTGACAAGGTATATACTAGTGGGTCGCAGGAAATTGCCTTGGGTGATTTATGTGAGGGAGGTTCGCAGCTAAGGCCACATATTGTATGGTTTGGCGAGGAGGTTCCGTTGATTACAGATGCGAAGGCTCTGGTACAGGCGGCAAGTCATCTGCTGGTGATAGGCACATCGCTGAATGTATATCCTGCCGCCGGTTTGGTTCATCATGCCCCCTATGGTTGTGAAAAGATACTCATTGACCCGGATACGTTTTCCTGAACATGCCGCATCATTGCCGGCATGTTCAGGAAAACGCCGGCATTGGGGTACCCTTGGTGGTAGATGAATTAATTGAACGTTTAGGATAGGCCTTCTACTGCCGGGACTGGGGTTCGCTGCTGTTGAAGCAGGCAAGTATTTGCATGAACACCTGATTTTGTTTTTGATTTAGCCGGTCGGCAGCAATCATTCCGGCGCGTTTATAGCCCCCCATGTAGTAGCGTTGAAACCAGGGAGCAATGGCCACGATGGCATCGAAGGGGGTATAAAAAAGCATAGAGTAGATACCCAGTGTAAGAAAGCCTCCGGTCAGTAGCAATGAGTTTAACCCATTCTTGATGTCACCTGCATAAAACTGCCCTGCTCCGGGGATGATGATGCTCAGCAATCTGGCTAAATTAGGTTTGGGATGCTTTATTCGGGCAAGCTTGCCGAACAGGCTGTCTAATTTTTGCAAGCCCGCCTGGTCATTTATACTGAGTGCCTTTTTGAACGCCTGCTGACTTTGCGTAAAATCTGACTGCATAAAGTAAGACACACCCATGAGGAAAGCCTGGTATTTGAGCAAAGAATCGGGTAAGTTTTCAGGCAGTCCGAGCAAGAGTGCTTGCCCCATCATGGGGTCGTTCATACGCAGATACACTGCGGCCTTTTGTAATTCAAGGCCGGCTTTTTCCATGTCATTTGGTGCCAATATTGCAGCACGGCCAAACCAGGTAATTGCTTCCGGAAATTTACTTTCAGCACGTGCAATTTGTCCAAGTTGGCTGGCGGAGGCAAAAGCAAATGAATCTTGTTCAAAAAACAAAAGGCGCTCGAAGGCAAGTCGGGCAAGGGCAAAGTTCTGCATCTGCAAAGCACGCTGCCCGAACTGAAATGTTTCGGCAGGGGTTTGTCCGACCAGCCAGGCCGACAGCAGCAATAGTTTAAGGGTGCAACCTAAACGTATCATCTACTTTTGCTTTTATGCGGTTGAGGTTTCGCTTGTTTCTACGCTTTGCTGAAGCAACTGAGCCGTATATATTACCCAGGTAGAAGCCAGTGCCAACGGTGGCATATATCCAGCCATAGGTACTTTTTACCCCGTTTCGTTCAAAGCCTTTGTATGCCTGGTATCCTGTGAGACCGATAGAAACCATGCTGATGAGTGCGTCTTTCCAGTCGCCTGTGTACAATTTACCAGTTCCGGGTACTAGGGTTGACATGGAAGCTGCCAGCCAGGGTTTTTTCAACCGTAGCGCAGCTCCTTCTTGCGCCAAGGTTTTGAGTTTCAGCAGGGAGCCGTTTTGCAAGTCAGTATTTGAAAACAGATGCAGTGTTTTTTTAAATTCATTCTTTTTGAGGTAAGCAAAACCTTCGTACCACAGCTTCTGTTCCGGCGAAAGTGTTGAGTTGACACGAAGCATTGCCATTGCCTTGTCAGTTTCATCTGCTTCAATCAGGTTATATGCAAACAAGGAGGCAAATGGGTGTTGCAATTGCTCTGTTTTGGGATAAAGTCTTTGGATAGTTCTGAGTGCCTGGTCAAAAGATTGCTCGAGTGAATAAGCCCTCACAAGCATCACTTTCAGGGAGTCATTATCGGGTTCATTGAAAGTAATACGTTCAAGCTCAATTGCCGCAAGGTGGTATTGCCCTGATTTAAACAGGTACTCAGCAAATGCTTTTGAATGTTCTTTGTTGTAGAGGTCTTGTGCAATAACCGGATGCACCAGCAGCACCATCAAGGCAATTAAACTACGCATCAGGGGCTATCAATGAGTAGTTTTTTTTGCAGGTCAATATCGTATAGTTCCGGACTTAGGCCATTGCAGCGTTGAAGTCGGTCAACAGTAGCAAGCATACCCAAAATGACTCCTTTTTTCTTCACAGCCATCATGCCATATTCTGAGCAGGATGGGTGGAAGTTACAGCGGTTATCATCTTGTGAAGAGAAAGCAAACTTATAGAACAGAAACAAGCCTGAGAAGAGGTATTGTAATTCGTTGGTATTGTTTCTGGCAATCTGGTACTTTGTTTTCGGGGTGTTTTTTCTAAAGCACTGCTCCATTTCGCTGGTATGGAAATACAGGTATTCTGATTGCGCAGACGATTTAAAATCAGCGAATACCAGGAGCAGTAAAATTATACAGCGCGTCATTCTTGATATTATTAACCACAAGGTTTTTGTAGGTAGTTACTCTGGTTTCTTTTCCGCTTTTCTTATAGAGAAGTTCTGTTGTTTCGGCCGGGAAGGCCACACCGGAGGAGCGGATATATTCTTTGAAGAATTGTTTCTTTATCAACTCGTTGGCAGGTGTATAAAAAGCGATTCCAAAAAGTTTGTTATTTTTCTTTGACACCAGAATTTTCCCTAAGGCTTTCTGCATTTTCTTATCCGGCATCCATGAAGCAATCACCAATTCGCCATCTTTCTCAACTTTATCTAAAGTATAGAATGAGTTTTCAAGTCCGAAATTATCAAGATTGTTCATCAATGCAAACTCATAGATTGTGGAGTTTGGAAGCATCGGGATGGCCATTTTTGACACAATTTTTTTGTCAACGATTTTATAAAACATCGTATCAACTATTAGCCATGTTTCCTTCTCAGGGAAGCTGATGTCATACACTAACTTTTTATAAGTACGGTCGTAATATACCGTTCCCATTGTCAGCGCCATTTTGCCATCAGTGAACTTCTCCTTGATGGTAAACTCTGCCTGCATTCTAAAATAATGTTGCCCAATTAAAAAATTGGGCAACATTAAATTGAATAGTAAAATAAAGGAGAACACTATCTTGTGTTTCCTTTTAAGTTCAGTTACTTTATCCAACAAACCAGAATGCGTTTCCTAGAACAAGTACATACACTACCCAGAATACAATATACAAGCCGGCACTGATAGCACAACCAATAAATGCTTTTTTGGTTTCGTCGCGGTCATCAGCAACGAAATATACCAAGGCTACCCCGGCAATACCGAAGCAGAAGCCCCAAAGCATTGAAGGTACACCAAATGGAGGTTCACCCAGCGTAGAAAGTACCCCAAGAATATCAGAAGAGTTACTAACATTTGCAAGAAGCGGGTTTTCAGCGCTTATTTCAGAAAGTGTAATACCCTCATTTTCTGTAACAAACTGCTCTAATTCATTCAACTGGGCAAACTCAGTATTGATTTCTTGTTCATCCAGGTTAAATACTTCGGCATTTCCGGCAATAGCACCTATGCTGAATGCTGATGCAAAAATCATTGATAGTAGGGTCTTTTTCATATACGTTTGAATATAAGTTTAGGCAAATATAACAGAGGCGTTGATTAATTCTCATTGGTTTTTAAAAAAAGTGTGATTTTTTTGAACAATTAAACAATCAGCACCTTCCCCTTTATTGTACGTTGTTGAATTTAAGCAATTTAAAAATGTTTATACATTTACTTTTTTCCGGTAATTTCTTCCATAAATGTACAGAATTAATACCGGCATCAGGAAAAGTTCAGCAATCAAGGCAACAAGCAGGGTAAGTGAAATCATTAAGCCCACATAAAAGGTACTTTTAAACGAACTAAGCATAAGAATTGCAAAGCCCGACGAAATAATTAATGCTGTTAAAATCATGGCTTTCCCTGTTGAAAGGTATGTTGTTTTCAAGGCAAGCGGCAGGCTACTACCTTTATCTAATTCAACTTTCAGTCGGCTTAACAAATGCAGGGTATCGTCAATAGCGATGCCAAACGCTATCGAAAAAATGATTGAGATGGTCACTGCCATTTCTATATTGGCAATACCCATGATTCCGGCAACCATCAAGAGCGGTATCAGGTTTGGGAGCACCGAGATGAGCATCATTCTCCATGAACGAAAAATAAGAAAGATGATGAGCATTAAGACAATAACATCCAAGCTCAAGCCTTCCAGCATATTGGCCATCAGGTAGTTATTACTCTTGTCAATCAGGTCAGAACTTCCGGTAATTCTAAATTCAAGGTTAGCGGCTGGTAATGCATGAATAAACTGCATCAGACGGTCGTTTTTCGCTCCAACTGCTTTGCTGCCTTTGTCTTTCATTTGCCCGCTGAACCGTGCTGAGTTTCCTGAAGGGGCGAGATACGCTCTCACTGTACTGTATTTCAGGTAAGGTTTTACCTTTTGCATGAGCGTATCGTATGCTGGTTGTGATTTGGGCATGCCGTACCATTGCGGCTCGCCATCATGTATAGCCTGATTAAAACCTGAAATTACTTCCACCGGAGAGATAATGTTGCCAATCTGAAGAGAGTCATGCAAAAACCTATTCACCTTTTGTATAATTTGAAGATTCTCCCATGAAAGAATGTTCTGGCCTTCAGTGGTACTGACCTCCATCTCAAATCCTCTTACCCCGGAAAAATGCTGGTCGAAAAAGGCAAAATCCTTTATCATCGGATGGTTCTTGCTCAAGTCATTTAACAGTGCGTTGTTTACCTGAATACGGCTTATACCCCAAAGAGAAACCACTACCAAAGCGAGCGTAGCTCCCAGAATCGGCTTTGGATTTCGAAACACCCAGCGTAGCAAAGTTTTCAGCCTCGAGTCCCAGGCAAAATTGAGGGTATGGATTTTAAGTCGTGAAGGATTTTTCACCCGCATCAGCATCCAGGGTAGAATTGTAATACTTAATAAATAGGCTGCTATGACCCCGAAAGCGGTGTATGTTCCAAAGTCGCGTATCGGGTTGATGGCGGTAGTACGAAGGGTCAGAAAAGCAAAAGCTGTGGCGATGCAAGTAAGGAATGTTGCAAAGCCCACTTCTTTGATAGCTTCAAAAATAGCTGACTGAGGAGGCAGTCCGGCAACGATTTTCTCATGAAACTGGCTAGTGATATGTATCACATCCGACATACCTACCACAAAAAGAATACAGGGAACAAGAATTACCATCAGGTCGAGTGCTTTCCCTGTGGCAGCCATCAGGCCGAGTGTCCAAATAATAGAAAGTAGCACAACCAGCAGTGGAACAATCACCCCCCAGAAGCTTCGAAAGGTTAGCCAAAGAAATAATACAACCAGGGCCAGCGAAAGTCCAATAAACAGCCACATTTCAGATCTTGTTTTTTCAAGATAGGTTTGTTCCCAACGGATTTTTCCGGTGACAAAAACTTTACCGAGCCCTGCTCTGGCAATTGTTTCATCAACCTGGTTCAAGAGAGTATCAGCAGCTTCTTTTTCAAGATGTTGGACATGTTTTACCACAAGTAATGTGGCATGCAGGTCTTTTGACAGCAGGCTTCCGGTATAGATACCCGCATTTACCATACGTGCCGAGTCGTCAGGTAATGAACCGGGCTGGTGAAGATTAACAAGGGGAATGCCAGTAAAGCCAAATGAGTTGATAACCGGCACCTTCACATTGGTAATTCCATTGACTGATTTCACCGCAGGGAGTGCCCTTAACTTTTGACTTAATGTATCTAATCTGCGCAGGAAGGCAGGGTCAAAAACTGATTTCTCGTGTT
>JAIBAI010000001.1 GCA_019695235.1 Bacteroidia bacterium | reverse complement strand
AAAACTGTCAGCTTATCTGAATGGCTTAAATGCAGGCCTTTATACCCTTCAGCTAAGTGCAGACGGCATAATTGAATGCAAAAGGTTTTTTGTTTCAAACTAGCTTCTCATTTACAGGCCGGCAGGCGCGCAATTAGTGTACTTGGCAACATTGATCATCTTCAAAGATTTCATTTACAGACAACTATTTTCGTACGGAGTACCTGATGGTCAATGCCACGCAAGCAGATAAAATACAATCCGTTCGCAAGCTCATTCAGCGAAACTTCTTGATTGTTTTGAATTTTCTCCTGTTTCATTAATGTACCAGAGGTGTTGAATATCTGTAAAGTATAAGCATTCATAAAAGGAGTGCTGATGCGTATCTGGCCATCACTCGGATTAGGGAATATCTCAATTTTACCAGAAAAAGCATCAGAGAAACCGGTGCCTGTACCCTTCACAACATATACTCTGTCTCCAAGTATTTCACTGGAGTCTTCGCTGCTGCATGTAAAATACAAAGAACCATTATGTTCTACCCAAGCGTACCCATGATGAGTATAAACATTCACAATTTCCCCGTTTGTATGGCGAACCGGATGAGTATTCGCTGCTGTTCCGTCACTTACCCATAAATCATTGTCTAAGTAATTGGCCCCGCCACCAGGTCCATCATAGTTAATGAGGAAATAAAACTTACCATCTGCTGCTATGAAATTGGTAATGGCTCTGGAGCTATTGCCTTGCGTCAAATCACTGATGAGTGTCAGCGGCGATTCGGCGCCATCTGATGCGTATAGTGCATGTTTAAAAAATGGTGCCTGATATCCAGAAATTTTTGAAAAGTAATATCGCCCGTTAAAGTAATACAATTGCTGGATGCTGTCTTGAAAAACAATAGTTCCGGCGCTTGTTCCATCCGATTCTAATACGGTATTTGGAGCGTCAAAGTCAAAGGTACTCGAATACATGGCGTATAGCCTGTTGTTAAGCACAGAAAGTGACGGGAATGAACCTTCTGAACCAGGGTTAATATCTTTCAGCAGCTTCGTACCATCATGAGTTCCGTCTGAAATCCATAGCTCTTTTCCACTTGTATTTCCGGTTGCCGAAAAAAACAAATGCCCATTTGCAACCGAGAACCCAAATGGATATGCAGCAGCTCCGGTATTTATATCTTTTAGTAATCTGGTTCCTGCTTCTGTACCATCACTTACCCATATTTCTTCACCATGAGTACTATCATTGGCAGAAAAATATAAATTATCATTGTAAACAGCATAGGAGGCCCAACCTTCAACGCCATTTTTACTGCCACTGTATATATCTTTCACCATGTTTGTCCCTGCTTCGGTGCCATCAGTTAGCCAAAGCTCATCTCCATGTACCCCGTCGTTTCCTATGAAAAATAGTTGGTTATTTTGAACTGCTAGGATTCTTTTTACACCCGTATCTGTTGGGTGAATGTCTTTTACCCTGTAAGTACCTGCTGCGCTTCCGTCGCTTACCCATAGTTCAAAGCCCTGTCCATCACTTGCTAAGAAAAAAATCTTTCCATTACAAGCAGTAAAACTGGCACCGAAGCCCCAATCTGGTATGGATTTGATTAGCTGTTCGCCCTCAGGTGTCCCGTCGCTTTGCCATAAACTGTCAATGGTGAAATAATACAACATTCCGTTGAGTGAAGTTAGGGATTTTACATTATGCTTAGAAATGCCTGATAATGTTGCTGTTTGACTGAAAACAACACCTGAAAACAGACAAACAATTGCAACGAAGGAGAGGATAAGTTTCATAATACCACAGAATTAATGTTTGATATAAAGTCAATAGAACAAATATAGCAAATTTCAGCGTTTTTGTTGCCTGAGAAATGGGTATATCGGTAATTGGCAGGTGGGTACTTAGGTGTTCAGCGTTGAAAATGCCTGGTTAAAAAACCGCTATATCTATTATCTTTGCGGCAAAATCAAAGGGTATGACACAAAAGCATCAGGAGACCTTGGATAAGGAGGAGAAAATCAGCAAAGCAACCTTATTGGCAGAAGTATTGGCTGATTACAGGTTAGCTTGTGAAAGCCGCGAAACAAGTCTTTTAGGCCGCAAAGAGGTACTCACCGGAAAAGCAAAATTTGGCATTTTTGGTGATGGCAAGGAGGTAGCACAGATTGCAATGGCAAAGATGTTCCGCCCCGGTGATTTTCGCTCCGGCTATTACCGTGACCAAACCTTTATGATGGCAACAGGCCTTATGAGCATTCAGGAGTTCTTTGCACAGTTGTATGCCCATGCCGATGAAAACGCTGAACCTATGTCGGCAGGTCGTTCGATGAATGGCCATTTTGCCAGCAGAACCGTTCAGGCAGATGGTAAATGGCGAACCCTTACGGAGCTTAAGAATTCATCTGCTGATATTTCTCCAACTGCTGGTCAAATGCCACGTTTGCTTGGTTTGGCATACGCATCGAAAGTTTTCAGAAATAATGAGGAACTGCGTGATTACACAGAGTTTTCTGTAAACGGCAATGAAGTTGCATTTGGAACTATTGGCGATGCAAGCACTTCTGAGGGGCCTTTTTTTGAAACCATCAATGCCGCCGGAGTGCTGCAAGTACCAATGGCAATCTCGGTTTGGGATGATGGCTATGGCATTTCAGTACCGCGTGACAAACAAACCACCAAGGGGAATATCTCTAAAGTTTTATCTGGATTTGCTGCCGACATTGACAATGCCGGGTACCTGATTCTAAAAGGCAAGGGATGGGATTACGCAGGCTTGTGCAATTTATATAATGAAGGAATCACACGTTGTCGCAAAGAACATGTGCCTGTATTATTTCATATTCAGGAAATGACCCAGCCACAGGGGCATTCTACATCCGGCTCTCATGAGCGCTATAAATCAAAAGAGCGCCTTGCCTGGGAGCATGAATTCGACTGTATTAAAAAAATGCGCGAATGGATTATCCAGACAGGGCTTGCTGAAGCTTCAACGCTGGATGAAATTGAACAACAAGCCAAAATTACAGTTAAAGAAGCATGCAAAGCTGCATGGAAGGCATTTCAGGCACCTATTCTGGCACAGCGTGACCAGTTACTTGCCATTTTGAAAGAGCTTGAAAGTCAGACGGCTGTTCAGGCAATTTCTTCATTCATCAGTGCATTAGCGTCAACAAAAGAGCCCTTGTACCGCGAGTTGACTGAAACAGCCCGAAAAGCCATTAGGGCAGTGGCGCGGAGCAATGCCGGTGCTTTGAACGATTTACGACAATGGATTGCAACGAATGCAGCGGCACAGCAAGATGCTTATAGCAGTTGGCTGTACACCGAAAATGAACACTCAGCAATGGCTGTTTCACCAGTTGCACCAATATATCCGGAAGAAAAACAATTTGTTGACGGGCGTGAAATTTTACGTGATAATTATGATGCCATTCTTGCAAAGAACCCGTTTTTCATGGTGTTTGGAGAAGATGCAGGCAATATTGGCGGGGTGAACCAGACCCTCGAAGGAATGCAAAAGAAATACGGTGAGTTGAGGGTAGGAGATACAGGTATCCGTGAAGCTACCATTGTAGGGCAGGGCATAGGCCTTGCAATGCGCGGTTTGCGTCCGATTGCTGAAATTCAATACCTCGATTATTTGCTTTATGCTTTGCAGGTAATGAGCGATGATTTGGCTACACTGCGTTACAGAACAAAGGGAGCCCAGAAAGCCCCGCTGATCATTTCTACCAGAGGACATCGTCTTGAGGGCGTATGGCACTCGGGTTCTCCGATGGGCATGATTGTTCATGCTGTAAGAGGCATGTATGTATGCGTGCCAAGAAACATGACGCAGGCTGCAGGTTTTTACAATACCCTGCTTGCCGCAGATGACCCCGGATTGGTTATAGAACCTTTAAATGGTTATCGTTTAAAAGAAGCAAGACCTGAAAATCTGGGTGAATTCAGGGTTGAATTGGGGCTGCCGGAGATATTGCAGGAAGGTACCGACCTTACGCTCTTAACCTATGGTTCATGCTGCCGGATTGCTGCTGATGCTTGCCGTGAGCTGGGAGAGAAAGGGGTTTCTGTTGAATTGATAGACGTTCAAACCCTCTTGCCATTTGACCGCTATGAGCTGATAGCCAAATCATTAGAGAAAACGGGTAAGCTATTAGTGCTTGATGAAGATGTTCCCGGTGGTGCCAGCGCTTATATCCTTCAGCAGGTACTTGAAAAGCAAGGTGCTTTCCGTTATTTAGATGCAGAGCCACGTACGCTTACTGCCAAAGAGCACCGTCCGGCATACGGTTCTGATGGCGACTACTTCTCTAAACCTTCTGTGGATGATGTTTTTGAGATGGTTTGGTCAATGATGAACGAATATAATCCGACACAATTTCCGGCCTTGTAATCATGAGCCAAAGAACTACCGAAGCCGATTCGCATTACGATAATCTGGAAGCAATGCCATTGACGCAATTGCTTGCATTGATGAATAAGGAAGACCAGACGGTTGCTATAGCAATACAAAAGCAATTGCCTCAAATTGAGCAACTTGCTGAGATAGTTTTTCAGCGCATGCAGGCTGGCGGCAGGTTGTTTTATATCGGAGCTGGTACAAGCGGGCGCTTGGGAATTGTAGATGCTTCAGAATGCCCACCCACCTTTGGAATTGAGTTTGACAGGGTTATAGGTATTATTGCCGGAGGTGATTCTGCCATACGCAAGGCGGTAGAATTTGCCGAAGATGATGAGAACCAATGCTGGAATGATTTGCAGCATTGGGAGATTAACCCGGGCGATGTTGTCATAGGTATCGCAGCAAGCGGTACCACACCGTATGTGATTGGAGGGGTAAGTGATGCGAAACGACATGGCATCACAACAGGTTGCATCACCTGTAATACGCAAAGTCCTTTAGCGCTTATTGTTGATTATCCGGTAGAAGTAGTTACCGGTCCGGAGTTTGTTACCGGAAGTACCCGTATGAAAGCCGGAACAGCGCAGAAACTGGTACTAAACATGCTTTCAACCTCGGTGATGATTCGGTTAGGGCGCGTAAAAGGAAACAAGATGGTTGATATGCAGTTAAGCAATCATAAATTGGTTGAGCGCGGCAGCCGGATGTTAGCAAAGGCATTAGATATTCCACTCGAAATTGCACGTGAGCAATTACTTAAAGCGGGGAGTGTCAGAAAAGCTATTGAAGCCAATAGAAAGTAATTTCGTTATAAAACAAGCCTGCTCTTTTGCTTGCTTGTAAGGCTTTTATAGGTTTTATTTTTTACCTTTTACGAAAACAGAAATAGTACTACCTTCCGGAATTAATAATTGAAAAATTATTTTTGTATGACTTTATTCAGCAAGCAAATTGGTTTTTGGGTATTTGTTTTTATTCTGAGTGCATTCAATATAAAGGGGCAAGCAGAAAGCAGGCAATTTGGCTTACAAAGCCAAAATGGTATCAGTAATCTTAAGGTACATTTTATTCATCAGCTCAATAATGGCAGCTATAAAATGGTTGCCAGCAGTCGGAAACAAAACTATGACTCCTTACAGGTGCATTTTATCACATTGAATGCTGCTATGGAGGTTACCGGTTCGCTTTCGTTAATGCCAGAGCACAGATGGGGTTTATTAAATGAAGTACAATTGCTTCCGGATGGCTATTTAATTGGTTTTCAAATTGGTACAAGTAGTAGCACCTGGAAGGGAACGAAGGCTTATATAACTTTTGATGGTCAAATAAAATGGTCACGTGGTTATGATTTTAGAAGCAGCATATCCAACTCAATTCTGGTTGACAATGAATATTTTAGTGTGCAATATCCTCAAGGCGGTTTTAGTAAAGAAGTCTTCCTCATGAGAGAGTCACTTCTGGATCAAACCCATTCTTCATTCGTGTATACCATTGAAGGGGAAGGGAGTTTCCGGATTAATTCTACCCTTCGTGCGCATGACGGGAGTTGGTATCTTGCTTTTGAGGGAGATGAAGCAGGTCTGCTTATTAAGATAAAAGAATCAGGGCTTATCAGTTGGGCATATCGAATTGAATTAAATGAAGGAAGTAGGTATATTCCGGCATTCTTGCAGGAAACTCCGGAAAAGAATATTCAGTTTGTATATACTAATAACACGGGATTCAATACAGGTGACAGGCCTACAATTATTGAAATTGATACCGCAGGAGTATTACTTTGGGCAAAGCAATATCGCATTGAGGGCGAAAGGATGTCATCGAGTGCGTTATTTTCATCCGGCAATGAATTGTACCTTTCAATGTATCGCATTGCCTCCGGCAATCAAGACAAAGGGTATTTAATCAGGCTTGATTCTTTAGGAAATATACAAGAGCGCTTCATCTCAGAAATAAAAAGGTCAGGTTTTTCGTATGGAGGTTTTAGGAACTTTTTTGCAACTGCCGACAAGCGCTTCATTGCTTTGGGGCAGGGAGATGACCAGGAAGCACTGATACAGGTTGTTACGCGCCCAACAGACGTCTGTCGTTATTCAAATACCAGTACTATTGAAGTAGGAGAAGAGTTGCCGCAACTAACGCAAGCAAGCATCATCGAAGCCCCATATAGTTACCAAATAACAGATAGTATCTCATTTTCAATTATTTCAGGCAACTCATTCGAAATGGTAGAGCGTTGCCAATCTGCATTAGCGATTGAAGAAGAGCAACCCAATAAGCCCGTTTTTTTGTTTCCGAACCCCAGTTCTGGAAGCGTTAGTATTACCGGATTGACCGAATCATGTATTTTAAGCTTGTATTCTATTTCTGGCTCACTGGTATATCAAACTATGGTTCAAAATCAGCAGGATTTTAGTATCTCAGCGCTTGAAAGTGGGTTTTATCTGTGGAAGATTGAAGCAAAAAACAAATCAGCCTCAGGAAAACTCCTGATGATATCTTCCAATTGATTTGCTTCTAATGAGGCAAAAAACGGCCTTTATTTGCTTCGCCTGGCATTTTGTATTCGGCTGACAGACAATTCGTTTATTGTACCGGGAAGGCCTTTAAAATGCACAAGCCGACCATCATTAAATGGTGGACAAAAAGCTATCGGCCGATAGGAATATTTTGTAAATTTGTTCAATGGCGACAGGAAAGAAAAATTATAATCCTTTAGCGGAAGTTTTTGGCTTCCCAATTATCAATGAGATGGCCAAAGCAAAACGTTACCGTGATAAGAAGCTGTGCCCATTTAATAACAAGGTTCCAAATTGCACAAAAGACAAGGCAAACGACCCGCTGGGAGTTTGCAGTGTGTTTCACAACGACAATCCTGTAATTACTTGTCCGACAAGATTTCGGGAAGACTGGTTAATAATCGAAAATGCTGCAAAATTTGCGTTTGACGAAAAGACCAAATGGACTTCAGTTTCTGAAATTAAACTACTTGACAAGAACGGGCAATCGGCTGGCAACATTGACTTTGTATTAGTTGCCTATAACGACAAAGGACAACTTATTGACTTTGCTTCTCTTGAAGTTCAAGGTGTTTACATATCTGGCAATCTTCGTAACCCATTTGACAGTTATATAAATAAGCCGACAAGTAATTTCTCTTGGACTACTGGATACAACTCACCAAAGCCTGACTACCTTTCTTCTTCACGGAAGCGATTAATTCCGCAAATGCTTTACAAAGGCGGAATTTTTCAAACTTGGAAAAAGAAACAGGCTGTCGCTTTACAAAAAGCTTTTTTCGACACTTTACCCAATCTACCAACAACAAGCAAAGAGAAAGCAGATATTGCATGGTTTTTATATGATTTAGTGCTTGACAAGGAAACCAAGCAATACAATTTGACTTTGGTTGAAACAGTTTACACAGACTTTGAAGCGGCATTGTTTAAGGTTACAACTCCTGAACCTGGAAAACTTGAAGATTTTATAAATATTCTTCAAGACAGGCTTGATGAAAGATTAGAAGGCAATTCGCCTGACGCACCAAGTTTAACCGATATAATCAGCAGTTAAAATGGGTGAGCAATTAACCATATTTGAAAATGTAACAGTTAAAAAGCAACAAACGCAAGTTGTCAATGTTGCATCTGTTCCGCAAAGAAGCCCTTTTCGTTATCCGGGTGGAAAGACTTGGTTAATCCCGACTGTCAGGGAATGGCTTCGTCAAGACAACAACAAAAAGAATTTAATTGAACCGTTTGCTGGTGGTGGTATTGTTAGCTTAACAGCCGCATTTGAAAACCTTGCTGACCATATAACAATGGTTGAGTTGGACGAAGAAGTTGCAGCAGTTTGGGAAATAATCCTTAATGGAAAAAATGAATGGCTTGCTGATAGAATTTTAAACTTTGAACTATCACATGAAAACGTACACAAGGAACTAAGTAACCCAAATAAAGAAATTAAAGACATTGCTTTTTGCACTATTCTAAAAAATAGAGTTTTTCACGGTGGTATTATTGCCAAAGGTTCTGGAATGCTCAAAAATGGTGAGAATGGAAAAGGCATTGCTTCAAGATGGTATGCAAAAACACTCGCAGACAGAATTAGAGCAATTAATTTCATCAAACATAAAATTGAATTCTTTCAGGCAGACGCTTTCAAAGTAATTGAACAAAACAGTCATAATAGAAACGCTTTTTTTTTCTTAGACCCTCCCTATACTATTGCAGGTAAGCGACTTTACACATATTTCGACATTGATCACGAGCAACTGTTTTACTTGACATCTAAAATTCAAGGTAAGTTTGTGTTGACTTATGACGACACAGAAGAAATTAGAGCATTGGCAGACAAATACCATTTGGCATTCCGAACAATACCAATGAAAACAACACATCATTTGGAGAAAAACGAAATAATAATTTCAGACAACTTCAATTGGTGGACAAGAACAACTACTACTAACATATAAGAACTAAACCGTAGTGAGTGGAGCGGCTTTAGCTTCGCTATTCAATTTATCATGCATAACTGCGACTCCTATGATTTGACACCCTCCGCAAGCTATTGATGCAGAAAAATGGTCAACATTCAAATATTTGAAACTTACCATCTATCATCACCTTATGTACCCGACCGCTGCCAAAGGCATAAGGTAGATAGGCGTAAGAAGGCATATCTTTGCTTACAAACAGATTAGCCTTTTTACCAGGGCTAATGCTGCCGTGCGTTTGAGAAAGCCCCATCGCATAAGCACTATTGATGGTGGCTGCATTTATTGCCTCTTCGGGAGTCATACGAAGATTGATACAGGCAAGACTGAGCACAAATGGCATATTGCCCGAAGGCGACGATCCGGGGTTGTAATCAGTTGCTAATGCAATTGGAAGACCTGCAGCTATCATTTCACGTGCCGGAGGTTGTTTTAAGCGCAAGAAAAATGCAGTTGAAGGTAAAAGCGTTGGCATGGTGTTGCTTGCCAGGAGTGCTTCAATTTCAGCAGGCCCGGTGTATTCTAAATGGTCAACACTGAGTGCCTGGTGCTTGACTCCTACCTGGATCCCTCCTGAATAATCTAACTCATTGGCATGGATCTTCGCTTTTAAACCATACCGGGCTGCTGCTGCGAGAATCATATCAGTTTCTTCAACAGTAAAAAAACCTTTGTCGCAAAAGACATCACAATAATCGGCTAGCTTTTCTTCAGCTATTACCGGGAGCATTTGTTCAATTATTTCCCTGATATATCCATCCCGGTTCTGCCTGAAAGCTTGTGGAATAGCATGAGCACCAAGAAAAGTAGCTTTGACTACTATTTGTGAATTTTCTTTGAGACGCTTAATCACCCGGAGCATTTTTAGCTCATCCACCGTATTCAGTCCATAGCCGCTTTTAATTTCAATGGCAGCAGTTCCAAAACCAATCATTTCGTCAAGTCTGCCTTTTGCCTGCTGAAAAAGTTCCTCTTCAGAAGCCTGGTGCAGCTTAGCAGCGGAGTTTAAAATACCTCCACCATTGGCAGCTATTTGTTCGTAGCTCAAACCCCTGATTTTGTCAACAAACTCTGTTTCCCTGCTCCCAGCATACACAATATGCGTATGGCTGTCGCACCATGCCGGAAATACAAGTTTACCTGCCAAGTCAATCACATGGTCATTCCCGGGTTCAGGGCATTCATTCATCTGACCGAATGTGTGAATAAACTCACCTTCTATACGCAACCAGGCATCATTGATACAAGGCAGATTAGCCATTTCTTTTCCTGCAACTTTCTCAGGTGCAATTGTACGTGCCTGTATCAATTGCCGGATATTTGTAAATAGATAACTCATGGCTTGCCCTGGTTGAAATAAAAATCAGTATAAACAGGTAAATGGTCGCTGTAACCACCAATGTACTTGCCCTCATGGTTATAGGTTGAAAAAGGAAGAGGAATTTGTCCTTTTTTTACCTTGGTAAAAATAAATCTGAAATCAGCTACTCCAGTATTTTTAAAAAAGGCCTGAATGCCACCATTACCCTTTATCAGCGAAGAAGATACAACAAACTGATCTAAAAAACCCCACTGGCCTTTGTAATTGTAACTGCCTGTATTATTGGTGCTTTGCCAGCCCATCAGGTTATAGAATTGATGTCCGGAAGCTGTCGAATCTACCTGAGCCCCCAATCCTTCAGTCAGGCTTTTATCGTTGGGATAATCATTAAAATCGCCCATCAAAACAACACGTGCATCTTTGTCGCTAAACAAAATAGAATCACAAAGTCTGCGGGCTGTTTTGGCTGCCAACATGCGTTTGTGTTCGGTTTTTTCTTTTCCTCCGCTTCTACTGGGCCAGTGGTTCACTAAAAAGTGTAGTTCCTGGCCCGCTGCTGTTCGGCCCTTGACATATAATATATCCCTGCTTGGCTTGCTCATATCACCTGGAAAAACAACCGGATAAGAAGCAGTTTTCATCACATTAATCCTGCCTTTTTTATAAATCAAGCCCACGTCAATGCCACGTTTGTCATGCGAATCATAATGCACCAGCGAATAGCCGTCTTTTTTTAGTACTGTCTTTGTAATCAAATAATCAAGCACCTTCCGGTTTTCAACTTCACAAACTCCCATCACATCAGGTGAGATTTTGCGAATCACTTTTGCCAGATGGCTGATTTTCAACTCAAAACGCTCTTTTGTCCAGCCATAATCTCCATTAGATAAAAACTGCTGGTCATCGGTAAGCGGGTCGTCTTCCCAATCAAAAAGATTTTCAACGTTGTAGAATCCTACCCGAAAAATCTTTTCCGGATACTTTTTTGGGGGTCTGGGGCCAGCTAAGCAATTCATAGAAAACAAAAGCAAAAACAATGTCAGTGCCATATTAATCGGTTTAATACCACTTATGGTCTGTATTTGCCTGTGAATTTCGATTTTCATGGTTCAAAGATAGAAAGCCAGATAAAATTTGAACTTTAAATAGCTTACAAAATACACTGACAAAATTTAGAAATGAAATTAAGTTTAAAAAAAAACTGTACTTTTATATAAAATCTGAATTATGAGTAGAATATTTATTTCCTTGGTTTGTTGCTGTATTACGTTTACACTCAGCGCGCAAGTACCCAATTTTGTCTGGGCACGGCAGTTTGGCTTTTCAAAATCAGGCACTTACAATCTTCACCTGGCAATGGCCCCCGGAGAACAACTCCTTGCAGCAGGCAATTTCACTGAATATGCAAATTTTGCTCATGGAAGCGAAAAGTATTTTTTCGATGCAGGTAAATCAAGTGATATTTTTTTCAATAAAACCACTGCAACAGGTGATTTTTTATGGGCAAAACAAATCAGAAGCATAAGGCCGGGAGGCATTGTTATGAATGCATTTATTACTGATAGTCAGGGCAATATATTTATCACTGGTGAGTACATTGACACAGTTGATTTTGACCCTGACCCGCTTGTGGATTTTAAAGTGGCAGCAGTTGAGAAAGCAAACAGCGATCAAGATATATTCATTGCAAAATATAATGCTACAGGTGGCCTATTGTGGGTAAAAACAATTGGATACATTGATACCGATATCGCTACCGGGCTTGCCCTGCTTAGTAACGGGAATCTTATTGTAACCGGCAGGTACCGTTTTACTGTTGATTTTGACCCGGGCCCTGCGGTGGCAAACCTCAGCTCTTCAACGCAAGCAATTTTTATATTAACACTTACATCAGACGGAGAATATATTGATGCAAAATCTATTTCCTATGGTGGTAGTACCAATATCCTCGATGTGCAGTTGACAGAATCCGACAGTGATGACAACCTATACCTTTCTGGCGTATATTTAGGAACTGTTGATTTTGATCCTGGACCAGACAAATTCATGGTTACAGCCCCAAACGCAGGGGTGCCAAGCTTTATTTGCAAACTAAACAAAGAACTCAAATGCCTATGGGTGAAAACAATTGCAACTACCTCATTAGGCTTTATACCAACCGACCTGAAAGTGAATGCTGATAAGGCAGTATGCTTGGTAGGTACCTTTTGGCAAAATATGGAATTTGAACCTGCAGATAGTACCGGATTTAGCCTGATTTCAGCTGGCAATTCTGATGCTATTGCTCTTAAAATTGACTCAAATGGTACCTTTGTTTGGGGTAAACATTTCGGCAGTACCGGTAGTGACGAGGCAACAGCACTCGCAATTGATAACAATGGCAACTGGCAAATTGGCATAAATAGTCGCTCCGACTCCATTGATGTAGATCCAGGCCAGGCAACACATTGGCTCATCAATAGCGGCAATTATGACGCAGCATTGGTGCGACTAAACACTGAGGGAGATTTTATGTCCATGTCGCAATTTACCGGACAACAGCTTCAACAAATCAATGCTATTGTTACAAGCTCCAACGCAATATATACCGGGGGGACCTTCGTTGGACCATCTGATTTCGACCCCGGGGAAGGGGCCTTCTCATTAAGTCCGAAGGCGGGCTGGGACTTTTATATCCAAAAAATGAGCATGAGCCCTGCGACCATTGACAAAATAGAGCAGTTTGATGATATTAAGCTTTACCCAAATCCTACATGCGGTTTGTTTACACTTGCTCGTGCTAATTCCACTGCGGGGCATATAAAGATTTTTAACAGTACCGGAGGGTTGGTCAAATCGTTTCCTGTTACAAGCCTTACATGTGATTTAGATTTATCACAGCAAACCGCCGGTCTATATCTGGTTCAATTAAGCACTGAGAAGGGTGGAACCCAAACTTTTAAAATTCTTAAGCAATAACATACACCATTGCTTATGTTTACAGCTCCTGAATGAATAATAA
This sequence comes from Bacteroidia bacterium, assembly GCA_019695235.1. Taxonomy (GTDB): domain Bacteria; phylum Bacteroidota; class Bacteroidia; order M30B66; family M30B66; genus JAIBAI01. Next base: position 129,271 of record JAIBAI010000001.1, on the reverse strand, counting down.
GGATTAATGGGCGTCTTTTTTAGAATCACTACCGGATTCACCTCTGATGGATAAATGGGTGTATTTTTTCAAATCACAACCGCATTAACTTCTGGTGAATAAAGCGTTTTTTGCGTGTTTGACACCTCTGTTACAGCGACACAAAATGATATGTAGCTGATAGTCAGCTATTTGCAAAATAGTGTTTCTGCCCGGGGACAGCACCCCCTGTCCCCAGTATGAAGTTAAGGATTTAAATTCAGATAAATGTTAAGCTATGCGCTTAAAAACACATATCTTTCAACAAAACGGTTGAATACTTCTGAATCATGCGTGTAGCTTCATTCACATTGATCTTAGCAAGTGATTTTAGAGACAAGTATTCAGCTTACTAAACTAAATTTTTTTTTATTTTTGATGTAGATAACCTTGCCGGAGCTGCTAGCTAACTTGTTCCTGATTTGAATTTTTGGGATGGGTTTTAAGATATGTAGCTCAGCTAAACATTAATGCGATGAAAAACTACTACCTAATTACCCTGTTCTTCCTACTTGCCCTGACCAACCTACAGGCACAGTTCAAGTTTGACATTCAAAACGCAAGTGCAACTTATGTTACTGGCATAAATGATACCAGCTCCATAGTAGGCTATTGTACGCTTGATGGTGCAACCTGCGGATTTTACTTCAACGGGGTAGATACCCTGATAATAAAGCCTGCTGATATTAATGGTGCTGTTGCGGTATGGCTTGGTGGTATCAATAATCACGAGCTTGCTGCAGGGCATTACAGCGATGGGACAAACATCAAACCGTTTATGTTCAACCCTTCCAACGGAAATGTAACCTTCCCCTATAGCAATGTTTTGCCAATAAGCTCCAATCTCAAGGTACATGGCATTAACGATAACAACATCATTTGCGGTGATTATGCCAACGGATTAGACCGGAAAATATGGATGGAAGGCCCTTCATTGGCTTTTGGTGCCTATCAATATTACACAACCTCGGGTGGCTTTACCAAGTACCCCACCTATGGCGGATATGGTATAAGCAATGACAACCGTGTAACGGGCTGGTACATTGATGGTACCTTTCGCAAGCCGTTTATTTATGATATGGGCATAAACGAATTCAAACCAATGGATTTTGGCAATGTAAAAATGCAAACCTATGGTATGAATCGAAACAATGCGATTGTTGTAGATCAGAATATCAATGGCAAGACACGAGGGTTTAAAATGTTTTCAAATAGTGCAGGTGAATTTGAATTTGCAGGAAAAACAGAAATAATTATTGCTGGGGCAACTGAATTGCACCCCCTCGGCATCAACAAACACGGCCATGCCTGTGGCTGGTATTTGGATGAAGATGGGAAAGCAAGAGGCTTTTTTGAAAGAAAATACGATATTGGTTTTCGCCCCGACCCAAATGCATTTATGCAGGATAATACAAGCGATGATTGGTGGCCAACCAGTGAATGGCAAAATATTGATTACCGTTACGACCCCAACCGGGGCCCCGGTACACCCTTCCCATTTCATCCGGGAAACACAAACCTTGCTAATAGTTTATTCCCTTCCTGGCCTTTATGGCTTAAAACATTTGGCGCCGAAAATTGCTATGTAACGAGTCCGCTCGGCAATACCTATCTTTTGCCGGCAGCCTATTTTAAATGGGAGGCTATATCCGGAAAACATGAGGGAAGTTGCTTTGGTCTTTCATCAATCGCAATTACTTCCTGGGATTCACTTGAATTAGCGCATAACCGATTCCCAGATGTTAATTTCAATAAGAAGCTCTCTTTTGTGTTTATGAGCGATGAGCTCAGAGAAGCGGTGAACATTATGCAAACCTCACAATTTGCTCAGGTAGCGCTTAACCAAATGTCAAAATGGAGAGCATTGCCACCTGAGGAAGTTTTAGCCGGAGTAAAAGCCGCATTAGCTGATACAAATGCAGCGCATCCCGTTATTGGCATTCATCATGGTGAAGGGGATCAACTTTTTGAACATGCCTTGATTCCATACAAAATTGTGCCCATCCAAGAAGGCGGGCAATACCGCGAAGAGATTTATTGCTACGACCCCAACAAACCCATGAATAATGGTACCGGAATTATTGCTTCTGTTAACACATTCAGCAAGGTAGAATGGAAATACCAAAAGAGTGAAAGTGCAGAAATTTCAAGCTCTGCAATCGGGTCGTTGAGCCTGTTTTTTGTGCAGGATTTATTTAAAAAAGACATTTCGCAATTTTTTACTTCCCCTGAACCTGTATCATCTACCAGGTCGTTTGGTAATGAAATGTTAAATGCAGTGGCTGAAGGCAATGATTTCCGGATAGGCGAAAGTGGCAATTATGCAGGCCCCTGGGAAGGTGCGCTATTGCAAAGTCTGACCTCTGCAAGGTCGTTTGCGCCTCTTACAGGTGCAGCGCACAAGCCACGACATTACTATCTCGACAAGTCGGGCAATTACAGCTATGAGCTCAAAAGAAAAACGGCCGGGAACCAGATGTTTTATCTTTTCCGTGATGGACTGGTTCAGAAGTTTCAAAGATTAAACGCATTAAGCAATGAAATTGATTTGTTCGAATCAACCGGAAACACCTTGATTTACAATAACAATTCAAGTAATAACCGAATTATTGAGCTTACAACAGTAATTGAAGATACTTTAACACATGAATCATTGACCTTTATCATTGATTCTCTGCATGTAAGTCCCGGGGCAATTATTACAAGCAAACCCAATGACGACCATTCATATACCATTTCAAATTCAACAAACACAGGCTATTACAACCTGCGTATCCGTTCGCTTGCACAAAACAAGTTGAAAACCTTTACCCACGACTCAATTCCATTTGGCCCCAATGTGAGCCATACCATCAGATTAAACCCAGAAAATCCGGATTTTGATGTGATGATTATTGTTGATTTAGGCAACGATGGCAGTATTGATGACACACTTTTTAAAGCCAATCAATCTGTTATTCAGATGCAATTGTCGAAAAAAGTGTTGAATTTTAGCCCGGAAGCCGGAAACGATACCATTGCCGTTGAAAATACAGGTTCTGGTTTGTTAAACTGGACTGTTGCACAAAAGCCAGAATGGGTGACTATTGTTTCAGGCAATACAGGCGAAGGTGAAGGACAAATCATACTGACCTATACAGCCAGCGGCAATACTATAAGAGCGGGCTTCATAGTGGTTGACTCAAACCAGGAAGGCCATTCGTTGGATACCATTCAGGTGAATCAAGGCGGCTTGCTCAAAATTGAGAAACCATCAGATACCGCGCCAGCATTGTTGCTATTCCCCAACCCGGCAACCAACCAATTACAACTCTACCTTCAAAACAAAGTGCATGGGAATTATACCATAGAGATTTTTGATGTTTCGGGTAAACAGGTTTTGAATACCTTGTCAAACCACCCTGCACATTCACTTGATATTTCAACACTAAACTCAGGTTTATATTTATTAAAAGTGCAATTGGGAAATTATTCGTTGCAAAAGCGCTTTGTGAAGCACTAAGCCATATCTTTCACAACATTCTGAACTACCACTAAATTCAAAAAAAATTGAAGGAATTGATTGCGATATTTTTTGGAAGTGGCCTGGGTGGCATTGCCAGATATGTGATGGGTAGGTTTATTGAACATGAGCGATATGGACTGTTTCCGGCAGGGACATTCTTTGTTAACCTTTTAGCCTGTTTGGCCCTGGGAAGCATTATTGGCTTTGCAAGCCAAAAGCATGTGATTTCGGAACCCACGAAATTGTTTCTAACAGTCGGATTTTGCGGTGGTTTTAGTACCTTCTCTTCATTTAGTCGCGAAACCCTAAGTCTAATACATCAGGGGCAGTTTACAATTGCAGCGATATATGTTTTTGGAAGCATTCTGATTTGTTTGGCGGCAACTTTTGCTGGACTTTACGTCGGTCATCACTTTTCGTGAAAATCTTTAGCAGTATCATTCGGTGTATATAGGGTTCATAAGTTCAATTTGCCGATTTCTACCTATGCTATGACTAAACCTGAAGGTTGTATATGAAAGCCTTTTATATTCTTGTTAAAACCATAGCAGGCATTACATCGGCAGCATGCTGAATAAAGACAGCATTGTGATAGAATTATCCTCCGGACACAAATAATTTTCTGTTATTCTAATCCAGCTTCCGACCTACACTGGCCGTATAATTCATCTGATACCGCTCATCATTCGCCTGGTCTATTTCAGATAAATACCAAATTCGGGTGCCGGATTTTATAACGCTGTCGAGTTGTGTCTTATTGAAAAACTCAGCTACCTGAACCTGGCAAGCACCCTGGTCCTGGCAGTTGACAATAAACTGATTGGTCCACCAGCCACAAAGTACCAGAGCGCCTGAATCAAGTTTTTGGGCTGCTTTTACAGCTGATTCAATATAAACTTGCCGGTTTTCGCGCCTGCTGTATTCATTTTGCAAGGGCCCGTTTAACGGATCAAAAAATACTTCCTGACCAGCTACAGTGCGTACCAGGGCTGCTTTTGAATAATTGGCGCCGCGCTCAGCATTTGCAAGATTAAAGCCTCCTGTAATGGAGGATAGCAGAAACAAAATAGCAGTGATGTTCACCAACGTCGGCTTTCTTATCTGATATACAAGCCAAAACAGCATAAATGGCAATGCAGGTATCCAGAATGCTGACTTTTGCGGTAGTACCAGAAAAGCTGCCAGATACAGTAAAATGTTTAAAATAATGGCTGTCAGATGTCCGTCCGGCAATAATGAATCAGCCTGATTACGCAATTTCTGCCAAAGAAGGAGCAGAATGGCAATAAACCCTGAAAGCCCCCATACCCCAAATGTAGCCTTGTAAATTACTTTAGGTAACGATGGGTAGGGCAGGCGATAGGTGTCAAAGAATGACCAGCCATAACGTAACCACGAAGGGAAATACCAACATGCGGCTACCACCATTGTTAAAACACCCATCCATACTACCTGAGGTAATTTTCGCCCCTCCTGACGAAATGCAATCCATGCAAAACCGATTAAAACAGCACCGGAAGTGATACGACAAGCAATAGCAAAGCCCAGAAAAAGCGCTACCAGGGTGTACCGCCTTTTTAGCAAAGCCAACCAGGCAAATAACACAAAGGCCAGGGCCCAGATATAGTCAATGGTATAGGTACTACTTATCCAGATTATCGGAATAGTAGCAAAGACAACTGACCATAATAGCCACTGATGAATCTTGTAAACCCGCAGGATAAATGCAAAGCAAATTACAGCAGCAACAGAGAACAATGCACTCAGCAAGTTCATCACAAACGCACCAGCATAAGGCATCAACATCAGTACGTATTCCTGTACAGGATGCCCGGGTAAGCGCGAAAACGAGTATTCGCCTGTTTCAGCCATTTGACGTGCATTGAGCACAAGTCCCCAGCTATCATCTTCGCTCCCATACCCCTGACTTAAGAAGGGCAATCTGGTTAACAAAACCAGCAGTGCAAGCAACAGCATCCGGATACCCACCATTTTCATGCCGCAAAGGTAGGTGCTTCATGGCTGAATTAGCCTAAGCTGAAAATACGTTTTCCGAAGCGCTCCCGAACATAGTTTTCAAGCATTTCCCTGTGTTCGGGGGCTGCAATCTTTATTATTTCAAGGGCGCGTTGGTGAAGGTTTTTCCCATAAAGATAAGCAACGCCATGCTCGGTAATTAAATAATGCATGTGGGCCCGGGTGGTTACAACACCTGCACCAGCTTTCAACTCAGGAACAATCTTTGTGGCTCCCTTGTTTGTCACTGATGTCATGGCAATAATGGGTTTACCTCCTTCTGAAAGCGAAGCCCCTCTAATAAAATCAACCTGGCCTCCCACGCCTGAATACATTCTGCAACCGATTGAATCAGCACAAACCTGTCCGGTTAAATCAACTTCAATTGCACTGTTTACAGCAGCCACACGTGGATTGCTTCTGATTACATGTCCGTCGTTGACATAGCCCGCCTGCAAAAAAACAAATCCTGGGTTATCATCTACAAAATCGTATAAGTCGCGGGTTCCGATAGCAAAGGATGTCGCTGTCTTGTATTTATGCTTTTTCTTGTAGGCGTTTGTAATTACTCCTTGCTTCATCAGGTGCATTACGCCATCTGAAAACATTTCAGTATGAATACCCAAATCTTTATGTCCGGAAAGATTCTGCAAAACCGCGTCTGGAATAGTACCAATACCCATTTGTAATGTTGAACGGTCTTCGATAATACCAGCTGCGTACTGTCCGATAATACGCTCCTTATCACCAACCTGATTGCTGTAACTCACTTCCGGCAATACTTCATCAACCGCTACAAGGGCATCAATTTCGCTGATGTGAATCACTCCGTCGCCGTGCGTACGCGGCATATTGGGATTCACCTGCGCAATAATTTTCCTAGCCGCCTTGGTAGCGGCCCGCGTAACGTCAACCGAAAGACCTAAGGAGCAAAAACCGTGCTTATCAGGCGGCGACACGTGAATTAGCGCAACATCAAGCGGCAATAAGCGGCGCTCAAACAGCAAATGAATTTCACTGAGAAAAACCGGAAGATAATCGCCGTTTAATTGATTGACATTCTGCCTTGTAGGCTCTGAAACAAATAAGGTGTTGAAGAAAAAATTTTGCCTGTATTCTGGTTTGTTGATGCCAATATCACCTAATAAACTGATGCTTACAATTTGCACGTTTTGTACCTCATGAGCACGCTCCTCAAGGGCATGTAAAAGATGCAAGGGGGTGGCGGCACTACCCTGTACAAATACGGTCTCGCCTGATTTAATGAGTTGAAGCGCTTCAGTGGCAGAACAAAATTTCGACATAATTAAACTTTAACGAATGTTCGGATTTTTACCATACAGCAGTGCTATATGCAAATAAAACATATTGAAATAACAGCTAAAAAAACGCCCGAAAGTACCGATTTTCAGCACCAAAACAGTCTATGTGACAAATGTCAGCTCAAAGCTTGTCTGACATGCGCATCAATATAAGGTAACAAATACTTATTTGTTTTGCACCTGATGCAAAATCACCAAAATTAATCAACCATGTTGTTTATAAAGTTTTCTGAAAACACATAGCGTATTTCGTAGGTTTGCAGCTTGATTGATGCCATGCAAACAACTGATCAGCTAACAACTGTTGAAACTGCTAAAAAATTAGGCTTATTGCCGGAAGAATTTGAGCGAATTAAGGAGATTTTGGGGCGTACTCCCAATTTTACCGAATTAAGTATTTTTTCGGTAATGTGGAGCGAACATTGCTCCTATAAAAACTCAATCGTCTGGCTTAAAACATTGCCCCGTGAAGGAGCAGGTATGCTTGCCAAAGCCGGGGAAGAAAATGCCGGATTGGTTGATATAGGAAAGGGATATGCCTGTGCTTTTAAAATAGAATCACATAATCACCCATCAGCTTTAGAGCCTTACCAGGGTGCTGCAACGGGTGTAGGCGGTATCAACCGTGATATCTTTACTATGGGAGCCAGGCCGGTAGCACAGCTAAACAGCTTAAGGTTTGGTAATCTTAAACTCGACAAAACACGCTGGCTGCTCAAAGGGGTTGTGAAAGGTATTGGCGATTATGGCAATGCCTTTGGTATTCCGGTGTTGGGTGGAGAAGTGTTTTTTGACCCCTGCTACAACGAGAATCCACTGGTAAATGCCATGTCTGTTGGAATTGTTAAAGTTGGCGAAACTGCTTCTGCTACTTCCTACGGTGCAGGAAATCATGTGTACATTGTAGGCTCTTCTACCGGAAAAGACGGTATCCATGGTGCTACTTTTGCTTCGGGCGACCTTAATGAGGAGTCAGCCAAAGACCTTCCGGCAGTACAGGTGGGTGATCCCTTCCAGGAAAAATTATTACTCGAAGCCACATTGGAGGTAATCAAAACCGGCGCCATCATTGGTATGCAAGACATGGGCGCTGCCGGAATCACGTGCAGTACATCTGAAATGTCGGCAAAAGGTGAGCACGGCATGAATATCTGGCTCGACAAAGTACCTACACGGCAGGAAGGTATGCAGGCATGGGAAATCCTATTATCCGAGTCGCAAGAAAGAATGCTGATGGTTGTTGAGGCCGGAAGAGAAGCGGAGGTGGAAGCTGTATTTGATAAATGGGACCTTCATCACGCCATTATCGGGGAGGTGATTGAAGGCGGGCGTTTGAAATATTACATGAAAGGTGAATTGGTAGCTGATGTACCTGCAAACGATTTGGTACTTGGTGGCGGTGCCCCGATATATCATCGCGAATACAAAGAACCTGCTTACTTCAGTGAAACGAAAAAATTCGACATCAACAGTATCCCTGAGCCTGACAACCTGAAAGAAATAGCCCTGCACCTGTTAGGCCATCCGAATATCGCAAGTAAACGTTGGGTTTACGACCAGTACGATTCAATGGTGGGTACTGCTAATATCAGTACCAATAAACCCGCTGATGCCGGATTGCTTTATCTAAAAGATACCGGTAAGGTGCTGGCAATGACAGTTGATTGCAATGCACGATACGTACATGCCGACCCTGAAACCGGTGCATCCATTGCAGTGGCCGAAGCTGCCAGAAACCTTGTTTGTTCAGGCGCCAAACCACTTGGGGTTACCAATTGCCTGAACTTCGGAAATCCTTATAACCCTGAAGTTTATTGGCAATTTGTAGGTGCTATCAAAGGCATGGGAGCTGCCTGCCGGGCATTTGATACGCCCGTTACAGGTGGTAACGTGAGTTTTTACAATCAAACGGTGCTGGATAATTCAACAGTACCTGTTTTCCCAACACCAACCATCGGTATGATTGGCCTGATGGATTCGCCTGAAGAGGCCATGGGACTTGGTTTTGAGAGTGCAGGTGATTTGATATTTATGTTAGGTAGTAGTCGCAACGACATTTCTTCCTCTCAATACCTGAGTTCATGGCATAAAGTTGCTTTAAGTCCGGCACCGGCCTTCAATATTAACGATGAATTAGTCCTTCAGGCTGCACTCGCTACCCTTACAAAAGGCAAACTGATTGAATCAGCCCATGATGTTTCTGATGGCGGCTTGTTTGTTACCCTTGCTGAATCAGGCTTTGTGAACTCATTGGGCTGTGATATTCAATCAGAACAAGGCATTCGCAATGACGCTTTTCTTTTTGGCGAAGCACAAGGCAGGGTAGTAGTAAGCGTGAAGCCTGCAAAACTAGAAGCATTTAAAACAGCTTTAGAACAACATTCTTCGCTGACATTCAAGCAATTAGGTCATGTTTCTTCCGCAGAAGTTAAGGTAGACGATATCAGTTTCGGGCAGATAAAAAACTTGTTCGGGCTTTACAACAATGCTTTAACGAACATCATGCATGAGCAACTCTGATGAACATAGCTTCAGGCCTATCCGTCAATGGAACGAAGATGACCGCCCAAGAGAAAAACTCTTGCAAAAAGGGCGCCATGTTTTAAGTGAAGCCGAACTGCTAGCCATCATCATTGGTACAGGTACGCGTCGTGAAAGCGCTGTTGAACTGGCGCGCCGTATAATGCACCTTTCAGGAAATAACCTTCTTGAATTAGGAAAAAAAAGTGTGGAAGAACTTACCCGTCTCAATGGCGTTGGGCCAGCCAAGGCAGTTAGCATTGTAGCAGCGCTCGAACTGGGGCGCCGACGTCAGGAAGCTGCACCGGTGCAGAGAAACCATATAAGACAAAGTCGCGATATCTATGAGTTAATGGGCCCTCGTATTGGCGACTTGCCCAACGAAGAATTCTGGGCAATTGCAGCCAACAGAAGCAATAAAGTCATCAGTACCCGCAAAATCAGCATCGGAGGCATAGACGCTACTACGGCTGATCTTCGTTTGATTCTTCGCTTTGCCCTCGACAACGCCGCCAGTAGTTTGATTGTTTGCCATAACCATCCATCAGGGAATTTAAAACCCAGCGACAGTGACATTCGGCTTACCAGCCGCTTAAAACAAGCTGCTGAACTGATGGATATGCGGCTTTTAGACCACCTGATTATTACCGATAGTGGCTATATGAGTTTTGCTGACGAATCCTTGTTGTAAAGGCCATGGCCAAAAAAAAAGATGTACGTATTGAAAAAATAAGGCAAGCCCGAAAGGAAAGCAATCCGGCATTGTTCTTTGAAAAGCTTTTGGCAGGTGACCATGCTGCATTGTCGCGTGGCATTACCCTGGTTGAAAGCAATGCGCCTGCCGATAGAGTAGAAGCTGCCCGCTTACTCAATCAGGCAATACCTCATAGCGGAAAAAGCATCCGCATTGGTATCACGGGCTTACCTGGTGCAGGCAAAAGCACCCTAATTGAGGCTCTTGGAAATCGCTTTGTAAATCAGGGGAAAAAAGTAGCTGTGCTTGCCATTGACCCCAGCAGTGGCATAGGGAAAGGCAGCATTCTGGGCGACAAAACCCGGATGCCAACCTTGTCGGCAAGTAAACAGGCATTCATTCGCCCAAGTCCTTCGTCAGGTGTATTAGGAGGAGTCGCTGCTAAAACGCGTGAATCTATCATCTTATGTGAGGCAGCCGGCTTTGACGTTATTTTAGTCGAAACAGTAGGGGTGGGGCAAAGCGAAACAGAAGCCCATGGCATGACCGACCTCTTTGTACTCATTCTGCTGGCAGGTGCCGGCGATGAATTGCAAGGTATCAAACGTGGTATTATGGAAATGGCTGATATTATCCTGGTTAATAAGGCTGATGGCGAAAATGTTGACAAAGCCAAAGCCGCACGTCAGGAAATCGCCAGAGCTTTACATTTTATGCCCCTGCATGACTCCGGCTTTACAACCCAGGCACACATCTGCTCAGCCCTTGATGAAGCTTCTGTTGAAAAAATTGCCCAGGTTATTGAAACATTTTTTGAATCAATAAAGCAAAGCGGCTTTTTCGACGCCAACAGAAAAGCACAAATGCTCAACTGGTTTCACGAACAGGTGAAACAGGAAGTACTTGCCCGGTTCTATGATGACCAGGCTAACAAACTCCAGCTGAAGGCACTCGAAATGGCCATCGAAAACGGGCAGTTATCAGTTCGTGAAGGACTGCTTCAACTGTTTAAACCATAAGTGCAGATAACAAAAGGTAATTATCAGTTAATCAACAATTTGTGCTTAGTAATTAATCACTTGTTGCTCAAGATTTTCAGGCAAGGTGCGGTATTCATATTGTTGATTTCGCAGGCGTGGCTCAAACCCTGCTTCCCTGATGGCATGTTGGATACCTGCTGCGGTAAACCGATGTGGCGCTCCTGCTGCTGATACTACATTTTCTTCCAGCATAATGGAGCCAAAGTCATTGGCACCTGCATACAAACAAATCTGAGCTGTAACTTCTCCTACCGTCAGCCAGGAAGCCTGAATATTTTGAATATTAGGAAGCATGATACGACTTAATGCCACCATGCGGATGTATTCTTCAGCACTTACCTTGTTGCGCACCCCACGAATACGGCGCAACAAAGTACCGTCATCCTGAAAAGGCCAGGGGATAAACGCCAAAAAACCCTTAGCATCAGCAGGTTTTTCATGCTGCACCTGACGAAGCCATACAAGATGCTCAAAACGCTCTTCAATGGTTTCCACATGGCCAAACATCATTGTGGCAGAGGTGGTAATATGTAATTGGTGTGCTGCACGCATCACATCCAGCCATTCCTGACCTCCACATTTTCCTTTTGATATCATCCGGCGCACACGGTCGTTTAAAATCTCTGCCCCGGCACCAGGCAATGAGTCAAGCCCTGCTAATTTCAGTCTTTGCAGGGTTTGTGTATGACTCAGGCCGCTTAGCTTCGATATATGTGCCACTTCCGGGGGGCCTAAAGCGTGAAGTTTGATATCCGGAAATGCCGCTTTTAGGTTTTTAAAAAGTTCCTCGTAAAATTCTATACCGAGCTCCGGATGATGCCCCCCTTGCAGCAGCATCTGATCTGCACCAAACCGCCGCATCTCTTCAACCTTGCTGGCATATTCGTCCATACTGGTGATATATGCTTCCGCATGGCCCGGAATCCGGAAAAAGTTGCAGAACTTACAATTGGCCACACAAACATTGGTGGTATTGACATTTCTATCAATTTGCCAGGTGACTTCCCAGCGTGGTTTTTGCATTAACCTTAACTGGTGGCCAAGGTGCATCAGGTCGGTCGTATTTGCCTGCCTGTATAAAAAAACCCCTTCTTCCTGCGTAAGCCAGTCTCTTTTCAAGGCTTTTTGCAATAAATCAACTACGTTCATATTTTCATTTACAATGAATTTTGCAAAGATATTCCGAAACCGTGCTGCACTTTATATCTTTACAGCGTATGAGCATAAAAGACCCGGAACTCCATCCGGAAAAACTATTTTTTACAATTGGTGAAGTAGCAGCAATGTTTGATGTAAATACTTCATTGATACGTTTTTGGGAAAAGGAGTTTGATATCATACGCCCACAAAAGAACAAAAAAGGCAACCGCTTGTTCACCCGTGAGGATGTAAAAAACTTTCACCTGATATACCATTTGGTCAAAGAAAAAGGTTTCACGCTCCAGGGAGCACGGCAAAAAATGGAAAACAAAGAGAAATCGCTCTCTGAAACGCATGATTTAACATTGCGCCTGCGTAAGATTAGAGACTTCCTGGCGGAGCTAAAAGAGCAACTTTAATGGAATTGAAACAGGTACTGGCAGAAGGTAAAAGCAAGGCATTTGCCGTAAAATTAGCCATGACTGCTTCAAATGACCAAAAGCTTTTTAATGAACTTGCCAAATTAGCTTGTTCAAATCATCCAGGGGCATTGCGTGCATCTTGGGTTTTGAGCTTCGCATGTGAATTTGCGCCTGAATTGCTGCTGCCAATAGAAGCTTCTTTGCTAAAAAATCTAGATCAGGGCTTTCACACCGGTATTACCAGAAATTTGTTGCGCATTTTCACCGTAATTCCTGTTTCTGAGTCCAATCAGGCAACAATGTTTAATGAAGCTTCCCGAATATTCATTGACAGGCGCTTTCCGGTTGCCGTGAAAGCAAATGCTTTGCTTATTTGTATGCAATTGGCAGCCAAATATCCGGATTTAGGTAACGAAGTTTGGGCAATGGCCGAAAGTATTCTGCCTGAACACGGCCCTGCTTTGAATGCTACTGCCCGCAAGGCATTCAAACAATTGAAAAAAGCTAAGAAACGCAAGGCATAAGCGCCAGACTTGTAAGAGATTAATCCATTCGCTACGTTTGTCAGTCATAACAAACCTGTATGCGCTACCTGTCATTAACAGCACTCTTTCTTCTTGCCAGTTTCCTTCCGGCATTTTCTCAAAAAAAATTAAGCATTGAAGAGCTTTTTACTACCCCCAGCCTTCAACCAAAGCAATTAAAAGGGGTTCAATGGTTAGGTGAATCTGATTCCTACGCTATGCCTGACCAGGAAAGCAGTGAATACCTGCTTCGGTATGCTGTTTCAGGCAAAAAGCCAGACACCTTGCTCAAAGCCAGTCAGCTCGGTAGTTCTCTGAAAAAAATTCCTGCAATTACCTGGTTGAATAGTGCTGAGTTTTACTTTGAAGGCGAAGAGAATATTTCAATTTATAACATTGCAACAAGGCAGGTTCGAAAAGCCTGTACCATCAATAAAGACTGGGAACGTACCGATTTTGAAACCCGGAATTTTTCTGTAGCCTACACCCGGAAAAATAATTTATTCGTCAATATTAAAGGCGAAGATATTCAGATTACCAATGATAAGAATGAAGAAATCGTTTCCGGAAGGTCTGTACACCGTGAAGAATTTGGCATTACAAAAGGTACTTTCTGGTCGCCCGCTGGTAATCTTTTGGCGTTTTACCGAATGGACCAAACGATGGTAACCGACTATCCTTTGGTCAATCTTGGTAGTTTTCCGGCAAAGGCAGAAATGATTAAATATCCTATGGCCGGCCAGGCAAGCCACCATGTTCAATTGGGTGTTTTTAACCTTCAAAGCCGTCAAACAATTTACCTTCAAACAGGCGAACCACTTGAGCAGTATCTGACAAATATCGCCTGGACCCCTGATGAGAAATATATCCTGATTGCCGTTGTGAACCGGGCGCAAAACGAAATGAAACTAAACCAGTACCGGGTTGCTGATGGAAGTTTCGTTAAAACTTTGTTCACCGAAACAGATGCTGAGTGGGTTGAACCACTACATCCTGCTGCTTTTCTACCTGGCAATACTGAGCAGTTTATTTGGCAGAGTGAGCGCAGTGGTACCAACCAATTGTATCTGTATGGTCTTGATGGAAAGCTGATTCAGCAGCTTAGCACGGGAAATTTCACAGTAACATCTTACTTAGGCTGCACACCGGATGGAAAGCAATTCTTTGCCGAAATCGCTGATAACAATGGTTTAGACAGGAAATTATTGCAAACCGACCGCTCCGGAAAGATGAAAATAATTTCATCAGCCCCGGGAGTACATAACACGCTGTTGAGCTATTCAAAAAAATTCTTTATTGACCAATACACCAGCCTCTCTGTTCCCCGAAAGGTGAGCCTGCATCAAAGTTCCGGAAAGGAGCTTCGAGTTTTGTTCGAGGCAAACGATCCATTAAAGCAGGTAGATTTGGTAAGGCCAGAACTGCTCACAATAAAAGCTTCTGACGGTACAGTGCTCAATGGCCGGATATTTAAGCCTTCCGGAATGGAGCAGGGGAGGCGTTACCCGGTATTGCTATACGTTTATGGCGGTCCGCATGCCCAGATGGTGAGCAACCGATGGATGGGCGGGGCTAACCTGTGGCTCAGCTGGATGGCATCAAGGGGTTATGTGGTATTTACACTTGATAACCGGGGTTCGGGCGATCGTGGACAGGCATTTGAGCAGGTTATTCATAGAAAATTAGGGCAAACAGAGATGGAAGACCAGATGCTTGGCCTTCGCTATCTGAAAGCATTGCCCTTTGTTGATTCTACCAAAATAGGGGTGCATGGCTGGAGTTTTGGTGGGTTTATGACTACCAGCCTTATGTGCAATTATCCTTCTCAATTCAAGGCTGGAGTAGGCGGGGGACCTGTGATTGACTGGAAGATGTACGAAATTATGTACACAGAGCGCTACATGGATACACCGCAGGAAAACCCGGAAGGCTACCGGCAAACGAGCTTGTTAAACAAGGCTTCCGCATTGAAAGACCGACTGATGCTGATTCATTGCACCTCCGACGATGTAGTTGTTTGGCAGCACAGTCAGGAGTTTGTGAAGAAATGCGTAGATGCGGGGGTATTGCTCGATTATATGATATATCCGGGTCATGGCCATAATGTACAGGGAAAAGACCGCTTACATCTTATGCGCACCATCACCCGTTATTTTGATGAACACCTCTTGGATTAGTTGTCAACAAAATCACGCTTACGTTTTTCAACGCCAATCATAAACTGGTAGGGTGGCTGATTGTTGCCTTCCACCTTTTGTTCACGTTGCTTCTGATCCATCTCACGAATCATTTTGTTGAAATTCTCGTCGCCGCCTAACACATACATGATATTACGGTTAAAATTGAAGAAGTACCATTTCTGTGACTCTAATTCAATATAAAGATTTAAGATATCACCACCTCGCTTTTTCACCAACTCAATTTTACCTTTGATGGTCTTGTTTACAGGGGTTTTGCCAATATTTGATAACGACAGCCATCCATCAGAAATGTATGATTTCGTTGCTGTATTCCATTTCATATTCAGGTTTACAAAAACCATTGTTTTGTCAAGCTCATCCGGAAAGCGTTTGATAGTACCTGTAGATGCCAAATCTTTAAACACCCGGTCTGATGCTTCCGTGCCTATGAGATTTGTCATAGCCTTTTTATAGTCAGTACTTGTTACATCAGCCGGTTGCAGCCCCTGTGTACCAGCAATGGTCTCTTCAATATGTTTGATTAATTCGGGTGCCAGAAAGAAATTAACTGCCAGCGCCATAGTGAACTCCGTCTTATCACTTACAATACTATGACTGGCCTTACCAGCTGCCTGCAATTTCACCTGCCCAAGTTCCATTCCTAGGTTTAAACTACCTTCAGCACTTAGATCACAGTTCTCCTGTTTCATAGCTACATAATCGTCTGGCAGTGATGGATTGTCAAACTTAGCCTTTGTAGTAATCCTGAACTCCTGGCTTTCTTTATTGAACTTTAACAAACCTCTTGAACTGATGATTTCCTGGTCTCCGGCTTTGCGCTTTCGTGTAAGGAAAGAAGGATACACATGCGTCGAGTCTTTAACCAACACCAGGCCTGCAAGCAGTTTTTCATTGTCAGGTGTTTTAGGGAACGAATCAACCGGTATTGAAATATTGGCCGGATCAATTTCTGTTTTAAACTTTAACCATGACCGTTCAAGACCTTTACATGGGTGCACTATACGAACGCCCCCATCGAAGGTAAGGGTCTTACGAGGCGCAAAAAGTCTGGCCTGGCCTTTGAACTCAAATTCCTGACTTAATTTAAAATTCTGTGTTTCAGCAATTTCACCCGAGGCAATTGTGTTGCCTGCTGTGTCCTGCTGAACAGTGGCAAAACTTATTTTCTGCACCTTGCCTAAATCATCTTCATAATCATAATCACCGCTTGCTTTGTATTTCTTCCGGCTGAAAATATCAATGCTTGCATTATAAATATCATGGTATTTCAAGTCATTGTTGGCATTGATTCTACTGTTTGTAAGCGTGGTGATTACAGCATTTCGTTCAACATTTATCTTTTCTTTATCCGGATAAATGGTCGCATCGGCAACACGTATCAATTTAACCCCATCTGTACGTATAGTCCGGTCGGCCAACGCATACTTCGCCCTTGGTGCAACAAACGTCAATGAATCCTGGTCTGACTTGACAGATACAAAGCGCGAACCTATCAGGTCAATTTCATTCATTGACGAATTCATGTCTACTTCATCCTTGTCCATATACCACCTCAATTCATCCATGTAAGCAATGTATTTGTTCACCGGAAACTCGATATATGAATCTGATGAGTTCGACTTAAACTGCCCCTGCCTGTTCTTGAAACTTACATCGGCCTTCACATTGTCTGTTTTAATGGCAACTTCCTTGGTACCATCTTCTTTCAACTCATCACGAGCGGTAAAGGCAAATGAAGCTGTATCTGATTTGAAGTCTTCTTTCTTAAACCTGAATTTTTTAGAAGCTACCTCAGCACTTGCAAATTCCAGGGTTCCGCTACCTGTCATCCCGCCTTCACCGATGGCAATCTTCCCTTTAAGTTTTGACTCGCCGGCATACATCATGATTGCCCCTTTGGTTTGGGCAACCTCAAACTTATTGGGCTGATATGGCTCCCAATGTAAACGTACATCCGCTGCTTCCACATCCGGAAACTCCACATTGCCCTGCTGTGCAGCCTTTACTGTTAAACTTCTGCAAAATGCATTTACTGAATCAGGATAAAAGACAAAGTCATCCGACTTTGCTTTGGTTGTGATGTAATCAATATCTCCATCACCCCGAAGACCTCTATGGCTTAACTGTAAATTTTTAATAAATGTACCTTTCCCGCCATATACAGGCATCCCCGCTTCGCCGGTATTCTTGCGAAAGCCCAAAGAATAATCATCCTGTAATTTTAATTCTTCCCTTAATTCAGGTAAGATACCTGCAGAAACAAATAGCCCTTTAAAAACAAGCCCTTCATTGGTAAAGTTGTCGAGACTATCAACCACGTAAGGGTCAAGCTGGAAATAAAAATTATCACGCTTGTACACACTATTTAAAATTGAGGAGCGCTGATAATAGGCATACGAATTCTTTACTGAGTTAAAAATAGGGTATTGGGCTAATGGCTTTCTTCCGCTTTTATTGTTGGGGTGGTCAATCAGGATGTCGCCAATAACGTTCTCAATCACAGTTTTTACCTTGATGAGTTCTTTTTTACCAAATTCATTCAATTCGTTCCCTTCAACCCTTAACCTGAGTGAATCTACGTTATCAAGGTTCAATTTAAACCGGTCATAGTTAAAGTCAAACTTCTTACCGAAGAACTCAAAGCGTCCGGCAAGAATACGACCTGCGAAATCAAAATCCCGGTTCTTTTTTACAATAAGTTCCTGATTTCTTGGATATATCACCACGTTTTGGGAGTCACTTAAAAAAATCCGACTTACCCCATACATCCTTAAATCCCAGTTGAGCAAACTGAGTTCAGCATTATTGTCATTGCCCCCCACATGAGAATAAAGTTGAATTACATCATAGTCTGCCCGCCCCTGCAAGGCTAACTGATATTTTCGTACCCTTGGCTTCAGCGTGATTGTTTCTGTTTCTTCATCAAACAGAATAAAACCACGGTACGACAATTTACGCATGATTTGTCTGGTTTGACTAATGTCAATCTTATAAAATGAAGCTACTTCACTGGCACTGAAGGTTTCTCTTTTGGTCTTATCAAATAAGCGTTGGAGCATCTGTAAGGGACTTTCCTCATCAATTCCCTGTAGTTCTGTATACCGTTCCTGTCTGAAATAATCTGACGATTCAAAAAGGGCTTTACTTTCCACAGCTCCGGCTATAGCCTTGAAGCGAATGGTAGGCTCGTCAACCTTCCAGAGAAGCACTTCAAAGTCCATATCTAACTGATGGTAGGAGTTAAAATAAGGGGTCTTGGCACTTCCTTCGTTATTGCGTAAAAGAAAAAGCTCTCTTTTATCGTTCAGGAACCTGAAAACCAATCCAGGATGTACAATCGAATCTGTGTCAAGCCGAAGAACCACCTTTGCATTTGACGACTGCATGCTGTTTTCTTCTATGAGAAAATTCTGAGCAGATGCTTCTACAAAAGGTTTTGATTCTCTGAAAAAGGTAAAATGAGCCGGATTGTCCGGACTCCCGGAGCCTAAGAGCTTAGCGCCTTGAATAGTGATACCGCCCTGATAATCAACGTCTTTAAATATGCCCGGAATCAAAAATTCTTTGTTATATGTGGTAAAGCGGGGGTAGGTAGCATCACGGTCTTGCGGATTATCGGTGAGTTTCTCCGCAACAACACCTTTTAATGGCTCCTTAAAGTACCGTGGGAAATAGAACACAGAAGAGTCTGCACTAAATCGGGTTGTTTTTACTGAAATCTGATACGTGCTTAATTCTGCCTTTGCTTCTTGTTCTGATAACCCGGCTCTTGTCCAAAAGATTACCCCTTTATTACCCAAAAGTTTTGCCTCATAAGGATAAAGTACACCGGATGTCTGAAGAATAACCGTACTGTCGGTTCGTGTTCTGGCTCTTATATTGGTTACCGGAATGATAAGTTTAGGAATACTGTCGAATCTGAACTGATAGTCGCAGGGGTCTATTGACCAAGTGATAACTTCTGATTTATATAAAGCCCGGTAACGAAATAAATTCTCAGAAAAATTCAGATACTGGCTAAACTTTGCAGGCGAGCCTTTGGCAACCGCTTTTTCGAGCGTTAGCATCCATTCGTTAAAAACCTGCTCAGATTGTTCAGATACAGAAAAGCCTATGAGTGAATGAAGAAAGTCTCTGAAATTTGGAATTGCCGCCATCCGGCGCTTCGCCATGGTATTTGCAATACCGAGCACCTGGTCTTGCTCATTGGCTGAGAATTGCTTTAGCCAAATTGATTCGAACTCATCTATCAGCTCTTTTGCAAGTTTTTTATCGGCAGCCTCAAGATATGCCTTCATTTCTTTAAGAAATGTTTCTCCATTGCCTGAAAAAGTTTTAGCCTGCTGGGCTTTCAGCACAGTGACCCCCAGCATAAATAGAAAGAAAAAACCAATTGTTTTAAGCACCTTCATTAATTAAAATTCAGGGCAAATTATCGAAAGCCACCTTGTAAATAGGCAATTTGCAATATGGGTTTTTCAAAAGTTTTCACCAAGACCCAATCCTCCGCAATGGAACTTAAATGGCTAATAAATTGTTTTTATCTTCAACCAAAAGAGTTGGTTTTTTCTTAAAATTTCATTTAAGTTTGTAAAAAATGTAACAAAATGTCATTCAAATTTAAACCTGCATTCATCCTGTATGCGATTCTAAGTTTTGCATTATCCTTCGGTTCAGGCTGCGGAGGAGCAGATAAACCTGCGGAATCAGCTCAAGCGAATGATTCACTTGCAAAAGAATTGGCTGACTCAATTCAGGCTTTTTTTCAAATACCTATGCCAGGTGAATACTACGCACACCTCAAACGACTTGGCTTAAAATCAAAACCAGGTTTACTCAATCCTGTAGCGAATATTGCTTCTTATACGGGTTCAAAAGAGAAGGCTATCAATTTTGGTATTTATTCCAGCGATTTGTTTTATAGTTCAAATTTCGACCAGAAAGCTGACGTGTTGAAAATTTTCAATAACCTCCGGAAATTGGCAGAAGAAATGGGCATTGCCTCAGTGATATCTGAAAACTTGCTAAAACGAATCGAAAAAAACCTTGCAAACAACGATTCCTTAAACAGCTATGCAAACGATGTGTTTTTTGATGCTTCAGCTAATCTTGAAAAAAACGGACAAGGGGCATCCCTGGCATTGATGTTGGCCGGAGGCTTTATTGAAAGCATTTATATAAGCACAGAATTAGCCGCTGGTGAAAAAGAAGGAGGGGCAGTGTACCAATACCTTGCTGACCAGAAGTTCCCTCTCGAAAATCTCTTTCATTTTCTCGAAAGGCATAAAAATGACTCGCGGGTATCTGAGGTTATTACGGCCATGGCTCCACTGAAAAATGCTTTTGAAGCCATCAAGGCTGAACCAGCAAAATCTTCGACAAATACAAATGAAAAACGTACAATTGGTGCTGGCTCAACATTAATTCTCAGTTCAAAACAATTTAAGGAAATTAAGGAGATTGCTACTGCAATACGAACTGAATTTACTTCGAAATCGTCATCTAAATAAGCAGCACAACTATGAAAATCTCTAATATAATTCTTGGTATTGGTGCAGCTTTGTTGTTGAACCTGCCTTTATTCGCCCAAACAAAAACCCGCAATAAAACTGAATACTGCGAAAACTACCACAAGGAAAAATGCAAGTTCCAAAGGGAAGACATTGAATTCCAGTACAATAGTCAATCAAAAAGCGCATTATTCAGGCCAGGTCAGTCTTGTACTTTCAATATAACGGTTTTTAAAGGATTTGATTATCGCATGACCTTTCATGCAGATGAGAATCTGCTGCAAGGGCAACATCTAATGTATAAAGTGCTTGATGCACGCACGAAAAAAGTCTTGTTCGAAACCTCAGAAGATGATACGAATCTTGACTTTGAATTTGTTTGTGATAACAGCCTTAACCTGATTATCCAATTGCAACTGCCAGAGGTTTCCTATGAACCTACCGACGAATCAATGTATGGCTGTCTTGGCTTCCTGCTTGAATCAAGAAACTCATTAAAAACAGGTTTTTAAGCGTATGATACAGCGTAATGTTTAATGTATTTGATTTTTACGAAAAGATGGAGGATGGCAAAATCATGCTTTCCTTTAAAGGGGTCATCACCCCTGATTTACTATCTTCTATCCTTCAAATCATGGAATCAAAACTTGATAATCTTGGAGAAGAACCCCGACAACGTAAAAAAGTGTACAATGTGCTGGTTGAATGCCTGCAAAATCTGTATCATCATGGTGAGGTGCTTACTTCCACACCAGCATTAGCCGACAAAGCTTCACTATTTCTAATTGGTCGCAACGACAATGGCCTTTATAGAATCATTACTGGTAACTATATTTTAAATAAAAGCATACCTGAACTTAAGTCAAAAATTGAACAGATAAATGCAATGAACCGAGAACAGTTAAAAGCATATTACTTGCAAACCCTTAACAATGAATTTTATTCTGAAAAGGGGGGCGGAGGGCTTGGTATTATTGATATTGCAAGAAAATCCGGACAGAAGTTCGATTATTCTTTTAGCAAAGTAGATGAAGAGTTCTCATTTTTCAGCCTTGTAATCACTGTAAATAATGTATAATGGATAATTTATTTATACCTCAGGAAAATAAGACCCCGCTGGTGCAATGCAACTATGCCTTGGGGCAGATTCAATTTAATGGTAGATCTATCCCCGAAAATTCTATCGAATTTTATGAACCGGTCTTCAAATGGATAGATAACTATGTTTTGCAACCTCAAAAAGAAACACAGGTCAATATTCACCTTGAATATTTTAATACCAGTACGTCAAAATGCCTTTTAGATATTTTCAAAAAGCTCTACCAGATGCATCAGGCAGGTACTTCAAAGGTATTAATCACCTGGATTTATGAAGAAGACGATGAAGATATGCTTGAGGCAGGCGAAGATTATCAGGCACTTATTATGTTGCCTTTTGCGATGAAGAAGGTTTCCACCTAACAATTGATAATTTTAAATGTTTTGGGGCAATACCTAATATTCGTGACAGCATATTGAACCGCAATGCAGCAGCAAGCAGAAATGTCATTAACCAAATAACCAATACGTTAGCAAATAAAGTACTCATCAGGTAGGACCCAAACCGCTTAAAAGGGGCGTAGAATTGGCCAGCTGCAATATAGCCCGGCTCCGGAAGCTGATATACCGGCTCAAAAGTACGTAGCAGGGTACCATCTGACTTCTTCTGAATCTTTTCAAAATTATCAGAACGCTTAACAAGCGCTGACAATTGATCATTGGTATAAAGTTTAACCATTGAATCACTCACTGCTGCCATCATTTTGTCTTTCTCTCTTTGAACCACCAAAAAGCGCTGATTAGCCTGCTTACGTATTTTTTCAAGCCATAAATGAATAGCTGAATAGGTGGTTCGAACATTCAACTTTATCGCATTTTCGTTAAAATTATCATATAAACCGAGGGCATTTGTTTTCCTAATTTCGATTTGCAATATCCTGAGTGAATGTGCGTTTTTCTCAGCCTCGTCAATCATTTCTTCCATCTTCGGAAACCAATAATTTGCACGCCATACACATTCTGAAAGCGCAATATCATGTGACAATACGTGATTTTGACAAATGTTTTTTGTAAACCTGTTCACCACAATGGCCTCATAGGCCCATCTCGTAGCCATTAGGTTGGCTACAAGCGGCACCTTTCCATTGTTTTTTACAATTTCGGGATTGAGATTTTCGAACTTTACGATAACACCACTCAATAAAATTTGTGGAATAATGAGCAGGGGTACCAAAACATAGATGGTAATTACCGAATTGAACGCCGACGAAATATTCAACCCAAGCATATTCGCAAAAGCTGAAACAGAAAAAAGAACGAGCCAATCTCCCCAAAATAAACCCCGAACTTCTAAAACATAGTGGCCAACCAGAATAAAACTGATTGACTGTATTGCAGAAAGCACAAAAAGAACAAGTGTCTTTGAACTCAAATAAGTACCGTATGAAAGTTCTAAAAACCGTTCCCGGCGACGGATAAGCCTTTCTCTAAAAAGTTCTTCCGCACTAACAGTTAATCCGAAAAACAAACTCGTTAGTACACATACGAACAGATATGCCGGGATGTTCAAATTATTGTAAAATTGATATTCGCCTTCATGCCGATATTTAAGAAAATAAGCCATCAAAAAGGCAAGTAATGGCGCCTCAAGTAAGTTCAGTAACATGTACTGATGGTTCGAAACTTTTGAACGGATGTCTCTACTACAAAAAACAAAGAATTGCTTAAGCCTTGAGGGTTTTTGGAATGATTGGGGTAAGGAAGCTGGAGCGGCTTTGCCTGATTCTATTGGATTACTTATCCTTTTGTAAAACATATTCCACTCCTTGGGTAAAACCTTTCGTTGCAACGTTGCACGACCATGCTCATTGATTACCCGTGCTTCAAGTATGTCAAACAATTGCTCTGGATTTACATTTCCACATTCAGGACATTCACTTTCTCCAGGCTTAACATGATCAACCAGCGACCTGAAATATATTACTGCTTCCAAAGGATTGCCATAATAAATTGGATAGCCGCCAACATCTACCAGGATGAGGCGGTCAAACATTTTGAAAATATTCGATGAAGGTTGATGAATCACAACAAAAACAAGCTTTCCGTGTATCGCAAGCTCTTTTAACAAATCCATGATGTTCTCTGAATCACGACTGCTCAAACCCGATGTTGGTTCGTCAAGGAAAAGTACCGCAGGCTCACGAATTAATTCCAATGCAATGTTTAATCGCTTACGCTGGCCCCCGGAAATAACCTTGGTCAACTGACTTCCTACCTTCAAGTCGCGGATTTCATCCAAACCAAACTCCTTTAAAGTGCGATCTACCTTGTTTCTAATTTCTGCTTTGCTCAGCTTATCAAAACACAAAAGCGCATTGTACCACAGGTTCTGGAAAACTGTCAAATCTTCAAAAAGCGTATCATCTTGCGAAACATATCCGACAAGACCCTTGGTTTGATTGCCAACGGCATGAATATCAACCCCATTGATGCTTACCCGACCGGCACTTGGTAACATATTGCCGTTAAGTACATTCAGCAGAGTGCTTTTTCCGGTTCCACTCGAGCCCATAATACCCACAAGGCTGCCAGAGGTCTCGCTGAAACTAATTCGATGTAAGCCTTGCTTCCCATTGGGAAACTTATATTCCAGATTGCTTACCTGAAAGATAATAGGAGGTTGTATCTGCTCTTTATGTATCTTACTTACTAAGTCACTGTAAAATAATGGACTTATTTTAGTACCCCGTATCACCGAACCTGGCGGGAACGGATAAACCATATCCGGATTGAGTAGCTGCCCGGCCAAATAAAATGCTTCCTGGCCCAAATATTTTAGAAAATAGCTTCCAGCCTCTGGTAAAAACAATAAAATAAACTGTCCATCTAAGCCCGGAACTACATATTGACGGGCAACATCCGGCAGTACCTTTCCACTGATGCGCAACCAATGTTCATGAGGGTAAATGCTTAAAGGTTGAATACAAATGTGCCGCATCAAACCTTGTTCTGTTGCGTTAATAAGCAGCGTTTGAGCAACGGTATCTAAAAACTCAAACTCATTACCCCCAGGCGCTTCGCCTGCTGCAATAAACTCTGATAACCTGATAAAAACAAAACACTTTTGTGAATAAGTGAGCTCTTCGTTAATCTTGGTACAAATACGAAGCATCTTCACTGATGAGGAAGATTTATGCTTCAACTCCTCACGAATTGTTTCTGAAGAAAAGTTTTGGTCAACAAGACGCTGAAATTCGGCCAAATAGGTAGCAACCTGCTGGGTACCTAACTCTCTGCGCAAAAAATTGACAAGAAATTCGCGCCCTTTTTCCAGCTTGCTTCCAGGCTTTGCCGCCAAAGCAAATAGTTGCATTAACGCACGAAGTATTGAACGACTCATGGTTTCTGCTTTAAGTAAAACTATGAAATTTGGAGCGATTATGTACTTTTAGAAGATTAATTTTACATGAAAAAATTACTACCCAAGTTTAATTGGGAAAGCCTCCTGTTCTTCGCCCTTTTGACCGCAGACTTGTTCTGCTATTGCTTCCTTTCATTTTATCCATCCCTTGATGGACCTGCCCACCTATACAATGCCGAAATATTTCGCCACCTCATGGCAGGAAATGAATCATTAAATTCTTTCTTCGAAATACACAAAGAACCAATACCCAATTACCTTGGAACGATTGTTTTAGCGCTGCTTAGGCAGTTCTTCTCAGGCCCCTTCACCGAAAAGGTTTTTATGGTGCTTTATACTCTGGGTATCACATTGAGTTTTAGGCTTTTACTAAGGCGTCTAAGTCATAATGGCTCATTTGTTTCATTGCTTATCATCCCTTTTAGCCATAGCCTGCTTTTTCATATCGGTTTTTACAACTTTAGCTTGTCGTTTATTTTGCTTTTTCTCCTGTTGTCATATTGGCTCAACCATCATAAAACAAAAGGCATACGGCACTATCTTATCGTAACCACCTTACTTATACTAACTTATTTTGCCGCTGTTCTCAACTTTGCTTTTGTGCTTTTGGCAATGGGTAGTTTCTCGCTTTACCATGCTTGGCATAAAAGGACTGAGATGCCGTTTTCGCATATACTCAAACCATTTATACTTCAAATACTCCCTTTATGTATAGCCGCTTTACCTGGTTTTGTCATGTTGTTGTACTTTCTGCTAAAAACACCTTTCGCGGGTGAAAATACCTTTATACCCTACCAAACACTTTTCGCATGGTTGCTCGACCTAAAACCACTTGTAATATATGACGCGAAAGAAAGTAGTCTTTTTCGCCCGCTTGGGCTTACGCTCTTGTGTATGCTTGGCTATGCTTTATTCAAAAGGATAATAAAACAAGGTCAAGACGGGTGGGGGAGAGCTGACTTTCTACTGCTGCCCGCTCTAGTTGCATTAATGATGTATTTTTTCTCGCCGGATGACGCAGCTGCTGGTATGATGAGCGACCGCTATGCCCTGATGTTCTTTATGTTTTTTATCTCCTGGTTGGGAGCACAACGTTTTGATAATATGCAAATCGTATTTACAATTTTGCTGACTCTTTCATATTGTCAGCCTTTTGTAAGCCGGAACTTCAACCGAATCACTGATTTAAGTAGTCAGGCAGAACAAATATACCAGGCAGGGAAATACATCAAGCCTGAAAGCGTTGTTCTACCAGTTAACCTTTCTGAAAACTGGTTGCATTGGCATTTTTCTAATTATGCCGGAATTGACAAGCCGATGATTATTCTTGAAAATTATGAGGCAGAGCTCGGATGGTTCCCGATAACATGGAACAAATCAAATTTCCCAAAGGTACAACTGGCCGGAAATGACTCATTGAACGGTTTGAAATGGAAAAGCAATTACCAATCAGAAAATGATAGAAACATTGACTTTGTATTGGTTTATGGCGATGTATCGAAATTGAATTTAATGGCGAATGCCCAACTTTACAATCTCTTAAAGACCAACTTTATAGAAGTATATCGCTCAAATAACTTTGTTCGTTTATTTAAAAGCACTAAGCAACAGCAAAATTAGCAATGACTACTATTTTTTTAACAGGCGCTACAGGCAATATGGGCAGGGAGGGTATGAAACAATTGCTTAAAAGCAATGAGCGCTTTAAGATAACCGTGCTTGTTTTGCACTCAGAAAGAAACAAAGCAGTAGTCAAAGCGTGGGAGGCTAATGAATTGGTTAGCGTTGTTTATGGCGATCTGACAAATTACAATGACGTTGAAAAATGTGTTAAAGGGGCAAATATTGTGTTACACGTAGGGGGGATGGTCTCACCAAAAGCTGACTATTTTCCAGAGCTGACCACACGTATAAACATTCAGGCCGCAGAGAACATCACACGCGCCATTTTAGCACAACCAGAAAAAGACCAGATAAAACTGGTGTACATTGGAACAGTTGCCCAAACGGGCGACAGAAATCCACCAATACACTGGGGCAGGGCTGGTGACCCAATAAAAATAAGTTATTACGACAACTATGCACGCTCAAAAACAATCGCAGAGCGTATTATCATTGAATCGGGTATAAAATACTGGGTTTCTCTTCGCCAGACCGGTATTTTGCACCAGCACCTTTTAAAAAATCTTGATCCAATCATGTTTCATCAGCCGCTTAACGGTGTGTTTGAATGGGTGAGTGCATACGATTCTGGCGTATTGCTTGCTAATATTTGCCGCACTGATTTGCCCGAATCTTTTTGGTGTCAGGTGTATAATATTGGTGGTGGCGAGAAATTCAGAGTGATGAATTGGGAGTTTATTCAACGCATCAGTGTGCTATTAGGGGTTAAAGATATCCGTAAGGTTTGGGAACCTAACTGGTTTGCCACCCAAAACTTTCATGGCCAATGGTTCACCGATTCTGACCGGCTCGAACAGTACCTGCAATTCAGAAGTGGTTCATTTCTTTGCCCAGGTCTGGTTGTAAGCGCCGGCTGAAACTAGCAGTTGTAAGAGCCGGCTGAACCTAGCAACTGAAATGCCCTTAAACCCTGTATTTTCTTAAAATTACTTTGTTCCATAATTAATATTATGTTAAATAGGATTGTTAAAGAAAAGGAGACCTTCAGTCCCCCTTTCATAAATTCAAATACTACTCTAACAATCCTCTGCGATTCAAATCTCTGCCCTTCCTTTAGAATTCTCTGCGCTTCATTTACAATTCTCTACGCATTCTTATCAATTCTTATTTTCAAGTTCTTTCTTCACTTCATTATATTTCTCTGGCATATTGAGCCTTCCATACAATTGTTTGAGTGCGTTCAATACATCTGAACGGTCTTTGCCCGCTGGCACAAATTGCCGGGCTTTTTCAAGGTTTTCAAGTGCTTTCTTTAATTCCTCGTCTGCAAGTTTGATTCCGGCATCATATTTCTTTGGGTCTTTCTCCTCATTTGCCAATTCTTGCAACCGTCTTCCCTCATTATTGTAGTTAGCTCCAATATTGTAATAAGCTTCCCAGGTTTCAGGTTTTAATTCAATGGCTTTCTGATAAGCTTCCAGGGCTTCTTTGCGCTTGTTTTGCTTCTCATAGGTTGAACCGGCAGCAAGATACAGCGTGTAGTTCTTCGGGTCAGAAGCAATTGCTTGTTTTAACAAGGCTTCTGCTTCGGCATTTTTTTCTTCCGCCAGGTAATAGCGCAGCTCTTCAATCAATAATTCATTGTTCTTTGCATATTTCAGCCTGCTCTCTTTAAGAAAGGCAACTCCTGAGGTAGTATCGCCCTTGGCGAGCATTGCCTTGTAAAGCTGAAAATGCTGAACCCCATTGGTGTCGGTATTAAACCCAATGTATTGCTGGTAATAGCTTATTGCCTTGTCATATTCTTTTGCCCGCATTGCAGAAATAGCCGCATTTTCAACCGCTTCTTTGTCTGTATTTCCTTTTTGGCTGCTTAATTTTATTACCTGCTCAAATGATGCCAAAGCCTCCGGGAAATTATTCGCATTAAAAGCAAGAATACCTACGTTTTTATACGACATTACAGCAAAACGATAGGCTTCTTCTGCATATTCATACTTAGAATCCAATGCATAAACCTGTGCGTAAGCCTCGGCAGCCTGTTTCAGGGCATCCGGAACCTCCTGCTTGAGTTCAGAAGCAAAAATAGTCATGTACACATTGCCACGGTAAAACCATGTTTTGGGCTTTGCCTTGGTTCCTTCGTTTAAAATAGCCTCATCAATGTTTTGCTTGGCATTTCGCAAATCATCAATGCTTTTCTCCTTATTGTAATTGTTCAGATAGTTATAGGCATTCAAAACTTTAGCGTTCTGCGCTTGCACTACAAATGGCATGGCCATTACAGCGCTTAAAATCAGCTTTTTATACATGGTTTATTCATTTTCAGGTTCAACAGCATTTTCTCCTTGTTCACCTTGATTTTCAACATCTCCTTCCCCCTCTTCCATTTCATCATCTTTATCAACCCTGGCTACTGCAGCTATACTTTCTCCTTTCGACAGATTAATCAGCCTCACCCCTTGCGTATTCCTTCCCATTACCCGAAGTTGCTCAACGGCTGTACGAATCGTTACGCCTGATTTGGTGATAATCATCAAATCGTCCTCATCAAGTACCCCCAGTAAGGCAATTAAATTGCCTGTCTTTTCGGTAATATTGATGGTCCTTACTCCTTTTCCACCCCGGTTGGTAATACGATAATCTTCTATGTCTGAACGCTTTCCGTAGCCCTTCTCAGATACCACCAAAATATGGGTTTGGCTGTTCTCTGCACAAACCATACCAACTACTTCATCCTGCTCTCCCGACAAGGTTACCCCTCTAACTCCTGATGCATTACGACCCATGGCACGCACCTTTTCTTCCGGAAAGCGAATGGCACGACCTGAGCGCAATCCCATCAGGATTTCGCATTTACCATTGGTAAGCTTTGCTTCCAGAAGCGTTTCACCATCACGAACTGTAATGGCATTGATACCATTCTGGCGCGGCCTTGAATAGGCTTCCAACAGGGTCTTTTTAATGGTTCCCTTATTGGTACACATGATGATGTAATTGCTATTGATGTACTCCTCATCTGTAAGGTCTTTTACATTCACGTAAGCTACCACTTTGTCGTCCGGAGGAATATTTATCAAATTCTGGATTGCCCTGCCTTTTGAAGCTTTTGAGCCTTCCGGAATTTCAAATGCACGCATCCAAAAACAACGTCCGTTTTTGGTGAAAAACAACAGGTAATTATGCGTTGTAGCAACAAATAAATGCTCCAGGAAGTCCTCATCACGTGTACTTGTACCAATACTGCCTTTACCTCCTCGGCGCTGAGTTCTGTATTCGTTCAGGTTCGTACGCTTGATATAACCCATGTGTGAAACAGTGATTACGCAAGGCTCATCTGCAATGATGTCTTCCATACGCATATCTTCTGCTGCAAATACAATCTCTGTACGCCGTTCATCATTATACTTTTGCTTCATTTCGGCCAGCTCGTCCTTGATGATTTGCATACGCAAACCTTCATTGGCCAGAATCTCTTTTAAATGAGCAATGGTCTTCATCAATTCGTCATATTCCTCACGAATTTTCTCCCTTTCAAGACCAGTTAAACGTTGTAATGTAAGGTTCAGAATGGCCCTGGCCTGGATTTCTGTCAAGCCAAAGCTTTCCATCAGACCTTCCCTTGCATCCTCTGGTGTTCTTGATGCACGAATTAATGAGATTACTGCATCTAAATTATCCAATGCAATCAGGTAACCTTCAAGAATATGCGCCCTTTGCTCAGCCTGGTCTAAATCAAATTGAGTACGCCGAACAACAACTTCATGGCGGTGCTCAACAAAATTGGCAATCAGCTGCTTTACATTCAACAGCTCCGGCCTGCCCTTTACAAGTGCAATGTTATTGACTGAAAATGAGGATTGTAACTGAGTGTATTTGAATAAATTGTTTAATACAACACTGGTAATTGAATCTCTTTTTAGCTCATATACTATTCGCATCCCTTCGCGGTCGCTCTCATCACGGATATCACTGATGCCTTCTAACTTCTTCTCATTGATTAGTTCGGCGGTTTTTTTAATCATTTCCGCCTTATTCACCAAATAAGGAATCTCAGTTACAATAATGCGCTCCCTTCCTGAATCAACCTGCTCAATTGAAGTTCTGGCACGCATCACAACCCGACCTCGTCCGGTATGAAACGCCTCCTTAACACCTTCGTACCCATATATAATACCTCCTGTTGGGAAATCAGGTGCTTTTACATAATGCATCAGCCCGTCAATATCAATCTCCCGGTCATCTATATAAGCGATTGTGGCATCCACCACCTCGCCTAAATTGTGCGGAGGCATATTGGTGGCCATACCCACCGCAATACCGGCTGCTCCATTGATAAGCAACTGAGGTACCTTTGCTGGTAAAACCGTTGGCTCTTCCAATGAATCATCAAAATTCAACCTGAAATCAACGGTGTTCTTTTCAATGTCGGCAAGCATTTCCTCCGCAATCCGCTTCAACCGGGCTTCGGTATAACGCATTGCAGCCGGACTGTCTCCATCAACTGAACCGAAATTTCCCTGACCATCTACCAAAGGGTAACGCAGACTCCATACCTGGGCCATCCGTACCATTGTATCGTACACAGAACTGTCGCCATGTGGATGGTATTTACCCAAGACCTCCCCAACAATCCTTGCCGATTTTTTATGGGGCCTTCCGGCAGAAACCCCCAATTCCTGCATCCCAAACAATACACGGCGATGCACCGGCTTCAGGCCATCACGTACGTCGGGCAATGCACGTGACACAATGACCGACATTGAATAGTCAATGTAGGCCGTCTTCATTTCATCTTCGATATTTATCGGAATAATCCGTTCTCCTTCTGCCATAAATTCAGATTTTCAAAAATTGAATGGTTTTTGTTTGCTTCCTTCCGGAAATTAAAGCAGCGAAGGTACAGATTTCATGCGGTTCAACTCAGTTTTTTTATACCCATGGTATTAACAAAATTCTGTTTGTAATTAACAATGCCATCTGGCACGAACCCTTATTGCAGTCATAAATTTGTCACCATTGCCGGATTTTATTTCACTATCTTTGAATAACCGTTCTAAATCAACAAGTAAAGTATATGGAAGCGCGATTCTCCCCAAGGGTTAAAGATGTTATTTCGTACAGTAAAGAAGAAGCCTTGCGCCTTGGGCACGACTATATGGGTGTTGAGCATCTGCTGCTCGGCATTATTCGCGAAGGCGAAGGCATGGCAATTAAAATCCTTAAAAATCTTAATGTAGATATTCCTGAATTGCGTAAACAACTGGAAGCATCTATTAAAGTATCTTCCGGCAAAAACCTTTCAGTAAATACAATTCCTTTAGTAAAGCAAGCCGAAAAGGCATTGAAGGTTACTTATCTGGAGGCCCGGCTTTTTAAGACCAGTCTTATTGGTACTGAACACCTGCTGCTTGCCATTTTAAAAGACGAAGACAATATCGTAACCAAAACCCTCGAAAAGTTTAACGTAAACTACAACAGCGTGAGAGACGAACTCAAAAGCCTGCTTACCGAAGAACCACGGGCACAGGCACAAAGCAACCCACTCGACGACGACAACGATGAAGATGGT
The DNA here is from genome assembly GCA_019695235.1 of Bacteroidia bacterium. Taxonomy (GTDB): domain Bacteria; phylum Bacteroidota; class Bacteroidia; order M30B66; family M30B66; genus JAIBAI01. The sequence goes on along the minus strand of JAIBAI010000001.1, from coordinate 96,705 downwards.
GGTACCTTCGGAGGCTCCGGAGCTAAGAAAGTAAGCGACACCAAGTCGAAAACGCCCGTTCTTGATAATTTTGGCCGTGACCTCACCCGTGCCGCTGACGAAGGGAAACTTGACCCTATCGTCGGACGGGAAAAGGAAATCGAACGTGTATCACAAATTCTGTCACGAAGAAAAAAGAACAACCCAATTCTAATTGGTGAACCGGGCGTAGGTAAATCGGCAATTGCAGAAGGCCTCGCACTGCGTATCGTACAAAAAAAGGTTAGCCGTGTGCTCTTCGATAAAAGGGTAATTACCCTTGACCTTGCCTCTCTTGTAGCTGGTACTAAATACCGCGGCCAGTTCGAAGAACGCATGAAGGCTGTTTTAAATGAATTGGAAAAATCACCGGATGTTATTCTCTTTATTGACGAGATTCATACTATTGTTGGTGCCGGTGGTGCAAGCGGTTCTCTGGATGCTTCAAATATGTTTAAACCGGCGCTTGCACGTGGTGAAATTCAATGCATTGGTGCAACAACCCTGGATGAATATCGCCAGTACATCGAAAAAGACGGTGCGCTTGAACGTCGTTTCCAGAAAGTGATCGTTGACCCTACATCAGAAGAAGAAACACTTCAGATTCTTAACAATATCAAAGGGAAATATGAAGATCACCATAATGTGGTCTATACCCCTGACGCTTTAAAGGCATGCGTGTTACTTACACAGCGCTATGTGAGCGACCGCCATTTGCCGGATAAAGCAATTGATGCCCTGGATGAAGCCGGCTCAAGAGTACACATTACAAATATCAATGTGCCACAAAATATTCTTGATATCGAGCAAAAAATCGAGGCAATAAAAGCTGAGAAAATCCAGGTGGTTAAAAGCCAGAAGTACGAGGAAGCTGCCCGCCTTCGCGATAAAGAGAAAAACCTGATCGAACAGCTTGAAGCGGCAAAAAAAGCATGGGAAGAAGAAACACGTAACAATCGCCAAACTGTTACCGAAGACAATGTAGCCGAGGTTGTTGCTATGATGACTGGCGTGCCTACCCAACGTATCGCTCAAAATGAAAGCAGTCGCCTGGTGAAAATGTACGACCAGATAAAAGACAAAGTTATCGGCCAGGATGATGCTATCAGAAAAGTCGTAAAAGCAATTCAACGTAACAGAGCAGGTTTAAAAGACCCTAACCGCCCTATTGGTTCATTTATCTTCCTTGGTCCTACCGGGGTTGGCAAAACACAATTGGCCAAAGTGCTTTCAAAATACCTCTTCGATAGCGATGATGCCCTGATTAGAATTGATATGAGCGAATACATGGAGAAATTCGCTGTTTCACGCCTGATAGGTGCCCCTCCCGGATATGTAGGTTATGAAGAAGGTGGGCAACTTACTGAAAAGGTACGTCGTAAACCCTATTCAGTTATCTTACTGGATGAAATTGAAAAAGCACATCCGGATGTATTTAATCTTTTACTGCAGGTGCTTGATGATGGTCAACTCACAGATAGCCTTGGAAGAAAAATTGATTTCAAGAATGCTATCATCATTATGACCTCCAATATTGGTTCAAGACAGTTAAAAGATTTTGGCCAGGGAGTTGGTTTTAGCACCGGCGCAAAAATGGCTTCTTCATCTGACCATGAACGTGGTGTTGTTGAAAATGCACTTAAAAAAGCATTTGCTCCTGAGTTCCTCAACCGTGTTGATGATGTAATCATGTTCAATTCACTTTCAAAAGAAAATATCAATCAAATTATTGATATTGAATTGTCGCAGTTATACAAACGAATTGAAAACATGGGGTACAAGATCAAGCTTGAAGAAAATGCCCGTGACTTCATTGTTGAAAAAGGTTTTGACGCCCAGTTTGGCGCACGCCCTCTAAAACGTGCTATTCAAAAGTATGTTGAAGATCCGCTTGCAGAACAGATTATTGGAGCCAGCTTGCAGGAAGGCGATACCATAGCGCTTTCTTTTGATGAAGAGAAGAAAGAAATAAGTCTTAAAGTCATCAAAGGGAAAAAGAAGAAAAAAGCTGGTGATGAAAATGATTAGCTAAACCTATAAAGTGCAGTAAGGCCGGATTCAAAAGCGTCCGGCCTTTTTGTTTATAAAATTCGGCCCCTGTTGCCGATTTCAATTACTTCAAGTTCATGTACCCTGCCCTGCTCTATGCTAAACCTGACAAGGGTTTTTACCTTATGAATCCCATGATTTCCTGCTGCCCCGGGGTTGATATGCAAAAGCTTGTTTGCATGGTCAGGAATGACTTTTAAAATATGCGAATGCCCGCTTATGAATAATCCAGGCGGTTTAATACTTAATTCGTGCCTAACAGTATGCGTATAACGACCCGGATAGCCCCCAATATGTACCATCAGCACATCTAAACCTTCACATCTAAAGCGCAGCTTTTCAGGATAACGTATTCTCAAATCAGCCCCGTCAATATTGCCATAAACAGCCCGAAAGGGTTTAAATAACTCACATTGCTCAGCTACAGCTATTGTACCAATATCTCCGGCATGCCATATCTCATCACACGACTCAAAATACTTGTAAATAGCAGGGTCGAAAAAACCATGCGTATCTGAAAGTAAGCCGATGCGTTTCATGAAGCCGCCACAAGGCTAAGTTGCTTATCACAAAAAGCATATTCTCTGCTTTGATGATTCGAAGCTACAACAATGGTTTTGTCTGTGGCAAATTCATGTACAAGGTTCTGGTACCATTGAATCCCTGCCTCATCTAAGTTCGATGTAGGCTCGTCAAGTAATAACAGTGGTGCTTTGCTGCATATTGCCAATAAAAGCCTTACCCTTTGCTTCATACCTGAAGAATAATAACGTATAGGCCGGTCAGCAGCATGTGACAGACTCGAAAGATGCACCAAATCTGCCAGGGATAGTTGCGTTTGTTTTAAGGAAAAATGAAAGGCCAAATGCTCCTTTAAGGTGAAATCTTCAATCAATTCAAGATATGGGGCAGCTAAGCTTACATATTGATATACCTGCTCGGCGTCAATTAATTGGCCTTGGGCTTTCCAGGTAATATCGCCTGCCGAAGCATGATGCGCCCCTGCTATTATTTGAAGCAAGGTAGATTTGCCCGAACCATTTGCACCCAAAATCACCCACTTACTCCCCTGTTCAATGTGCCATTGAATTTCGCTAAAAATCCACTGAAAGTTATAGCGCTTGCCCAGGCCTTCTGCTATAATTTCCATTGATTAAAATATTTATTTTGCTAATTACTCTTCACTCATTGCACCATAGCCACGCATAATTCCCCGGCTGGCTCCCTGAATAAACAGAATGATCTCGTCACGCTCTGGAGATGGTGCCAATTCGGCCTCCACGGCCAATAATGCCTTTGAAGTATTCAAACCGCTCATAAAAATCTTCCTGTACACCTCCTGAACCCCATTGATTGCTTCGCTTGAAAATCCGGCACGTCTTAAGCCTATTGAGTTAACCCCCACATAAGCAAGTGGCTCACGACCTGCTTTAACAAATGGTGGAATGTCTTTACGCACCAATGAACCGCCTGAAACCATCACATGACGACCAATATTAACAAACTGGTGAATTGCTGTCACGCCACCGATACGGGCATAGTCCTGAATTACCACATGCCCGCCAAGTGTACCTGCGTTGGCAATTATCACATGTTCTCCAATCATGCAATCATGGGCAATGTGCGTGTATGCCATCAGTAAAGTGTTTGAACCAACAACCGTTTTCATACGGTCACTTGTCCCCCTGTTTATCGTAACACACTCACGTATTATTACATTATTACCAATTTCTGCTGTGGTAACCTCTCCATTGAATTTTAAATCCTGCGGTATAGCTGAAATAACTGCGCCCGGAAAAATACGGCAGTTGTTTCCAATTCTCGCCCCATCCATTATGGTCACATTTGAACCAATCCAGGTGTTGTCACCTATCACCACATCTGCATGGATGGTTGTAAAAGGCTCAATGATTACATTCTGACCTATCAGGGCCTTAGGGTGTATGGATACAAAAGTATTGTTCATGTGTTTGGTGCAACAAAGGTAGGTGATTGCATCAATCTTTTTTATCCTTTACAATCTGTGCCATCATTTCTGCTTCTGTAACGGCTTTATTATTAACATAAGCTACCCCTTTCATGTGGCATATTCCGCGTCTGATCGGACTTAACAAATCAAGTTTAAAAACGAGTGTATCACCGGGAGTAACTTTTTGTTTAAAACGTACATTATCAATTTTTAAGAAATAGGTAAGGTAGTTTTCCGGATCGGGTACAGTGCTTAATGCCAGAATTCCTCCAACCTGTGCCATGGCCTCAACAATTAAGACTCCTGGCATTACCGGAGCGCCTGGAAAATGACCACGAAAAAAGTCTTCGTTCATGGTAACATTTTTCATGCCTATTACATGGTTGTCACTCATCTCAAGAATCTTGTCAATCATCAGAAATGGCTGACGATGAGGCAAAATCCTCATGATGTCATTGATATTATACAATGGTTCTACCCCCGGATCAATTCCCGGCCCTTCGGTAGCCTTTGTTTTTTTTGCTTTGAGCTTCTGCTTTAATAGGCGGGCAAATGCAACGTTTGCTGCATGCCCGGGTTTATTTGCAAATATTTTGGCCTTAATAGGTACACCCACTAAAGCCAAATCACCTATTACATCTAATAGTTTGTGACGGGCTGCTTCGTTTTGGAACTGTGGTTCAATGTTGTTAAGCATTCCTTCACCGGTAACCATGAGGTCTTTTTTGTGAAATAATGCTGCTAACTCAGCCTGCTCAACTTCTGATAAAGGTTTATCAACATATACAATGGCATTGCTTAAATCACCTCCTTTAATAAGGTTGTGCTCAAGCAACATCTTTAGTTCATGTAAAAAAACGAATGTGCGGCAGGATGCTATTTCTTCAGTAAAATCATGCAGATTTTCAAGTCGTGCATGTTGAAAACCAAGCACTTTTGAGTTAAAATCTATACTCACATTCACCTGGAATTTATCTGATGGAATAGCAATAATTTCAATATCCTTATCAGAATCGGTATATGTGACTACTTCATCCAGTTCGAGGTAAACCCTTTCTGCTTCCTGGCTTTTAATGCCTGCTTTGATTAGTATATCAATAAAATGCTTGGCACTTCCGTCCATGATAGGTACTTCCGGGCCATTCACTTCAATCAACAGGTTATCAATTTCTAGCCCGGCAGCTGCTGCTAAGGCATGCTCTACCGTTGATACGCTCGCCCCATCAAGTGTAATGGTGGTTCCACGATCGGTATTGGAAACCAAATCAGCATCCGCAGGAATTTCACGACTCTCATCCAGATCTGTACGTTTAAACCGGATACCTGTATTGATTTCCGCAGGTTTAAATGTTAGCGTTACCTTAGCTCCTGTGTGCAGCCCAACCCCTGAAATGCTGATACTCTCCGAGATGGTTCTTTGTAAATTAGCCATTATTGAGTTCCTGAATTTCCTTCATTAATTTTTCCAATTCTTCCAGTTTTGCTTGCAATTCTGGTAATTTCCTAAAGCCGATATAAGCCTTCTTGTACTCTCCAATACCAAAGGCCGGAGAACCCTGAATGATTTCTCCTTCGTTCAGAATACTGGCTCCAACTCCTGATTGTGCCGCAATCTTTACCTTATCGGCAATTGTAAGGTGCCCGATGATACCTACCTGGCCGCCAATCATACAAAAACGACCAATTTTAGTAGAGCCTGCCACCCCTGTTTGTGCAGCAATAACTGTATGTTCTCCAATTTCAACATTATGGGCAATCTGTATCAGATTGTCAAGTTTTACCCCTTTCCTGATGATTGTTGAGCCCAACGTTGCCCTGTCAATTGTGGTGTTTGAACCAATTTCAACATGGTCTTCAATAATCACATTGCCAATTTGAGCAACCTTAAGGTAATTGGTATCATCCTGAGGGGCAAATCCGAAACCGTCGGCCCCAATAATTACCCCTGCATGAATTCTGCAGTCTTTCCCAATAGAGGTTTCTGAATAGACCTTTACTCCGGGATAAATAATAGTGTTATCACCAATCTGCACATTATCGCCTATATATACGCCTGGATATAATTTAACATCTCTGCCAATACGTGCATTCTCACCGATGTAAACAAAAGCTCCGATGTAAGGATTTTCACCAATTTCGGCTGTGGCAGCTATATAATGCGGCTGCTCCCTTCCACTTTTTCCTATATTTATCTTGTTATAGGTCTCTAATAGTACGGCAAAACTTTTGTAAGGATTACTCACTCTGATAAGATTAGCCTGAACTGGTTGTTCTGGCACAAAACTTTCAGCAACTATCACCACTGAGGCCTGCGTACGATAAATATGCTCCTCGTATTTTGGATTTGCCAGAAATGAAAGAGAACCGGGCTGCCCCTCCTCTATTTTCGACAATCGGCTAATTTTTACCTCAGGGTTGCCTTCAACCCGGCCTCCTAAAAGGTCTGCTATTTGTTGTGCGGTGAATTCCATCCGTTTAGTTGGTTTCCCCGAGTTCTTTCGGGTAACATAAAAAATATTTTTTGGTAGATTCTGTAAGTACTGATAAACGCAATTGCTCTGAAGCTTCTCTGATATCTAACACTTTACCTGATTTTAAGCATACGTTAATCTTCTCTTCATCAACCCGGTACGCACTATTTTGTATTTCTCCGGTGAAGATAAAGTATTCTGCATCTTCTTTCTTATTGCCTTTGGCCTGCCAGCGCTCTTTGTACCGGTTTACCATTTCATCCGTGAATGGCATATTTTCTATACGTATCCGTAACAATTGTCTGTTTATTAGCCGATGACTCAATTCAGATAGAATTTTATCCGAATGATTGAGCCATTCTTTTGCGGATGCAAATATATCATAATCATCTAAGCCCGCATACGCCTCAAGTGTTTCCATATCGCCTGCCTCAGGTGTCCAGTCAAGTCCCTTTCGCAGGAAATACTTTAAATTTCTGGATGCTGGTACTTGTTGCCCTTGCGCAGTTAATACCCTGGCACGCTTCAAAAGATTTACCAACATGTTTTCTGCTGAAATAACAGTTTTATGTAAATATACCTGCCAATACATAAAGCGCCTGGCAAGAATAAATTTCTCTACACTGTAAATTCCTTTTTCTTCTATAACAAGTTGGCCATCAATTACATCCATCATCTTGATGATGCGATCAAATCCAACAGTGCCCTCTGTAACACCAGTATAAAAACTGTCTCTGTTCAGGTAATCTAAGCGATCTACGTCTAACTGGCTTGAAACCAACTGATGTAAAAACTGCTTCTGATAGTTTCCGGTGAAAATTTTCAGGCATAAGTCAAGTTCAAATGCCAATTCGCGATTCAACTCATGCATCATACGCAGCGACAACTCTTCATGCTTCAAGCCTGGCAAAATTGATTTTTCAAGCGCATGCGAAAAGGGTCCGTGCCCAATATCATGCAACAATATCGCTGCTCTGGCGCCAAAAGCCTCTTGTTCAGAAATTTCCTGCCCCTTTCCACGAAGGTTTTCTATTGCAAGACCCATTAAATGCATCGCCCCTAATGCATGATGAAATCTTGAATGATGCGCTCCCGGATATACCAAATCTGTCATCCCTAACTGTCGGATGCGCCTTAGCCGCTGAAACCAGGGATGTTCAATTAACTTTAAAGTGTTGGCATCAGGTATGGTAATGAAACCATACACAGGGTCATTGAAAATTTTTTTTTTGAAGTGCGTAAGGTTCACCGGCAATATTTACTGATTATTGTAGTTTGTACCAATAATTTTGGGCGCACAAGATAGACAAAAGCATGGAAAAGGTTAAAATACTCTGGGCCGACGATGAAATTGAGTTACTGAAGCCCCATATCTTATTTCTAAAAGAGAAAGGATATGAAGTGGATACCGCTAATAGCGGTGAAGATGCACTCGATCTTGTAAAGGAAAAAGACTACGAAATCGTTTTTCTCGATGAAAATATGCCGGGCTTAAGTGGCCTGGAAACCCTCAGCCGCATTAAACAGATGAAGTCGGAAATTCCGGTTGTCATGATTACCAAATCAGAGGAAGAGCATATAATGGAAGATGCTATAGGCTCACAAATTGCTGATTATCTGATCAAGCCGGTGAACCCCAACCAAATTTTACTTTCCATCAAAAAGAACCTTGAAAACAAGCGCTTGATTCGTGAAAAAACATCTTCTGCGTATCAACAGGAGTTCAGAAGTATTGGCATGCGTTTGGGCGATAAGTTAGATTTTGACCAATGGAAAGATATTTACCAAAAACTCATCTTTTGGGAACTTGAGCTTAGCCGTACGCGTGAAGCAGGAATGGAAGAAATCCTGCGCATGCAAAAGTCAGAAGCAAATAACCAATTTAACAGATATATCATTGACAACTATCAGGCATGGCTCAATGGTAAAGATGCCAATCCTCCCCTATTATCACATACCATTTTTAAACAAAGGGTGGTGCCGGAGATTGATAAGGCCGATTCAGTTTTTCTGATTTTGATTGATAATTTGCGCTTCGACCAATGGAAAGTCATTCAACCAGTTATTACAGAATATTTTAGACTAGAGTCTGAAGATTTGTATTGTTCTATTCTTCCTACTGCAACCCAGTATGCACGAAATGCCTTCTTTGCCGGACTATTACCATCTGAAATAGAAAAACGTTTCCCCAACCATTGGCTCAATGATGAAGATGAAGGCGGAAAGAACCTGCATGAGGAGTTTTTTATGCAAGAGCAACTCAAACGTCTTGGGAAAGATATACGTTCATCATACAATAAGGTGACCAATATTCAGGCCGGAAAAAAACTGGCTGATAACATCCCCAACCTGATGAACAACCGTTTCAATGCAATTGTATACAACTTCGTTGACATGCTCTCACATGCCCGCACCGAAATGGAAGTCATAAGAGAACTTGCAGATGACGAAAAAGCCTACCGCTCTATAACCCTTTCGTGGCTTGAACATTCTCCCCTACTCGATATCATTAGGCAAATAGCTCAAAGAGGTGGTCGCCTGGTTATTACAACCGACCATGGCACTATTCGTGTTACAGAACCCAGTAAACTTGTAGGCGACCGCAATACCAACACAAATCTGCGCTACAAACAAGGCAAAAACCTTACCTACGAGAAAAAGGATGTCTACGAAATAAAAAATCCACAAGACATATTCCTGCCAAGACAGCATGTGAGTACAACTTTCGTTTTTGCCAAAGAAGATAAGTTTTTTGCCTACCCGAACAATTACAACTATTTCGTTAATTACTACCGAAATACCTTTCAGCACGGTGGTATATCTATGGAAGAAATGTTAATTCCTTTTTTGGTACTAAATGCGAAGTAGTCAAAAATTTGTTGTAAATTCAAGTCCTTTTTTACCCAAAGGTTTTCATGAAAATCACCTTTGATTGCTACCATCCGGAAGAGCTTGAAGAAGCAGCTGAAATTCTGATAAATTTCTTCAGAACAGCACGGGTTTTTACCTTCTCAGGTGATCTTGGCGCCGGAAAGACAACCTTTATAAAGGCTGTTTGTCACGAACTTGGTTCGCCCGACCCTGTTAGCAGCCCCACATACAGCCTGGTAAATGAGTACCGCTTAGACGATGATAAAAAAATATATCATTTTGATTTTTACCGGATTACAGACCCTTCAGAAGCACTTGACATAGGATTTGAAGAGTACCTTGAAAGTGGTAACTATTGCCTTATAGAATGGCCGAAACTAATATCTGACCTCCTGCCGCCAGATACAGTTAATGTTCAAATTCGCGAAAAAGAATCAGCCAGGCAAATAATCATGACCGGCACCAAAGAACCTCTGGCCGTTTAAAAATCTGAAGCCTCTAAAAATGAAAAATCAAGTTAAACTAATGTGTTTGGAATGAAGGAAAAGCCACGAACCTTTACGAGTCCTTTTAGCCAGGGAGGATTTATGCTACCGCAGGAAGAAATGCTGGAAGTGAAAAGAAAAAGTAGCAGATTAAATATTGGCATCCCCAAAGAAACTTCATTTCAGGAACGGCGGGTTTCACTCGTCCCTGATGCAGTGATGGTGCTGGTAAACAATGGTCACGATGTTATCGTTGAAACCGGCGCAGGCGTCAACTCAAACTACCAGGATAAGGATTACAGCGAAGCAGGTGCCCAGATAGCTTATGGCCCCGAGCAAGTCTATAAATCAAATATCGTATTAAAGGTTGCCCCACCGACCTTCGATGAGATTGAAATGATGCAGCCCAAGCAGACCCTTATCTCTGCCCTGCAATTAACTGTTCAACAAAAGAATTTCTTTAACCATCTGATTTCAAAAAAGATTACCGGCCTTGCATTTGACTTTATCAAAGACCGCTCCGGGATTTATCCGGTGGTACGTTCGATGAGCGAGATAGCAGGCAACACCTCAATTCTCATTGCAGCCGAACATCTCAGCACCACCAACCAGGGAAAGGGCATGATGCTGGGAGGTATTTCCGGCGTACCCCCTACAGAAGTTGTAATCATTGGTGCAGGTACCGTTGGCGAGTTTGCTGCCCGTGCATCAGTTGGTCTGGGTGCTTCGGTAAAAGTATTCGACAATTCACTGTATCGTTTAAGGCGCATCCAAAATGATTTAGGCATGCGCTTGTTTACTTCTATCATTCAGCCACGCGAACTCGAGCAAGCGCTCTCACATGCTGATGTAGTAATTGGCGCCCTTCGCAGTAAAGAAGGCCGTACCCCTATCGTAGTTACTGAAGAAATGGTAAGCAACATGAAACACGGGGCGGTAGTAGTTGACATCAGCATTGATCAGGGTGGTTGTTTTGAAACTTCCCAGGTCACCAATCATGCCAATCCTACTTTCCGGAAATATGGCGTAACCCATTATTGTGTGCCCAATATCGCTTCACGTGTTCCTCAAACAGCCTCTATGGCACTGAGCAATATCTTCACTCCTATTCTAATGGACATGGGCGAGAAAGGCGGTATTGACAGCTTTCTGCGTGAATCTGCCGGGGTGCGAAATGGCGTATATATCTACAATGGTATCCTTACCCATAAATACATCGGTGAGACTTACAATATCCCCTACAAAGATTTAGACTTACTGATTGCAGCTACGCAGTTCTGAGCGTTTCAGAGCTGTGTAACCAGCGAAGGATGTACATTTTCATCCTTGAATTCACGCAAAAACTGTAAGGTTTCTTCTACCATCGCCTCGGAGCCAATATACAAGGGTATGCGCTGATGTAATTCTTCCGGCTGAACGTCTAATATATCTCCAAAACCATCTGAAGCCTTCCCTCCGGCCTGCTCTGCAATCATTGCCAATGGATTGCACTCATACAACAGACGCAGCTTGCCTTTCGGCGCGTGAAGCGTGGGTGGATAAATATAGATCCCTCCTTTTATCAGGTTGCGGTGAAAGTCGCTCACCAATGAACCAATGTACCGGAGACTATATGGCTTCTTATTTGCCTTGTCATCCATCTGGCAGCTTTTAATGTACCTTTTCACCCCTTCCGGAAAATGAATAAAGTTACCTTGGTTTACTGAATAAACACTGCCTGTTTTGGGCATACGCATATCCGGATGTGAAAGACAAAATTCTCCGATTGAAGGGTCAAGGGTAAAGCCATTCACCCCATTTCCGGTGGTATAAACCAACATTGTTGAAGAACCATAAACAATATATCCGGCAGCCACCTGATCATACCCCCTTTGCAGGAAATCTTCCATGCTTGCAGGCATGTTTTTGGTCTTTCGCCGGTAAATCGAAAAAATAGTACCTATTGACACGTTGACATCAATGTTTGAAGAACCATCCAGGGGGTCAATTGCAACAACATATTTCCCGGCACTGCTGGTGCCATCAAAGATGATTATGTCATCATTTTCTTCAGATGCAACCGCAGCACATTCGCTTCCTGAAGCCAATGCAGCCAGAAATTGCTCATTGGCAAATACATCAAGTTTTTTCTGGCTCTCACCCTGCACATTCTCACTTCCCGCCTCACCAAGAATATTTACCAAGCCAGCCTTGTTTACCTCATGGTTAACGATTTTGGCAGCAATACTCAGGTCACTTAACAAACTTGACAATTCACCTTTGGCATACGGGAAATCAGCCTGACGATCAATAATAAACTCACCCAGGGTAACTACATTCCGGCGTGGACGATACATAAATGCTTCGATTTAGGTGGAGCAAAGATAAGTTATTTGATTATGCCGGATTCACCCGAGATTAAAAACGAATAAAACGGACTGTTATATCCTCCATTTGGATGAAATAAACGCCAGGCGAAAATGCATGTATATCAATCCTGACAGGGGTAGTATATACACCTTCCAGCACCTGACGACCTAATGCATCTACAATCAGATAGTTCAATTGCTGATGAATATTGCCCCTGTCAAATACAATATACTCCTCAGCCGGATTCGGATACAGGCGAACCAAAGTATTTGACAAGCCTGAAATTGCAGCACCAAAATCAACAAAAACTGCCCTGGTGCGTGTCTCGATACAGCCTTTTTTATTGCTTATTTTCACTTCAACAAATCCTTCACCCAGCACATTCCAAAGTACTGAAATTGCGTTAGTTCCTTGGCCAGATAATAGTGTTCCACCTGAAACAGTCCATTGATACTGCACACTGTCGAGTGGCATCAGGCTGTATTGTTTCTGAAGGTCAAGCAACACCTGTGAGGGACCTAAAATATTGCCTGCACCAATAGCAGTAGCGCTTTCAATCAGAATAGAGTCAGAATAGGCGCATCCCTTGTTATTCCTGACGGTATAGCTAAGCCAGCCTGGTTGTGTTGAGGTGTCAACGGCGCTGCTGCCATCATCCGACCAGTGATAGGAGAAATACCCTTCGTTAAGTGCAAATAACAATTCCTGCTCCGGGCAAATTGGCCCCTGCCCTCCTCTAAACTGTCCCATACCAGCTATCACAGCTCCTTCACGTATAGCCTGGTGCAGCAAAAGACCGGCTGATGCTTTTAGCATAATCACCGGAATTTCTACATTGGCACCTGAGACTCCGCCTGCCATTGATACCAGCGTTTCATCATTGTTCACAATGATACAGGCAATAGCACCAGCCTGCTGTGCATTGGCAGCTTTGATTCCAAATTCACAATCTCCACGATAAACAACTGCGATGTTGCCGGCCAGTTCGGTAGCATTTGCCAATGTTGAACAAGCAAGGCTATCACCTGTACCGTCTGCATGGGCCAAAACAAGTCTTCCCTTCACATGAATACCCGCAAAGGGCTGAACACCCCATCCGGCACCCGCTGTGGCAACACTGTACGCATAATGCCCGGCAACTGGCGAAGGTGAATAAACAACAAAAGCAGTGTCATTTCCTTGCACCAGTGTTGGGGGCAATGGTTTGGGATTCACTATTACCTGAATGTTTTTCTTTACCTGACATCCAAGGGCATTACTTGCAGTTAATTCATAATCTTTGCTGCTGTCGGGTGTTATTGTAACTACCTGCCCATTAAATACTTCAAGGCGGTGTTTCCAGGTGTAAACGCTCGCCCCTGATGCTGTTAGCCGCACCTCTTCGCCTTGACAAATTGTAGCCGGAATGGCTTGCGCCTGTACTTGCGGCAATGCATTAACAGTAATGTAATTGGCGAGGGTTTTGGTGTTACTCCCGGAAGGATTTGAAACGGTCAGACTTACCTGATAGGTGCCGGGAACCGCATAAGTTACCGATGGGTTTTGTTCGGTTGAGTTTGCAGGGCTTCCCCCCGGAAAACTCCACTGAAAGGAATTTGGCTGATTGGTTGAAAGGTTCGTAAAAGTTACTGTTGAACCCGCGCAAACACTTGTGCCCGGCAATGCACTAAAGTTGGCAACAGGGGGCTGAGCATTCAAAACACCGCTGACATTGATATTATCAATGTACAGGTTGTTTTGAAAATTATTGAATGTTTCGAACCGGATACGCACATTTGGTTTGCCGATAAAACTATTTAGGCTAACTGTGTAGCAAGGCGAACCAACATTTCCTGAAATGCACCAGTCATCTGCCGTTGCCGGTACAAAATCGGAGGTTGAAACAGCCGCCGTTGCAAAAGTTCCGTTGCCCCCCTCACCTCTTGCTAATATTCGTTGCCAGGTTTGTCCGCAATCAGTTGAAACGCCCACAATAAGCGAGTCAGAACTGTATTGGTCAAAGCGCCGGTATGCATGCTCAAAGCGCAGTGACACGCTTGAATAACCTGTAAGGTTCAGGGGCGGACTGCACAAGGCATCTCGCTCATCAAGGTCGCTATAGGACCAGAAAGGCAAACGTGCTGATTTATTGCCTGGTGTTGTTCCAGCAGTGTTAAATAGCTCCCAGGTTATTTCATTATCTGGGTTTTCTATCTCCCAGCCGTTGGTAGCAAATGAATTTGATTCAAAGGTTTCAATAAATGGGAGTGCTCTGCCAAATTCCGGAAGAACAACAAAGTTTACAAGCTGGTTATTATTGTTGGTGTTCTGGTCGTTTTGGTTCCCGTTGACAATGTTTCCGGTGCTCACTGAAAAGGTATGGTTGCCTGCACTTAGATTACTAATTGCCGGAAGCGTTACAGTGGTTTGATTCTGAGGTGCCAGACTGCCAGTCCACTGAAAATTTGAGCTTGCCCCATTGTCAACATTCCAGCTGATATCAACTTTGGTCAGCGGGCTTGAGCCGTTATTACGAAGTATGAACGAGGGTGTAAAACCGTTTACACAAAGAGATGCGCGGGGCTGGATAATTTCTAAAGCACTGGCATCGTACTGAATTACAGAACTTTGTGCGCATAATGCGGCTTTGTATGCATTGATACGACCTGCGCCCAAGCGACCGATATAATCACTGTTCACATTATTGATATTGTCGGCTGAAGAAGTAATGCAATTCCTTACCTGCGCCGGGGTATAGGATGGGTTAATTGATAATACAAGACCGCACAAACCTGCCACCAGTGGTGAAGCCATCGAAGTGCCACTGTATACCGCATAGGTACTATTGGGAACCGTTGAGCGAATAAGTGAACCAGGAGCAGAAATATCTACCCAAACACCGTAATTCGAAAAGACGCTTTTTGCATCATCGGAGGAGGTACTGGCTACTGCGATGCAATTGGTAAAGGCAGCAGGGTAAAAAGCAGTCTGCACATCATCATTGCCGGCGCCTGCTACTAAAGTAATTCCTTTGCCATACGCATTGTTGATCACATTCATTCCGGTTTGCCCCCCATAACTGCCCCCCCATGACATATTAATTACCCTGGCTCCATTGTTTGCCGCCCAGGTAATACCTTCATAACCATGCGTGATATAGTCAACTTCATCTGTAGCTTTTACCGGAATAACTTTTATTGAATAGCCAATAGAAGCAACTCCTATTCCATTATTAGTCGCTGCGGCAACTATTCCGGCTACGTGGGTTCCATGCGAGAACTGGGTGTTTGGAGGGTTTGGATTATTTGTACCTAAAGCAACATCTCTTCCAGGAAGCATATTCGCGGCCAGGTCAGGATGGTTCACCTGCACGGCATCATCTACAACGGCAACTTTTATTGCTGTACTTCCTTTAGAAATATCCCATGCCTGTTGCGCATTGATCTTGTGCAGGTGCCATGTACCGTTATTGGCACTGTTGCTTCCCATATCATTGGGAGTATGGTCCTTTTTTAATAAGGGTACATACTCTGCGTATTCAACACCGGGTAAACGCATTAATTCATGAATTAGCCTATCAATAGCCGCTGCGCTCTTAAAGTGAATTCTAAAAGTTCGGCGCAAGCCAGCGTCATCAGCAAACCAAAACGACCTGTACATTTTGGTGATTTGATACGCATCAATGAACTTCTGCAAAAAGGCAATAGATTCAGGGGCTAATTCCCCTGAATCTGTGTATCCTCCACTTACTTTATAATCTGAACTTACCTTAAGGTAAATCTGCCCGTCAAGCCTGTCGGTGTATATGTTTTGTCCTGCAATAGGCAGCCCGGTTATCAGTAAACCGAGTAATACCATTAGAAAAATCCGCATTTACAAATTTAAGGCAATTATCTGAATACCAATCAACCTCTTCATCTGGCGGTTTACAGCCAATGTTTAAACCTGCTCTTCTTTGAGTTGCTTGTTCTTAAAAAAGAGATGGTTCTCAATTTCATCGAGCACTATTGGAACATCTTGGCGTATCGTACCTGCAAGAATCTGGCGGCTCAACTCATTAAGTACCTTCCGTTGAAAGACTCTTTTCACAGGCCTTGCTCCAAACTGAGGGTCATACCCCAATTGCGCCAGCCAGTCTATGGCTTCGGGCGTTGCTTCAAGATGGTAACCTTGCTCGGCCAGCATAGCCTGTACCTGCTGCATTTGCAGCTTTACAATCTGCTCTACCTCTTCACGGCTCAGCGGCTGGAACATGATGATATCATCAATCCGGTTAAGGAATTCAGGTCGTATGGTCTTCTTAAGTAATTCAAATACCTTCGTCTTCGCCTCAGCCACAATATGCTCACGATTGCTGTCGTTCAGCTGCTCAAAGCTTTCCTGAATCAAGTGTGAACCGATATTGGAGGTCATGATAATGATGGTGTTTTTAAAATTCACCACGCGGCCTTTATTGTCAGTTAAACGTCCATCATCCAGCACCTGTAGCAACACATTAAACACGTCAGGATGTGCCTTTTCAATTTCATCAAGCAAGACCACACTGTAAGGCTTTCTCCGAACCGCTTCGGTCAGTTGCCCCCCCTCGTCATAACCGACATATCCGGGAGGAGCTCCTACCAGGCGACTTACGGTGTGCCGTTCCTGATATTCACTCATGTCAATGCGGGTCATAGCCTGGTCGTTGTTGAATAAAAACTCAGCCAGTGCTTTGGCAAGTTCTGTTTTACCTACCCCGGTAGTTCCCAGAAAAATAAAGGACCCGATTGGCCTTTTTTTATCCTGTAAACCTGCCCTTGCACGGCGTATCGCATCTGATACAGCTTCAATTGCTTCATCTTGCCCTACTACCCTTTTATGTAATTCTTCTTCGAGATGTAACAACTTCTCACGCTCGCTCTGCAACATTCTGTTTACTGGTATACCTGTCCATCGGCTCACCACCCCGGCAATATCTTCGGCATCCACTTCCTCTTTGATCATGGCTTTGCTACTTTGCGTTTCAACCAGGCTGGCCTTGAGTGATTCCATACGGACTTCTTCTTCCTTGATACGGCCATACCTTAATTCTGCAACTTTGCCAAAATCACCGGCACGCTCAGCCTGTTCAGCTTCGAACTTAAAACCCTCAATCTTCTCCTTCGATTTCTGAATCTCATCGAGGATGTTTTTTTCATGTTGCCATTTGGCCTTAAAGGCATTGCGTTCCTGCTCAAGGTTGGCAATTTCTTCGCTCAATTGCCCTAATTTCTTGTCGTCATTTTCACGTTTGATTGCTTCGCGTTCAATTTCTAATTGTCTGATACGCCTTTCAAGCTCATCAAGTTCTTCCGGCAATGAATTTATTTCCATACGCAACTTCGAGGCTGCTTCGTCAATCAGGTCTATTGCCTTATCCGGCAAAAACCGGTCATTGATATAGCGCTGGCTCATCTCAACGGCTGCAATAATCGCTTCGTCACGAATCATCACTTTATGATGGCTCTCGTATTTTTCTTTCAACCCACGAAGAATCGAAATGGCATCCTGTGCATCCGGCTCATCAATTAGTACTTTCTGGAACCTGCGTTCAAGGGCTTTGTCCTTCTCGAAGTACTTCTGATATTCATTTAAGGTAGTTGCCCCAATCGCCCTTAATTCGCCTCTTGACAGCGCAGGTTTTAGAATATTGGCTGCATCCATTGCTCCTTCTCCACCTCCTGCCCCTACAAGCGTATGAATCTCGTCAATAAACAAAACAATGTCTCCGTCAGATTCAACAACTTCTTTGACAACCGATTTTAAACGCTCTTCAAATTCACCCTTGTATTTTGCACCTGCCACTAATGCCCCCATATCAAGTGAGAAAATAAGCTTTTGCTTGAGGTTCTCGGGTACATCACCATTAACGATGCGATGGGCAAGCCCCTCTGCAATGGCAGTTTTACCAACCCCTGGCTCACCAATGAGTATCGGATTGTTTTTTGTTCTTCTTGATAAAATCTGCAGTACCCTTCTTATCTCTTCGTCTCTACCGATAACCGGATCAAGTTTTCCTTGCCGCGCCATATCGTTCAGATTCTTTGCGTATTTGTTTAAGGCGTTGTAGGTGTCTTCGCTTGTTGCACTGGTCACTTTCGAGCCTTTACGCAGCTCGGTAATTGCTGCCTTCATGTCTTTCTCGTTCAATCCGGCATCTTTTAGCATACGTGCTACCTGGTCATTTCCTGATAAAATTGCAAGCACCA
Organism: Bacteroidia bacterium; assembly: GCA_019695235.1. Lineage (GTDB taxonomy): Bacteria > Bacteroidota > Bacteroidia > M30B66 > M30B66 > JAIBAI01. The sequence goes on along the minus strand of JAIBAI010000001.1, from coordinate 78,287 downwards.
AATGTTCAATGGTGACAAATTCATCACCCATTTCACTCATGAGTGCAAGCGCCTTGTTGAGCACTTGTTGGCCTGAATTGCCTAAATACACCTGCCCACCCGACACCTTTGGGTAGCTGTTTATCATCTGATCGAGCGCCTTCTCCAAATTGCTTGTATTGACCCCTGCTTTCTTAAAAAGAAAAGGCAATACATGCTCATCGGTTTCCATCAAGCCCTTCAGAATATGACCACTCTCAATGGCTTGTTGTCCTTTTTCTGTTGCTATCTGCTGTGCTTTCTGCACTGCTTCCTGCGATTTAATGGTAAATTGGTTGAAATTCATAATGCCCTGTTCTACTCAAATTTATTACCAAAAACTTTTTGTGTCACAATGGCATATTTAAAATAAAATAAATGCCACAATGGCGTGTCCCATAAATTAATATGCTATATAATCTTCGCTCCATAAGGGGCAGAATGTGCAAAGCCTTAATTTGGAGAAGCTATTGACGCAGGAATTTTTTTATCAGGGGGCCTCTTTCGGCCTCTAAACGTATCAGGTATAAACCAGCAGCAAGGCCGTTCATGGGTATTTCAACCAAGGTGGTGCCGTCGGCAATTTTTGTTTGGTACACCACTCTGCCATTCAGGTCGGAAATAAACACTGAGGCATCTTTCAGTGGATTGTTCGAATATACATTCAGGGTACTGGTTGCAGGATTTGGAAAAACTTCCCAGTCAGCGAAGAGGGTATCTTGTGGAATAATATCTGTGTAAACATTGATATTATCTAAGTACAGTTTCGAGCCCCCACGGTTAATAGCCTGTATGCGAAACATAACTGCACCAACATCAACCAGGCTATCTAACTGGAAATACAAAGAATCCCAGTCATTGGCTTTTTGTGGAACAAAATGCGTCCAGCTGGTGTCAGTAGTAGCAAGGCTTTTGCCTCCGGTTTTAATAAGATTTACTGGCCAGGTCTGGCCGCAATCGGTAGACACATCAATGCGGAGGCTATCGTTATATCCATTGCGGTAACGATAGGCATAATCGCACCTGAAAACCATTTTCTTAGCGCCGACCGGTATTTGCAATAAAGGCAATTGTAACTCATCAATTTGTCCGTTGCGTGGGGTGTAGCCTATGAATTGCATAATGGCCGAACGATGGCTACCAGACAATCCTGCGGTTGCAATTGTATCCCAGGTTATTTTTTGGTCTGCATTGAGCAATATTCTACCATTGCCGGCAATCGAAGTTTTTTCAAAATCTTCCTTGTAAGGCATTGATAAACTGGAGGCAACCTGTAATTGTCGGGTACAGTTATTATTTACCTGATTTCTTTCAACCAATTGACTATCAGCATATACGGTTGCATAGAACTCATGTTTGCTATTATTTAGCAATACATCAGAAAATGTAACTACAAGCTGTTCACCTGGTTGCAGCGTTTGCTTGAGTACTTTTTCTTGTATCTGCGACATATTGTTCCGTAATACAAGTTTTTCGGCTCCAATGGGTGCAGTACCCCTGTTTTGTAACACAACATCTAAGGTGGTACTGCCTAAACAGGCTGCTTTGGGAAGCACAATCTGCTCAATGCTGAGGTCGTACTGGCTGGTATTAGGAGCTTTGGGGCTATAACTCTGCGCCAGGAAATGATAAGCCCCTTCAAGGTTGATTAAGCCACGTCCGTAATCATTGTCCTCGCCTGGTACGCCTAAATCTGTTGCCGTTTGGTAAAGTGCATTTAAGATTTCACGCCCGTCTGCTAAAGGGAATGCCTCTTTTAACAAAGCTACGCCCCCGCTCACATGTGGCCCTGCCATTGATGTGCCCGAGTAATAGGCATATTGATCCTGATCTACTGAAGAGCGCACAGTAAAGCCTGGGGCTACAACCTCCGGCTTAATACGCAAGGCAGGCAGGGCTCCTTCACTTATACATTTTGACGGCCCCCTGCTTGAAAAACTTGTTACCAGATGTGTACTATTTTCGGTACTAGCGTCAATTGCCCCCACAGAAAATATTGAAAGAGTATCAATACTGATGTATTGGGGCATTGAAATACTTTCTGGCTCAGGCCCTTCGTTTCCGGCAGAAAATTCAACAGCGATACCTGCCGATTCAAGGGCAAGGAACATATCACTTATCAAGGTACTGTTACATAACGAAGCCTCGAAATACGGGATACCCCATGAATTGGTAATTACATCAGGTACATCATCTGAAGTATTGATGTCGCCATCGGGATTCAAAGCAAACTCAAATGCCCCAACCAGCACTTCGATAGGTTTTATTCCTGCAACGCTTTCTGCAATAGGGTCTGATGCAATAAACCTTGCATTAAATGCCAGCCCAACGGTATCATGGGTAAGTGTATCCAGGCCCAGACAAGTACCTGTAACATGCGTACCGTGTGATTCTGCTTTATCTCCCGGTAAAGGCCTGTCATAAGAACGCCACGACCAGTCGAGAGGGAAATAATTACCAGACCATTGTCTTTTCAGTGCGGGATGTGTAGTCCATACACCGGTATCAATGATATAAATTACCCGCCCGGCGCCCGTGTACCCAAGATTCCACATAAAAGGGGCCTTGATTGCCGAGTGCCCGGGTTCATGTCCGCCAATTTGCCGTGAAATATCTGTAATACGATCCACAGGCGGCAGATATACCGGCCTCATACGCTCATCAAGTTCTTCTTTTACCAGGCCTGATTGGAGCAGATACTGATGTAACTCCCCGCTGACCTCTATAGTTGCCAGATTCACCAGAAAATTAAAATGTAACTTCCCAACAGAACCAGGCTGCTCCTTCTCAAAGTTCAGAACGATTTGTCTAAACTGTTCCTGTATCGGATGGTATGTAGCTTGCAGGCGCTGAACAAGCAATTGAGGCCGCATGGCCACAGGCACCTTGTTTTGAATAAGTGAATCTCTAAAATTTTTAAGGTCAAGCTGACCTTCCAGCACAAAGCGAACTGTTTTTATTTCATGTTCCTGGCCGAGAAGCGTTGAATTTGCTGTACCAAGAAACAAAAAAACAATAAACAGAAGTTTACACTGAAAACTTAAATTACGTTTTCTGCTGTCAAAGGGGCCGTTACATAAAAGACCAAACATTATTAACTGTTGGCCAAAAGCAAACTTCGTATGTCTGCTGTGAAATTCATAGAATTCAAGCCTAATGGACTCAAAAAATCATCATCTGTCTTGCCGATGATTTTATATGCTTTTCCTACAACTTCAACGCCGGATTCACTTAATGCCAATGTTTTAGCCCGTGAGTCCATTTTGTTCTTCCTTCGTTGAATCAGGCCTTTTTTCTGAAGAATACGCAGAATCTTTGAAGTCATCATTTTATCAATTCTGCAATGTTTTGCAATATCCTGCTGCGATACAAGGTTCTTCTGGGTAGAGAGAAAATCAAGCGAAGCCAGCAACAAAAATTGTGCATACGTGATGCCAATAGTATCAAGTCCACTTTTGATTTTCCGCTGCCAAAGCATACCCAACTGCCACATTACAAAGCCTGTCTGGTCTTCAGGATCCCCAAAAGGATGCCTTCCAACCGATTTCTTAACATCTCCAGCCAAAGATTTTTTAGCCATGCTCCCTTGTTTATTCATGCAATGATAAGCAATTTGAATATTTCAACATTCGTTCGGTGGAATTAAAGCTGTTTTTCTATGTTTTTTTTGCCTGATTTATTGTAAGCATTCCCTCAGGCCACTGCATGATGATTCTTTGTTCGGCCCTTTGAACCTTCACAATCCACTCATCTGCTATGGGTATCAATACTTCTGTGCCGGATAAATCAAGCCTGAAAAGATCTTGCGCTCCATTTTCAAGTATGTCTGTAATGATTCCGGCAGATTGGCCTTCGGGATTTTGTATTTCAAAACCAATGACCTCATGGTAGTAAAATTTATTACCGCTTAATACCGGAAGCAATTCAAGTGGCAAATAAATGGCTGCCCCTACCAGTGTTTCTGCTTGCTCGCCTGAATCAATATCTTCAAACTTAATATGTGCTTGTAAGGGCGAAATCACTCGTATTTGTTCAATAAAAAATGGAACCAATGCTTTGTTGATTTCAACAAACACTGATTCCATTTTTAAATAGGGAGAAGCGTCATCGGTGTCAAACACCAACATTAACCTGCCATCGTTTCCAACTTTACGACTAAGTTGCCCAAGCTGAAAACAAGTTTCCCGATTCATGGGCGAATGCTTATCAGGCCTCTGGCGCCTGGCCTTCTTCGGTTGATGCTGGTGCAGCTTGTTCTGTTGTATCTTCTTCAGCTACTACAGCGCTCGTTTCTTCAGCCACTACTTCCGGCTCAGGTGCTGGTGGAGTATTTTTGGCTTGAATTTCTGCCTGACGACGCGCATTCTTTTCCTGCTCATCACTTAGGCGTTTCTTTAGTAAATCGGTACGTTGCTGAGCAAGTTTATTCACTTTCCCTTCAATTTTACCTTGTTTGTCTCCAAGCCATTTCTCGAACTTCGCTTCTGCTTGTTCTGCAGTTAAAGCACCTTTGGCAATTCCTTTGTCGAGATGCAATTTGAGCAACACACCTTTGTAACTAAGAATTGCTCTAGCGGTATCTGTTGGCTGAGCACCATTCTTAAGCCAAGTAAGGGCTTTTTCAGTGTTTAGCTCAATGGTGGCAGGGTTCGTGTTCGGATTGTAAGTGCCTATTTTTTCAATAAACTTTCCATCACGAGGTGCACGACCGTCGGCAATCACGATATGGAAGAAGGCAAATCCTTTCTTTCCATGTCTTTGTAATCTGATTTTTACAGGCATTCTGTTGTTTATTTAATTGGGGCGCAAAGATAGTAAATTTACTTACAAAATACGCTCCCCTGAATTTTTCAAAGAACCGGGGAAGTAAGTTGACACCAAACGTATAAATGATTTCAGCGGCCCAGCATTTTACTTGTATGCTGCTCTTTGCAGGCGGTCATTTATAGCAGGACCAAGCCCGACAGCAGGAACCTTCTGAGCGATGATTTGCTCACTGCCTGCATGCTGTTCGGCCTGATGGAGGGCTTCAAACAATTGAATCGCTGCCTGCTGGATATTCCCTTGCGGTGATAAGATATATTGCGCATCAGCACTGATATCTTCTCTTAGCTTTTCAAATTGAATGAAAAAAGTTTTTTCATGAGATAGCAGCTTTTTGTCATCAGTCTGCCCTTCAATGAACAAGGGTTTGCGTGGGGCATAATGTGCCAGCAGCATACCTGGTGCGCCCGGATTTGATCCGGCAGTTAAATAAAAGTCTACTTCACCAACATGCTCCATAATTGCCTCAGGTGCGATGCCACCCAAACGATAGATGGCAGGTTTTCCGTTCTCAATCCCTACGATGGTACTTTCAATGCCCACTTTGCAAGGCCCACCATCAAGAATCATCGGTATTTTCTCGCCTAACTGTGCCTGTACATGCTCAGGTTTTGTTGGACTTATATAGCCGAAGGGGTTTGCACTCGGTGCCGCCAATGGGAACCCACATTGTTCTATTAATTTTAGTGTGATTGCATGGTCTGGCATCCTTATCCCAACCCGGTTTAGTCCACTTGTAACTATGTCGGGAATTACGTTAGATTTAGGCAATAAAAGGGTGAGCGGCCCTGGCCAGAAGGCTTTTGCAAGTGCTTTTAGTGGTGCCGGAAAAGATGTGACCAAACGCTCTACTTGCTCTAATGAACAGGTATGAACAATAAGAGGGTCGAAGGTGGGCCGGGCTTTTACTTCAAAAATACGTGCTACCAAATCAGCCCGCAAAGCATTGGCAGCCAAGCCGTACACTGTTTCAGTAGGAATAGCAACTACATCGTTTTGAAGGTAAGCAACCGCGAGGGTTGTTTCCTGACTAATTATAGCCATTTAATATAAGGCAACCTTGTTTTCCAGACGATTAATTGGCGCCTGCGTTAACCAACTGAACTGTTCCTTTGAAATCAAAAGGTTTATCAGAAAGGTCTGTTCCGTTAATGACATAAAAGTAAACACCATCAATGGGTTTGGAACCATTTCTGGTGCCATCCCAACCTCCATTAGGGTCATTCCATTCGTAAATCTTTGCTCCCCAGCGGTTGTAAACCAATGCTGAAAAGGTTTTCACCCCTTTGTGCTTGATAGTAAAAAGGTCGTTTGTGCCATCCTGGTTTGGAGTGAATACATTGGGTATTTCAACCTCAAGTTTCGCATCAATCACCAGCACCACTACTTCTGAAGAATCACGGCATCCTTCGGGGGTCTGGCAAACCATTTTCAATTTATAGCTACCAGCTTCAGTGAATGTAAATTGTCCCTGCCCACTATATTCAATCAATGAATCATTATAAAACCATTGGCAATCTGCAATTTCATCAGCCGCTCCGCTTACTTGTACCGTGAGGGGTGCATTGCCTGTATCTGGTTCAGCAACAACGGGCACAAAGTCCATATTCACCACCTTAACGTCTATTTTTCTCGCTTCTGAAGGGCATCCATCAATCACCTGTACTGCATAATAAGAAGCACTCTCAGCAGATGGAGTAAATGTACTGCCGCTTTGCACCTGCTGAGTCAATGCTGAGTCAGCATACCATGTAATCGTTCCTCCTGTAGCCGGATTGCTCGTCAATTCCTGCATTTGCTCTCCAAAGCAGTAATTCAGATCGCCACTTACCGTCAGTTTGGGGGCAAAAACAAGAGTGACCTTTTGCAGCAGGGTATCACGACAAGCTCCGCTGCCTACAAAATAGTTCACCGGAAACTGCCCTGTTAATCCCGTCATGGTCCAGATACCTGCCTGGTTCACATTCCAGCCCGACCAGTTGCCACCCGGTGTGCCGGTTACAAGAGTGTTCATGTCGAATGTTCCTAAGCGACTGCATAAAATTCCGGGATTCGTCCATGCGGCATTTGCTTCCGGTAAAATCGTAACTACTTTGCTAACCGAATCTGCAGGTATAGCAGGGCAGTTATTCGGACTTGTTACTTTGTACTTTATGGTAATATCTCCTGTAAGGCCCGTGAGGTAAAGCATTGAATCTACCACGCCTGTACCTGACCAAGTGCCTCCTTTTGCCCCTGTAACAAGGTCATTTAGGTTGATGGTATCGTTACCGCCGCAGAGTGGGCCCGGATTCATCCAGGAGGCATCGTAAGGGGTAAAAGGGGCTGTACAGCCTTCGTGAATGTATTCTGGGGTGCCATTAGGCGAAAAAATCACAGAAGCACCTGGCTCATTGCCGATTTCGCCATTATTCTTTATCAGGTTCGAACGCAAGTACGTGGTTGTATCTGAACAGCCACTACCAAAACTGATGATCAAACTTTGAACATCTTCGTCAGTCCCTTCACTAAAAGCAGAATAGTTAAGAAAATGCCCTCCCGTACGGTTGGTGTTGTTCTGAAAAATGGCAATTAAAGTATCGGTGAGGTTTTGAAAAGAATTATAGGTAGCACTTACCAACTGGCTGGTAAAAAAAATAACCTTTGAATTGGCCGGAATTACTCCCCCAACCGGCTCTTTTAAATAACCACAAGAATTTATTGTGTTATTTATTTCTGCCACTTTTGCCGCTGTGGTAGCATCCTGAATAAGCCCGGTAAAATTGTAAAAGTTCCCCATGTAGGTAGTGGGCCATGCTACCAGCAAATTGCTCAACTGTACTGGATTGGGGCCTACTTTAAACAATGCCATCTCATTGAAGCCTTCGGTATTGCTGCCGGATGCCCCACAGGCAGCGACCAAAACCCGCTCTATCTCAATACACCCATTTTGTGCATTTACATAACTTCCAGTCCCAAGCCCCCATCCGGCAAGCAACATAATTATTACACGTAAAATCTTCATTTTTTCAATCAAAAAGGAGTGAAAAGTACACAATTCAAACCAAAAGCCCAAACCAGCAATACCTGTTATTGTTTTCCTACATCCTTGCTATCACCATAGAAGGCTCCAAAGGCTGTATGGCCTGATGCACAGCCGGAATTAAGTTGCCACCATTTATTGAAAATAAATCTGCCAGGCCACAAGTGCGTTCCTGTAATATTCCGGATGGATAAACCATGCCATGCAATGATTTGATCCCATCTAAAAGCTGTTGCTCCTGCTTCTTTTGATTTCTGACAATTTTCTGATTGTAGCGATTTAGTTCATGTTCCCATCTGCGATGCATTGCCGCCAGAGAAGCCTGTGTTGGCGTATCAGCCGGACTAATTTCCGCTTGAAGTGTTTTAAAAAAAGCAGCCAACAATTCAAGTCTGTTATTTTGCCCCTCTTTAATGTTGAATTTGCGTTCAAATACTTTGCGTATCAATGTGTCAACAGGAGAAAACAGCTCCTCCAAGCCACCAAGGTAATTTTCAATACGGTAGCTATTTGTCCGGTCAATAAGGGTAAACGAATTTCGCATTAGGAGAATTGGGTAGGGTACCTGATAAAAGTCAAACACCTCCTTTAATTCAAGCCAGTAAGCTACTTCAGCTCCTCCTCCAATATAGGCAATATTTGGCAAAATAAACTCCTGGTATAGTGGGCGCATCACCACATTGGGGGAGAAATGCTCAGGGGTATTTGACAATTCTTCCTTTAAGGTTTCTATTGTCCACTTCCGGTTAGGTTCATGGGTATGCCACTGGTTTCCATCCCCTTCTATACGCGTTCTTGCACCCTGTCCCATCCAGAAAAAGTTCACCGGGCGCCCATTCACTTGAACTGAATAATTTTCTTTCAGCTTCTCGGCCTGTTTGCTAACCAAACGAAAACTATTTCCTTCAGAAATGTCTTTTGCCATTATTCCGGCAAAGGATGATTTCAAACGATGGTCATCAGCGTCAAGAATAAGCAAACCATAATGACCGAACAGTTGATGTACTACCTTTCTGGTAGCAGTAGCAAGATCAGTGTCAGAATAACTTGCCTCAAAAAGGTCGAACAAGGCTTGAAGAGCAGGTTCACGATGTGCCTCCGTTCGCATCTGCCTGGCTAATGCTGATATTCCCCTTGTGCTAAAACGACCAACCGGCCCCTGTTGGTTCGTTTCCCAGGTATAGCTTTTCCCAAGAAATGAGTAATGCCTTATTTCTTCAAAATCATGATCTTCTGTTGCCATCCAAAACACCGGAATATAATGATTATCAGGGCAGTGCGCATTAAGTTGTTCTGACAACTTAATTGTGTTGAGGATTTTAATAAATGTATAAGCCGGGCCTAAAAAAATACCTGTTTGCTGGCCTGTGGTAACAGTAAAGGTATTTTCTTGTTTTAAGCGTTGAATTTGTGCCTGTAGCTCAGGTGTATTAATCCCTGCTTTTGCATACTGCTCGGCCAGTGTATCGGCTAAAATCTGGCGCTTAACCGGATGTAATTGTCGCCTTTCAACGGCTTCATTTAAACTTTGATATGAAGGTAGGCCATGATGCAAACCTGCAAGCTTGGGGTTACCGTTAAGGTAATCCACAACCAGTCTTCCCGCATGCCCGGTTTTATCAAAAGGCAGGTAGGATACCGTTGGGGTCATAACACTGGTTCAGCATAAAGATCAAATGCATCAGCCCTGGTAATGCGCACTTTTGCAAAATCACCAATTCGAAGATAATTCTCGGCTGAAATGAGCACTTCATTATCTACATCAGGAGAGTCGAATTCGGTTCTGGCTACAAAATAAGGACCTTCTTTGCGGTCAACCAATACTTTGAATTCCCTTCCGACTTTCTGTTCATTCAGTCCGATTGAAATTTCTTGTTGTACCGCCATAATCTCTTCTGCCCTTCTTTGCTTTTCTTCTGGCGGAACATCATCAACTAAATTAAATGCATGCGTATTTTCTTCATGTGAATAGGTAAACACTCCAAGACGCTCGAAGCGTGTTTCGCGCACCCATTCAAGTACCTCCTGATGATCTTTTTCGGTTTCGCCCGGATAGCCTGCAATCAATGTGGTTCGAATAGCAATACCCGGGATTTCTTCTCTAATCTTTTGAATTAACTCGCTGGTTTTTTCTCTTGTTGTGCCCCTGCGCATGCTTTGCAACATACGGTTACTAATGTGTTGTAAGGGAATATCAAGGTATTTACAAATATTGCTTCTTTCACGCATCACTTTCAATACATCCAGGGGGAATCCACCAGGGAATGCATAATGAAGCCTGATCCATTCTAATCCTTTAACATCTGAAAGGCGGTTTAACAGCTCGGCCAACCTGCGCTCTCCATATAAATCCAAACCATAATAGGTAGAATCCTGTGCAATGAGAAGCAATTCTTTCGTACCTCCGGCAACAAGTTTTTCTGCCTGTTTTACGAGTTCTTCCATTGGAATACTCACGTGGCCGCCACGCATCAGCGGTATTGCACAAAATGAGCAGGGGCGGTCACAGCCTTCTGAAATCTTAAAATAAGCATAATGTACCGGGGTAGTCAGCAGACGCTCTCCTATAAGTTCGTGTTTATAGTCGGTTTTAAGCGTTTTGAGTAATCTCGGCAAATCTCTTGTACCAAACCAGGCATCAATTTCCGGAATTTCAGTTTCTAACTCCTTGGCATAACGTTCACTCAGACAGCCTGTAACATAGACCTTTTCAACCAATCCGGTTTCTTTTGCCTGTGCATACCTGATAATGGTATCAATGCTTTCCTGCTTGGCATTTTCGATAAATCCACAGGTATTGATGATAATGATTGCTGCATCATCAGCTGTTGATTCGTGCTCAACTTCGTACTTACCGGCTTTAAGTTGCCCCATAAGTACCTCCGAATCGTAGAGGTTCTTTGAGCAGCCAAGGGTAACAACATTGACTTTATTTTTTTTGAGGGTTTTTGTTTTCATTCCCCAAACATTGCATCTACAAATTCTGCTTTGTTAAAAAGCTGAAGGTCGGTCATTTTTTCACCTAAACCAATGTATTTCACCGGAATTTTAAATTGCTCTGAAATACCAATTACAACGCCTCCCTTAGCAGTACCATCAAGTTTTGTAAGCGCCAGTGCATTAACATCGGTAGCTTGGGTAAACTGCCTGCATTGTTCAATTGCATTTTGCCCTGTTGAGGCATCCAGCACCAAAAGTACCTCTTGCGGAGCTTCCGGAACCACCTTTTGCATCACCCGTTTAATCTTGCTCAGCTCGTTCATCAGGTTTACCTTGTTGTGCAGGCGCCCTGCGGTATCAATAATCACCACATCCGCATTGCGTGCCTTGCCCATCTGAACAGCATCAAAGGCTACAGCCGCAGGGTCTGCATTCATGCCATGTTGCACCAGGGGAACCCCTACCCTTTCAGACCAGATTTTAATCTGGTCAACAGCAGCTGCCCTGAAAGTATCAGCAGCTCCAATAACCACCGACTTTCCACTTTCTTTAAACTGATAAGCTAACTTTGCAATAGTAGTTGTTTTGCCTACTCCATTCACCCCTACAACCATTATTACATAAGGTTTTGTGCTTTCCGGAAGGGCAAAGTCATGCATGTCAGCGCTTCGGTTTTCTTCTAAAAGATTTCCAATTTCTTCACGAAGAATCCGGTTCAGCTCAGAGGTTGATGTGTATTTATCACGTTTAACCCTTTCCTGTACACGCTCTACAATCTTCAAGGTCGTTTGCACGCCAACGTCAGCAGCTATAAGTATCTCTTCAAGGTTGTCTAATACCTCGTCGTCAACACTTGATTTACCCACCAGGGCACGTGCAATTTTCCCAAAGAAACTTTCTTTGGTCTTGGCCAAACCCTGATCTAATACCTCCTTCTTTGCCTTGGAAAATAGTCCGAAAAAAGCCATGATTGAAAAATTAAAAAAGCCCCCTCCTGAGCGGAAGAAGCTTTTTCCATAAATAAATATGCTTTGACAAGGTTTTTAACCTTTCAAAAAATCCTTGATATGGTCATTGTGAACTACTTCCTCTTTGAAAGCATACGCTCCTGTTTTAGGAGATTTTACCATCTTAATCACTTTGGTAAATGATTTTCCGGCGCCGGTTTTCAGTGTTGCAACTACTTTCTTTGCCATGTTACCAATTATTTAATTTCTTTGTGAACGGTCATTTTCTTCATGATGGGGTTGTATTTCTTCAACTCCATACGTTCAGTTGTGTTTTTCTTGTTTTTCGTGGTGATATAGCGTGATGTGCCAGGAAGTCCGCTATTCTTATGTTCGGTGCACTCCATTATCACCTGCACCCGGTTACCTTTCTTTGCCATTTTTTTATGAGCTTTTCCTTTTTTAGGGGGTGCAAATATAGATTATTTTTTGATTCAATTTACAAAACACAAGCTAAAAATTGATTCTTTCATCCGGAAACGAAACAATAAGAGCGGCTTGATTCATAGATTTCAACGAATAAGCGTTCCCTTAATACGTAACAATTCAATTTCTGCCTTCAAAACAGCCAAAGTAGCATTGCTTTGTCTGCTTATTCCTTCCTGGAAACTTCGCTGGGCTTCCTTTAAGCTAAGCATATCGGTTTTGCCTGCCTGAAAGCGTTCAAGTGCTAACTGCATATTCTCCTGAGCTGCAACCATGTTTTGTTCTTCCAGGGTTTTGATGCTCTTCTGATCTTCTAATTGTAAACGACACACCCTTAACTGTGCACTTACAGCTAATTCAACGCTTCTGAAGTTTAAATCTGCGTTGCTCTGAGTAATCTTTGCCCTGCGTACTGCATTTGTTATTTGTCCGCCGCTAAACAAGTTCCACGACAGGTTCAAACCTGCACTTGGGCCAATGCTGCGGTTAAATAAAGCAAAACCACCCTCACTGCTGTTTTGACCAAATTGATAGCCCGCATTAAGTTGTAACATTGGCAAAAGCTGCGAATGGGTGGTTTTTGTTGCCAGCCCAGCTAAGCGTCGGTTTATTTCTGCTTGTTGCAAAAGAGTATTCTTCGAAAAATCTGTATCATCTTCACCTGCAATTCTGTCCTGGTAGAATGATGGAATGGTGTCAGACACAGTAAATTCAATATCAGGGGCACGACTTAAAAGTTCATTCAACTGAATTTTTGCGGTTCGGATAAGACTTTTTTGTTGTATCAACAGTGCCTTCCAGGTATTGCGGTCAATTTCAGCCTGTAAGAGTTCCTGTCTTGAACCAGTACCTGCATGCCAACGGGTATCACAAACCAAAACCTGCTGATTGGCTGTTTCAAGACCGGCCTCCACGGCAAAAAGTTGTTGCTGCAACTGTACAATGTTATAGTATGCCAGCAAGGTACTGGCAACGCATTGTTCAGCCTGTGCCCTAAAGTCAAAGCCGACTTTACGGGCTTCTTCACCCAAACGATTCCAATTGTAAAACATCCGCCCCCCATCAAACAATGCCCATTGAAGCCCTAAACCTGCTTGTAAATTTGTTGAACCTACTCCCCTACGGTCAACAAGCAAACCATTAGAAAACTCCTGCTTTAAATCAATACTTTGCAATGTGTACGCCCCATTCAATTGCAGATTAGGAAGAAAACCGGCATTTCCGTATGTCTTTTGAATTTCGGCGGCTTCCTGCAAGTTACGGGCAGCGTTTAATTGCAGGTTATTCTGCAAAGCTAGCTGTACTGCTTCCTGTGGGTTTAGCAGCACCTGACCAAACAAATTCTGACTAAATATCAGCGCTGGAATAATCAATAAATTAATCCGCATGTTGTACCTCCTTTTTACCTGAAATGTATGTGTACATGGCTGGAATAACATATAGCGTCAATACCAATGAAAACAATAGCCCGCCTACTACCACAATTCCCATTCCCATCCTGCTTTTTGCACCAGCGCCTAATGCCATTGCAATAGGCAAAGCCCCTAATGCTGTGGCCATGCTGGTCATTAAAATTGGTCTAAGTCGTGCCGCTGATGCTTCACGAATGGCCTCCGCCTTACTCTTTCCCCGTTCGCGAAGCTGGTTTGCAAATTCAACGATAAGGATGCCATTTTTCGTTACCAGACCCACCAGCATTATGATACCAATCTGGCTAAAAATATTCATGGTTTGATTAAAATACCAAAGTGAAATCAAGGCACCTGATAAAGCCAATGGTACTGTGAGCATGATAATGAACGGGTCTTTGAAACTTTCAAACTGGGCTGATAATACAAGGTATATCAGTAATAAAGCCAGCAGAAATGCATACATGATATTGCTTGAACTTTCATCATGATCACGCGAAGCACCTGCCAAAGTCGAACTAAAGGTGTCATCAAGTACGCTGGCTGCAATTCTGTTCATCTCATCAATTCCATCTCCAATGGTGAATCCCGGTGCAAGTCCTGCGCTTACTGTGGCCGACGAATAACGGTTGTAATGGTACAGCTGCGGCGGACTGCTTTCTTCAACCATATCTACTAAATTATCCATTTGGATAATCTTGCCTTCAGCATTGCGTACATACATTGACTTTAAATCAAGGGGTTCATCCCGGTTTTCGCGGGTTACCTGCCCTATCACCTGATATTGCTTACCATTCATTGTAAAATAGGCCAAGCGCGAACCACTCAGATTCAGTTGAAGGGTTTGGGCAATATCAGCCACAGTAATACCTAAGTCGGCAGCTTTTAACCGGTCAATACGTATGTTCAACTCCGGTTTATTGAATTTCAGGTTGGCATCAACACTTTGTAAAATTTTACTTTTTGATGCTTCTTCCAAAAACACTGGTAACACTTCTTTTAGCCGGTTGAAATTGGGGGCCTGAATTACATACTGCACTGGTAAGCCTCCGAAACCACTCGAGGCGATTGTTTGCTGTTGACTAACAAAGGTGCGGGCTTCAGGAAAGGTGCGGGCAATACGGGTAATATAATCTGCCAATTGTTGCTGGGTTCTATCACGTTTAGAAGGCTCAACAAAGGCAAGCCGAACAAATCCGGTATTCGCTGAACCAGAACCCGCAAAACCCGGTGCTGTTACTGTGAGCATTATCCGCTTTTCAGGGATAGAATCATTCACAAAATCAGTCAGCTTCATCATAAACGCATCGGTGTACTCAAATGAGGCACCCTCAGGAGCAGTCACCTGTAGCCTGAGCCAACTGCGGTCTTCAAGGGGTGAAAGTTCAGAGGGCAGTTTGGTGTAAACCCATACCATCAATCCAATGGTAATGCCAAAGATGACAAACGACCATCTTCTATGATGTAAGAAGCGATCAAGAGTGCGGCTGTAACCATTTACCATATTCACAAAGAATGGTTCGGTGGCAATATAAAAACGACTACGGTGATGCACATTCTTTCTTACCAGATACGCATTCAACATGGGCGTAAGTGTTAAAGAAACAAAGGCTGAAATAAGTACTGCCGATGCCAATACAACACCAAACTCCCGAAAAAGCCTGCCAACAAAACCTTCAAGGAAAATTACGGGCATAAATACCGCAGCCAGTGTTAGTGATGTAGAAATAACTGCAAAGAAAATCTCTGCTGAGCCTTTGATTGCCGCCTCTACTGGTTGCATTCCGGCTTCAATCTTTTTGTAAATATTCTCAGTAACTACAATACCATCATCTACCACCAAACCCGTTGCAAGTACTATGGCAAGCAATGTCAGCACATTAATTGAGTAACCTAATAAATACATAATAAAGAAGGTGCCAATGAGCGAAACTGGTATATCAAGCAAGGGTCTAATTGAAATTAACCAGTCTCTGAAAAACAAATAAATAACCAGAATAACCAGTATAATGGCGATGAGCAATGTTTCCTGAACTTCCAATACACTCTGACGCACAAACTGGGTATTGTCCATCGCCACATCCAGGTGGTAATCATCCGGAATCTCTTTGCGAATCTGCTCTAATCGCTTATAAAACTCATCAGCAATTTCTAAATAATTTGCTCCTGGCTGTGGCACCAATGCTAAGCCTATCATGGGTATGCCGCTTTGCCGGAGAATAGTTTGCTCGTTTTCCGGACCTAACCTGGCCGAACCAATGTCTTGTAACCTTACAGTACGGTCACCATTGACTTTGATTATCATTCCCTCAAAATCATCCTCTGTAATAAATTTCCCTTTTGTATTAACTGTTAATTCTGTTTGGTCTCCTTCAACCCTGCCGGAGGGTAATTCAACATTCTCACGCAACAATGCTGTGCGGACATCCTGGGCAGTTATTTGGTAAGCTGCCATTTTTATTGGGTCAAGCCAAAGACGCATGGCATACTTTTTCTGGCCCCAAATCTGTAAGGTACTTACGCCCGGAATTGTCTGTAAACGCTCACCAATTACATTTTCTGCATAATCGCTCACCTCCAGCTGGTTCTTCGTATCACTTTGCACTGTCATACTTAAAATAGCATCTGAGTTGGCATCGGCCTTTGATACCGTTGGAAGTGCATCAATGTCTTGAGGTAAATTACGTACTGCCTGCGACACTTTATCGCGCACATCGTTGGCTGCAGCTTCAAGGTTAGCTCCCAAATTAAATTCTACGGTAATCACACTGCTGCCTTGATTTGAAGCTGACGAAATTGACCTGATTCCTTCAATCCCATTCAAAACTTTTTCAAGAGGCTCGGTAATCTGCGACTCTACAACATCTGCATTGGCACCGGTGTAACCTGTGCGAACCGTAATTATCGGAGGGTCAATAGAAGGAAATTCACGTACACCCAGAAAAAAATACCCGATCATGCCAAAAAGCATAATCAAAATATTCATCACAATTGTTAAAACCGGACGATTTACACTGATGGTTGAAAGTCTGCTCATGGCTGTGTTACCCCTCCAGCGGCCTTGTCAACTTTCGGAAAAACAGCCATTCCATCACGCAACATCATAATTCCGGAGGTAATCAAAGAATCGCCCGCTGCTATGCCTTCTAATACTTCAATTTGCTCTGCTTGGCGCAGACCGGTTTTAATCTTTACCTCTTTCGCTTTCCCTTGTTTTACAATAAACACCTTTTGCCCTTTTAGAATCGGAATCACTGATTGTGTTGGAATTACTAGTGTATTTGGCTTTGTCAATAGTGCCAATTCTGCCCTTGCCGACATTCCAGGTAAGAGTTTCCCCAGACTGTTATTGTATTCTGCACGACAGCGTAATGACCTGGTTGCCTCTTCTATTTGCGGCTCTAATGCAATTATTGTAGCCCAAAAATCTCCCTGTTGACCATCTACCTGAAATTTTACCGTCATACCTTTACGCACCTGCGCGGCATAGCGTTCCGGTACTGAGAAATCAAGCAATAACTTGTCTTGCTGAACGATATTTACTACCGTTGTACCGGTTTGTATAACAGCTCCTTCACTAATATTTTTAAGCCCTAACATACCTGTAAAAGGCGCACGAATCTCTGTTTTGGCTATTTGGGCCCTGGTAAATAAAATATCTGCCTCTAAAACTGCTACATCATTTTGTAAAATGTCAAACTCTTCCTGGCTTGCCCCTTTTACCGCTAATAGTTTCTGTACCCTTGACAGCTTTTCTTTACTTAGAGCAAGGTTAAGTTCCTGCCGCTTTAGCTGGGCCTGCAAATCATCGTCATTTAACTTTACGAGTAATTCTCCCTTGTTAACCCGGGTACCTTCATGAAAGTAAACCTGCCTGATACGACCACCTGCTTCAGCAGCTAAACCGGCTTCTTCTCTGGCCATAATACTGGCACTTGCAAATATTTCATACGCTACCGTATCCTTATTTATCACATACACTGTTACCCCAACTGCCTTGCCTTGCTGCCCCTGCCCTGCACCTTTAAGGTTGCTGCGACCAGGAAAAAAAATAAACTTTAACGCTATCAAAGCGCTAAGAATCACTCCAATGATTATCAATCTCTTCATACTTTTTTTGATTTTTTTTTCTTTGAAATTTCAATTGTTTCCGCTGCTATTTCTTCTTTTTGTAAGGTGTTACATATCCGGCAAAGCATTTCATTGAATAATTGTACCTGGGCAGGCGAAAATCCCTTGAAGGCTTCCTGATTAAGCATACCCATTGTTTTGTATATACCCGGAAGCATCTCCCTTGCCTTTGCTGTCAGGCATAAATGATACGAACGACGATCAAGCAAATTTACCCTGCGTTCAACAAAACCCTTTTTTGCCAGATAGTCAACTATCTTTACCATGCTTGCCTTGTCAATCATTAAGCGCCGGCCAACCTCCTGCTGCGAAATTAGCTCCCTTTCCTGATCAATACAGGTTAACACAGAATAGTACTTATCTATATCAGCCCCTTTCAACTTCGCCGACAACGATATAAAATACAGCCGGGAAGCGACATGCAAATGGCGCCCTAATGGCAATTGAGTATCCTCTTGCTTCATTTTAAAGTGCAAAGAAACGAGAAAATTAGTTTACCGTACAAACTAAAGTACCTACAAATTGTTTATTTTATTTTACAAAACATAACTTTGCACCAAATGATTAAAATCTCTGCGGTTTCATACCTGAATACCGCCCCCTTTATTTTTGGTATTCTAAAATCGGGCTTTTTAAGTCCGGATGAATTTGTATTAACACGTGAAAATCCTGCAGCATGTGCAGCAAGCCTTTTAAGGAATGATGCTCAGATTGGAATTGTTCCGGTAGCAATTATTCCAAAGTTGAAGAACTTCAGTATTCTGCAACGCACTTGTATTGGCGCAAACGACTATGTTGATTCTGTTATGTTGTTTAGCCAGGTTCCTTTAAATGCCATCAAGAAAATCACACTCGACTGGCAATCACGTACTTCTGTAAATTTATGCAGGATTCTCGCAGATGAATACTGGGGAATTAGCCCTGAATGGCTGCAAGGTTCAGGTGATATTATAAAAAGCATACAGGGCCATACCGCCGCAGTAGTGATTGGCGATCGTGCTTTAGACCATTTTGGGAACTTTCCTTACCAATATGACCTCGCAAAAGAATGGCATACTTTTACAGGGCTACCATTTACCTTTGCATGCTGGGTTGCAGCACCTGAAGTACCAGCCGACTTCATTCAGCGTTTTGAAAAAGCATTACTTTTCGGACTTGAACATATTGATGAAGTGATTGAAACAGAAATACCAAATTATCCGGCTGCATACCAAGTGAAAAAATACCTGAGCAATACGATTTCATACACCTTTGATCAGCAGAAAAAGAAGGGTCTGGAAACTTTTTTACAATTTTTAGGTAAAATAATTCAACACACTCCCGCCTGATTCCTTTACTTTTATCTTCAGAATTGAAACTATGCGGTATTATAGAAATATTTCGCTGTTTGCAGCTCATTTGCCTATGCAGCGATTGATTACGAGTCATTTACGTCCGGTTATCGGGCTAATAATTGTTCTTGTTTTGGGCAATCACCAATCAGCATTTGCTGATAAAGGTACCAGCCGTGCACAATTACTCAGGGTTAAGAACCTGATCAATGCCAATGATTTCGCAGCCGCATGGCGCCTGATAGCCACATTGGAGAAAAGTGATACCGTTTCTGCTGAATTATATTACATGGGAGGTACCTGCTTATACTCTCTGAAAGAATTTGCTGATGCTATCCCGAGGTTTGAACGTTCAATCCGCCTAAACCCGGATAAGGACATTGAGAAATATTATATGCTCGGCAGGGTTTACCATTCTAATGGAAAGCCGCATCAAGCAATAGCTGCATACGAATCTTTTCTTGCAAAAAGCCCCGCCAATAAAGAAGAAAGTAAAGAAGCTGCCTTATACCTTGCCCAAAGTAAACGTGCAATTGAATGGATGACCAAACCAATGGATGTAAGGCTTATCAATCTGGGCGACTCTATCAACACAGAATTCAATGAATACAATCCTTCGCTTGCTGCCGATGGACTCACTTTAATATTTACAAGCAGACGGCCAGAAACAACCGGGAAAAAGCAAGACCCGGATGACGGCCTTTTCTTAGAAGATATTTATATTTCCTACCGTAATCCGGAAACCGGCCATTGGTCTGAAGCACATCAGGTTGAAGGAAATCTCAATACCGATGCTCACGATGCAAACCTATGCCTTTCACCTGATGGCAACCAGATGTTTGTTTACCGCAATATGGGCGAACGTGGCTCAGGTGAAATATATCTTTCAAAATTAAGTAGAAACGGAAAGTGGTCAGCCGCTAAGAAAGTTGAAGGTGAAATCAACTCCAGTTATTTCGAAAGTTCTGCATGTCTCAACCCGGATGGAAATAAATTATACTTCGTAAGTGAACGTGAGAAAAAGGGCTTTGGCATGGGTGATATTTATGTTTCAAAGAAAGTAGATAAAAAATGGGCTAGCCCTGAAAACCTTGGCCCTGAGATAAATGATGAGTACGACCAGATTGGTATCTTTATCCACCCTGATGGTAAAACACTGTATTTCGCATCTGATAACCCTAAGGGAATGGGCGGCTATGATATTTATAAATCAAGCCTTGTAAATGATAAATGGTCTGCCCCTGAAAACCTCGGCTATCCAATTAACACCCACGGTGATGAACGTTTTATTCATTTGAGCACCGACGGTAACTCAGCATGGATAAGTAGCAACCGCCTTGGTGGAAAAGGTGGAATAGATATTTGGGAAATTGATTTAAGCAATTTGGCCAAAGATGATAATACAAAAAGTCTCTTGCCGGAAGAAAAAAGCATCTCTATCCTAAGCGGGCAGGTTATTGACACCAAATCAAGTCCGGTTGCCGATGCAGAAATACAAATTACCGAAACCCCTGGCGGAGCCTATTATACAGTGACTTCTGATGAAAACGGCAAATACTTTATTACCCTTGCAGGAAATAAAAACTACCAGGTGCAGGTGAAACATCCAGGTTTTAAACCCAACAACTTTCACATTTTCGTTCAAGCTAAGGAAAAAGGTACCTTCACTAATGAAAAAATGATTGTTTTAGAATAAGCCCTTTAATCGCACCGCTTCGATTACCTTGCACACGCAAATTAAGAACCTTGATACAGGCAATCGGAATAAACAAGGCTTTTGGTAATCTACAAGTGCTCAAAGACGTAAGTCTGGCAGTTGAACCAGGACAAATCATATCCATTGTAGGTCCTTCGGGTGCCGGTAAAACTACATTGTTGCAGATTTTAGGCACGCTTGAACGACCTGATAATGGAAGTCTTTCACTGAATCAAACCTCAGTGGATAAAATGGGCGACAGACAACTGTCTGCTTTTCGTAATCAGCATATTGGCTTTATTTTTCAGTTTCACCAATTACTGCCTGAATTTACTGCCCAAGAAAATGTAATGATGCCTGCCATGATCGCCGGAACATCTTTTAAATCTGCACAAACAAGAGCATCAGAATTACTCACAAACCTGGGACTTTCACACCGAATTGGTGCCAAACCTTCGACCCTCTCAGGAGGTGAACAACAACGCGTAGCAGTTGCCAGAGCTCTAATGAACAAGCCCGCCCTGATCCTTGCAGATGAACCCAGCGGCAATCTTGACTCAGCCAATGCCCGCGAACTGCACGAACTGTTCTTCCGCCTGCGCGACCAAACCGGCCAAACTTTCGTCATCGTAACCCATAACGATGAACTGGCGCAAATGGCCGACCGGAAAATTACAATGGTTGACGGACGTATAACCCATGAATCGTGACGCATCGCTTCTTGATTACCGGGGGGCCGGGGTTCGGAAAGTCAAGCATCATTTCTGAACTCGAAAAAAAAGGGCATACTGTATTTCACGAAATTGCCCGCCATATTATTCAAAATCAACTTGTTACAGGCGGAACCTTCACGCCCTGGCAAGATGTTCAGGCATTTTCTGACCAGGTTCTCGAAGGCCGGAAAATACAATACGATGAAGGTCTTGGAAAGACTGCCTTCTATGATAGGGGCGTTCCTGATATTGCAGCATTTTTAAAAAAAGACAAAAAAGAGATTCCACCCGAACTTTGGGATTATTGTTTAAAAAATAAGTATTTTAATACCGTTTTTATTACTCCACCATGGGAATCAATCTTCCACAGTGATGCTGAAAGAAAAGAAGACTTTATGAATGCCATACGTGTACACCGGGCTATTGAAAGCGTTTATACCGAACTTGGGTATCAACTGGTGCATATTCCTATGGGCTCTATCCCATGGCGCGCACAATTTCTACTTGACTTTGCCGGAATCAAATAATTTCAGGCATGCTCAATCCACAGGAAGTCCTCCTAAAGTTTTGGGGCTTTGATAAGTTTCGGCCCCTTCAAACCGATATCATTCAATCGGTACTTGACGGCCATGATACGCTTGCTTTACTGCCCACAGGAGGTGGAAAATCTATTTGCTTTCAGGTGCCCGCCTTATGTATTGAACAAACTTGTCTGGTGGTTTCTCCCTTGATAGCACTTATGAAAGACCAGGTCACCAACCTGCAACAAAAGCGAATTTCTGCAATTGCTATTACCTCTGACCTAAATCAGGTAGAAATGGACCGTGCATTTAATCAGTGCCTTAATGGCAAAGTGCAGTTTTTATACGTTTCACCGGAAAGACTACGGGGAGAGAATTTCAGAGATATTTTAACAGAAATCAAGCCGGGCTTAATTGCCGTTGACGAAGCCCATTGCATTTCTCAATGGGGATACGACTTTCGTCCGGCTTATCTGCAAATAGCAGAAATACGCGAATGTTTGCCCAATACCCCTGTTATCGCCCTAACTGCAACTGCAACCCCACAGGTTTGTGACGATATTGAAGCGAAACTTCACTTTAAAAATCATCAACGGTTTAAGAAAAGCTTCACCAGACCCAACCTTACCTATGTAGTTAGAAAGACTGATAATAAACCCGAACAGCTCCTGCGTATTCTTAGTAAGGTACCCGGGCCTTCTGTTGTCTACGTAAATAACCGCAAAAAAACACAGGAAATAGCAAATCTTCTCCTAAAAGAAGGTGTCTCTGCTACATACTACCATGCCGGTATTGACCCCTATACCCGAAACAATCGCCAGTCTGATTGGATACAAAATTCCACCCGAGTCATAGTAAGTACCAATGCCTTCGGAATGGGCATTGACAAACCTGATGTACGAACTGTTATTCACATGGGTATCCCTGAATCACCGGAAGCTTATTTTCAGGAAGCCGGAAGAGCAGGTCGCGATGGCCAAAAGGCCTGGGCGGTATTATTGGCCGACACCGCCGACCTGCATGAAATGACACAACGCTTTGAAGAACAGTACCCGGATTTTGAAATGGTGAAAGCAGTTTACAACTGGCTTGGAAACTATTTCCAACTTCCGGTTGAAGCTGGCGAGCAACAATCATTTCCATTCGACCTGAATGATTTTTCAAACCGTTATCAACTTCGAAACATTGCAGCTTTGCAAGCACTACGGTTTATTGAACGCGAAGGCTTGATTTCAATTGTCGAAAGCCAACAGGTAAACTCAAAAATCCTTATCCTGGTCAATCATGAGGTGCTTTACGACTTTGAGTTTCGTAATCCTTCACTTGAACCGGTAATAAAAACATTACTACGCTCGTACGCAGGCATCTTCACTGATTTTGTAATCATCAATGAAAATGAATTAGCTAAAAGGCTGGGAGTTTCATATCAGAAAACCATTGAACTACTCAAATACCTTGACAAATGTGGCATCCTGAGTTACTTACCCGCCACCGGGCTACCCAATATTTACTACCTCATGCCCCGACAGCATCCGGAACGCTTGCCCCTTTCAAAAAAGAATTATGAAAACCGGAAAGATTCTGCACTTACACGGCTAAATAGCATGAAGGCCTACCTGCAAAACGATACTGTTTGTCGTAGTATTCAACTTGTAAAATATTTCGGTGAAACAAAATCTCTCCCTTGTGGTACTTGTGATGTTTGTAATGAACAACGAAAAAACAACCAGCGTGACACACTGCTCGATAAACGCTGTATGGAAATTTTACTGCTTATTGAACAGGGCACACAAGCACCTCCTGAAATTATTGCTGCCTTTGCCGACCCTGATAGAACAACCCAGGCCTTGAGGGTGTTAATTGACGAGGGTATTGTAAAAGAAGACACCAATGGCCTCCTTTTCGACGCCTCATGATACTCAAACATTCATTTTACCAGCAACCTGACGCAGTTAACATAGCAAAAGAACTTCTGGGGAAAGTTATCTGTACCAATATCAATAAGCATTTTACAAGTGCTATCATTGTTGAAACAGAGGCATATCTGGGTATTGGCGACAAAGCGTCACATGCTTATGCTGGGCGCAGAACGGCAAGGAATGAGGTAATGTATGGCCCTCCCGGCTTTGCTTACGTCTATCTGTGCTATGGAATCCATCACTTATTTAATGTTGTTACAAATGTTGCTGGTATCCCCCATGCTGTTCTTCTGCGTGCTGTAAAACCGCTTGAAGGTGAATCATGGATGCTCAAACGAAGAGGCATCACCCAGGCCACCAAAAACTATACATCTGGGCCGGGCAAACTTTCAGCAGCCCTGGGCATACAAACAAAACACAATGGGCTAGATCTTACCGGACGGCTTATTTGGATTGAAGATCAAAACATCCATGTTCAAGCATCGCAAATTATCTCAACCCCACGAATAGGCGTTGACTACGCTGGTGCTGATGCGCTATTACCTTATCGGTTCTTGGTAAAGCCTAATGCTTTTTAATCTTTTCCCAAATCACTTTTTGCCAGGGAGAAAGTTCATACGATTGCGTAAATTGGTCAATAACTACTTTCCATTCAGGTAAATCTTGATACAGCCAATTTAAAAAACCAATAGCATTTGAACTTAGCTTCGAATTGGGGTTATACGCAGCATCAATAGCAAAAGCAAGCACCTCCGGGGTAATTAATTTAAGCTCTTTTAGTGCCTGAAAAGCATTGTTCCGTGTAATAAATTCATAAGAGCCTGATGAATAAGAAATTAATTCTGCTTCATGTTCTTTTTGACCAAGCCTGATTGCATGTTTCAACCAGCTTATCCGAACATTGTGCGCGTTATTACCTGACTCCCCAGCACATACCTCCAGGTATGCTTTCGTTTTTGCCGGATTGCTCAACACCAGCTTATTCAAAGCAGAATTTATCAAATCATAACTTTGGTCTTTTAGCAGCTTCTCCACTGCCCCAAATAAAGGTACGGGCAGGGTATCATACTGTGCCAATGCAACCTTACGAATCTGCACATCCGGGTCGTTGAAGGTACTTAAAATTATCGCCTGACTCTTCTTATCCTTGTCTCTTGCCAACTGCTTGATGATTGCAGCACGAACATAAATACTTTTCTCGTTGGCATACAATTGCTGCAAAACCTTTCTCTTCTTTTCAAGACTTTCTGACTCCATTGCTTCAACAGCATCTAGGCGGTCAAGCATATATGTCGCTTTGCTTGCCTGTGCTACCAATTGCTCAAAAGGTTTATAAAACTTCACAGCTTTCATCACCTCACTGTTCGGGTCAAATAACACATAGGCAAGTTTCTTTCCACTGCTTATCGGAATAAAAAGCTTCGTTTGCTGCCCTTCAACCCATTCCCTTTTTGATGTACTGGTTCCATCAGTATAGTGCAATTCAAACACTATTGGCATTTTAAAATAGCCGGTATAAGCATTGTTTTCCTGCAATTGCGTTACAACAAATTCAATATTTCCCTCTACTTCTCTGGTCAATACCTCATACGAAGGCTCACCACCCTTGTACAACCATTCATCCCAGAACCAATCAAGTGAAAGACCTAATGTTTCATGAAAAGCAACCAGTAAATCCTCGGTATCTACATTGCCATAAGCATTTCTTTCAAGATAATGCTTAATCGCCCTGTTATAGGCTTCCCTCCCAACCACGTACTTAAGCATTTGGAGCACACAAGCTCCTTTAGGATAGGCCCTCACGGTTCCGGCTTTGCTATGGGCAATATTGTACAAATCCTTTTCTGAAGCCTGCAAGGCAGCAATGTTGGCTCTGCGCCTTGCCATATCAAAATGCTCCTGCCCAAAAGCTTCACGTTCATAAAGCATGTTGTAATGAGTAGCAAAACTCTCCTGTAACCATGTATGCCCAACACTTCTGGCTGTAACCATATCACCAAACCACTGATGAGCAAGCTCATGTGCATTTACTGCAACATAACTACGGTCTAAATCGCCCCGCTGGTCTACATGAAAAAAATCACCGAAGACAGTAGCAGTGGTATTTTCCATCGCTCCATACAGAAAATCCTGCACCGGAATTTGTGAATAATTCTCCCAGGGATATTTAACTCCTATTTCCTGCTCAAAGAAATCAATCATCTCTGAACTATACTTATAAGTTGTTTGCACCCTGTCTTTCCATTTAGGATAATACCAAAGGTCTGAACGAACCCCTCCCTTTGAATAGCGGCTCTCAATATCATACTCACCTATACCCAGCATAATTAAATAAGGTGCATGAGGCTTGTTCATCCGGTAATGCCAAACCTGTTCATTGCCCAGGTCCCAAACACTCAGCTTTACCCCGTTCGACAATACTTTGTATGGCTTTGCCATAGTTATTACCATCTCACTGGTGATCTTGTCGTTCATCTCATCGTACATCGGAATCCAATAACGATTATCAATCCCCTGCCCCTGACTCCAAATCTGCTTCCGGCTCAAACCCTTAGGGTCATTCCAGCCGATAAAGTACAAACCTTTGCGCGGTGTTGCCTCGTAACGTATGCTTACGCTGTCTTCAGTATCCCAGGTGAGTGCCGGACTGAAACGAAGCGTTACTCCCTTTGGATAAACAATGTATGGCAAAGGCTTGCCTCTGAATAGCACCTCTTTAATATCTATACCAGGTCCATCAAGGAAAACTGTGTCTACGAATTTTT
Organism: Bacteroidia bacterium; assembly: GCA_019695235.1. Classification (GTDB taxonomy): domain Bacteria; phylum Bacteroidota; class Bacteroidia; order M30B66; family M30B66; genus JAIBAI01. Next base: position 51,565 of record JAIBAI010000001.1, on the reverse strand, counting down.
GAATAGCACTGAAAGTATGTGTCACCCGGCCAAAGATTTTCCCCTTTTGAGGGTCAAATGAAGCAGTAAGCTTCAGGTGTTTAAAATCAACATTATGCTCCCTGGGTATCGAAGCTGAATCAAATGGCATTGACCGTACAAATGGCTTTACAGGTTGACCTACAGCTATCAATGTAGCTGCTGAACATACCAGCACCAGCCAATTTCTCCTGATTACATACTCTCCTGCTTTTTTCATCCTTTCAAAAAAAACGTTTTAGCCTTCTGAAGTGCTTTCTTCTATTATCACCTTCTCAATCAAATCACCTTGTCTTATCTGGTCAACTACTTCAACATTCTCTACCACCTTTCCGAAAACGGTATGGTTGCGGTCTAAATGAGCGGTATTCTTCCGGCTGTGGCATATAAAAAATTGCGAACCACCTGTGTCTCTGCCAGCATGCGCCATCGAAAGAACCCCTCTATCATGGTATTGGTTCTCACCAGTAAGTTCACATTTAATTTTATAGCCGGGGCCGCCTGCTCCTGTTCCGGTCGGGTCTCCTCCCTGTACCACAAAATCTGGTATCACCCTGTGAAATTTCAGACCATCATAAAATCCCTTCTTTGCTAAATCCACAAAATTCTTTACCGTTCCGGGCGCATCTTTTTCAAAAAATTCAATTTTCATCGTTCCGTACTTGGTTTGCATGTAAGCTGTTGTCATTGTTTTATCATTTAAGAAAAGTCAAAAGTAGTAAACTATACCTTGCCCTTGAATAGATAATAATTCATCACTAAGTCATTCAGGGCTTCGGTCGAACACCTTGAAGTCATTAATCTTCACACTGGTATGCACTTTCGAAGGATTATAAATAAAAAATTCAAGTTCCGTGAATCCTTCTTCAACCTCAATAGGCACCATACAATTAAATGGATAGTCATTGAGTATTTCAGTATAATCATTCAGTGAGTACTGCCATACTTTCATTGCATCCTTCCCATGCAAGCGGAACACCAGGTTGAGCCCGGCATCCGGCGTTTCGGCGCTTAACTCAAAATCTGCCCAAACGAGTACCTGCGCCCCTTGTTTCACAGGCATCCTGAATGTGGGACCAAACTCACCGCTAAATTCATTTGAGGCAGTAAAATCTTCCAAAATATTAGCCCATAAACTGTCTTTTTTTTCGCCTGCCTTATACAGTATCGGTACATTCGTCAACCCGGCAAATTCAGTTTCGCTACGCTGCTTCGCTGAACGTTTAAAAACTGAAATGCGCCCATTGCCACCTATGCGCTCCCAATCATTTACAATTTCAGGCAATACACGGGTTACATCTGTGCGCAGAAAGAAATCCTGAATTACTGCATACTTTACAGGTATTACAGCTGCTTTTTTAAGCTCTTCCCTAACGGTGTTTAATATAGTGTACCCCTGCCTTCTAAATAGCAACAAGGGTGCATTGGTTGAATATGCATCAATTACTAAAATGGGCTCTGTTGGCTTTATACCCATTGAATCAAGCAATGCATCGCCTCCGCTGAAATTCTCAAGACTTTGATGATAACGATCCCAGGTGCCTACAACTACACGCTCTTCAAGGGCCTGCGAAACCCCGTTTACTGAAATACCCAGTAGAAATATTACACCAAAGAAGGCAGTGGCTCTTTGCCACTTTGCCTCAAAATAGGCTCCCAGGTCCGCACTAATTCCTGCAACCATTAGCACCAAGGGAACAAAAAAGGCATCAAGATAATAGTAGTCGTGATGACTAAATTGCCTGGCCATAAGAACAAAGTATAAGCCCCCGCCGATTATTCCAACAAGGCCTGTAATGAACAATTTCTTCCCCGTTTCAGTTCCTTGAACAAACAAGCGTACAAAACTGAGTATTAATACAAATATCCATGCCGGCAGCACCCACAATTGATGCCACCAACGTTTAATGCTCTCTAAACAAATTTCAAAAAGCTCCTGAAGGTTCTCAGCAGGCATAAGGCTGGTCAGAAACATGGTGCCATATTGCTGCTGTAAATAAAGTTTCCAGCAATACCAGCTTAGAAATACAGATGCTGAAATACACAGCCAGATAATAATTCGTTTAAAAGCAATTTTTTCAAGATACAAAGCCAGTACCAGTGAAAAAAAAACAATCAAAAGTGGCGTTCTGATAAGCCCTGCAACAACTGCCATAAGCAATGCCGGAAGAAACTTCTGCTTCTCAAAAAATAAATATATGGCAATCAACGAACAGGATATCGCCGAAATACTAGGGATAAAACCTACGGCATAATACAACCACATAGGCGAACATGCAAGTAACATTACAGGCAACAATGCAAATGCCTCTATACCTTTATCTAGTAAAAGCCTAAATAGGGCAAAAGCACCGGCAAGCCCTGCCAATAACTGAAACAGCCGAAACCAGAAGGCACTGTGATCACCACTCAGGCGCATGAACATCCCACTGATGTACTCAATCAATGGAATGTCCATCGCTGAAATGTTACTTCCATGCTGCTTCACATTTTCCAAAGCAGGATTGAGATTCAACGAACCCGGAAAAGCAGGATTCAATTGATAAGTAGCATAATTTTCAGCAATGGCCAAACGATCGCTTTGCGTCCAGGCATGTATGTGATCGGGAAATGCATTGAGCCCCCCCTGAATCACCAATGAAAGCCATAAAAAATATCCGAAGCAAGCGAAAAATACCAGGTGAATTGTAATGGTATTTTTATGAAGTACAGCCGCTAAAAAACGCTTCATTTTTTATTTTTCAGGCAAAAGCTCCTGCAATGCTATTCTGTATGCTTCTCTTGATATAAATCTTTGTTGAGGGCTCGCAAGTACTACCTTTTGCAGCGCTTTGTATATGGTAGCAGATGTGTCGGCAAAAAGCGCTGCATCTGAAATTTCAACATTTTCTTGCATCAGATAAGCAAAAACCCGCGCCATACCACAATTCGAAATAAAATCAGGAATTACTGCAAGGTGCTGGTCTGCAAACTCCATCACAGGCCCATAAAAAATTTCTGCATCGGCAAATGGAACATTGGCTCCACTGGCAATAACCTCAAGCCCTGCCTTGTGTAATCGCTCTACCTGGTCACGACTTACCAAACGAGAAGCAGCAGCAGGTATAAATACATCCGAGGGTATATCCCAAATTCGGTCATTTACCTGCTCAAAACTCAACATCTCTGAAGCAGTCAGCGTATTTCCCTTTTTCTTTAAAAACAACGCTTTGATTTGCGGAAAATCAAACCCTTCTTCATTGATTAATCCACCGTTTTTATCAATTATTCCGGTGATTTTTGCCCCGGCTTCTGCCAGATAATAAGCTGCCGCTGCTGCTACATTGCCCCAACCTTGTATAATTACACGCTTGTCTTTCACCTCCACATGGTTAAGTGAATAAAAATGCTTCACTGATTCAGATACGCCAAATCCGGTAATCATATCAGCTACTTTAAGCTTTTTTGATGTATCCGGCGTAAATCTTAAATCCTCCAATACCTTTGAAACACCAGCCCTTAACTGCCCGATGCGTCGAATCTTTACTTTTAAATTCTCACCAAAATGCCCATTCACAACACCTTCCTGAGGATGCCATAAACCCAGATCTTCTGTATAGGGAATTACCTCGTGTATCTCGTCAATGTTCAAATCACCTCCTGTGCCGTAATAGTTTTTTAATAAAGGAGTTACTGCTTTAAACCACCTTCGTAATACATCTTTCTTTCGTGGGTCAGCAGGGTCAAAATTAATGCCCGATTTTGCCCCCCCTATTGAAGGTCCTGAAACGGTAAACTTAATCTCCATCGTCTTTGCCAACGATTCTACCTCGCGCTTATCCAACCCCTGCCGCATCCTTGTACCCCCTCCTGCGGCATTGCCGCGTAGTGAATTAATTACCACCCAACCTTCAGCATCTGTTTCTGAATCTTTCCATTCAAAAACAATTTCAGGCCTTTTTTCTTCATATTGTTTAAGCAAATCTTTCATGAATGATTTTTTGTCAAAAGTAACACGTATAACAAAATTTGGAATTTAAAGTTTTCCGTATTTTTGGCCTAACAACAAACCAAACAAACTGAAGCTTTACTGATGCACTACACATCTACCCAACCATTTAATTCAGAAGCACTTGGGATATTATCTCCCTTGCACGGCTTCGTTTTTTCTGCACCTTCGCCAAATCAGGTTAAACCTCTTATTGCTCTAGCTGCTGACGACGATTCTGATGAAGATGAGGATGACGCAGACGATGACGACTTTGATGATGATTTTGATGAAGACGAAGACTTAACTGACAAAGAAGATGCCGACGAAGATTTCAATTTAGACGAAGACTTCAACGACCCGGCATTTGATGATGATGACGACGACGATGACTTCGTTGACGATGACTTTTAGATTGCCGTAAGCAGCCTAACTTTGCACGCTGCCTTTGTAGAACCCACCTGCAATTGAGTTTGTTTTGGCTCCTGTTACGGATGCATAAATATTCTCATTCACATAAGCCCTTAGCCAACCAAGATAAGCGAAAATCAATGCTTCCTTGAAGTTTACTATCTGTGCATCAGGAATTATTATTTCTGATGCACAATGGTACCGCATGCGCTGAATCAAAAAGGTGTTCCATACTCCCCCCCCACTTACCAATACCCGCCTGTCAGTATGGCAACAAACCCGGCCTATTTGTTCGGCAATATGCTCGGTATACGTCCGTAATATATCGGCTACCGGATAAATTCGCTCAAATAAACGTATTACCGGAAATAATTCTGAATGCAACCATTCTGTACCTAAACTTTTGGGCGAAATGAGGCTGTAAAATGGTAAGGCGTTTAAACGATCTAAAAAATCAATCCTCACCTGCCCTTCAGCAGCCATTCTGCCGCCTTCATCATAAGCCTTGCCTGATTGCTGTGCTAGCATATTCAACACAAGATTCACTGCACAGATATCAAATGCAACTAATGATTCGTGGTAATTGAGCGTAACGTTTCCGAAGCCACCCAGATTAAGACAATAATCCCAATCACTAAATAATTGCTTGTCACCCATTGGAACTAAGGGTGCCCCCTGGCCTCCCATACTTACATCCCCCTGGCGAAAATCACAAATCGTATCAATGCCGCTCAGAACAGCCAGGGTAGCACCACTCCCAATTTGTAAGGTATAACCCAATTGGGGCTGATGAAACACCGTATGACCATGTGATGCCAATAAATCTGGCTTTAAACCAGTTTCATTGATAAAATACTTTACGCATTCAGCCATAAACATTGCGAAATGACGGTCTAAAACACATAAGTCGCGCCCTGATAAATTTGCTGCCTCCTTTAATTGAATCCGTAATTTCTCGGGAAACGAATAAGTAAATCCACCCAAAATTTCATGACGGTCTTTCCCGCTTGTATCCGTTTTAAACCTGCATGCTGCAATATCCAAACCATCACACGAGGTGCCCGACATCAGCCCAAATACGAGGCTTCCTGAGAATTCTTCCTTCATTATTGCTTACTTATTAAATATGTAAAAAAATTAGACCTACTTTTGCCGCAAAAATATTCCGTATATGCACCTGCAATTAACCGAAGAGCATCTGATTATCCAAAAAGCAGCAAGAGATTTTGCACGAACCGAACTCCTTCCCGGGGTTATCGAACGCGATGAACAACAAATCTTCCCTGCTGAACAAATAAAAAAACTTGGCGAATTAGGCTTTCTCGGTATGATGGTTGACCCAAAATACGGCGGAAGCGGAATGGATACCATCTCCTATGCGCTTGTGATGGAAGAACTTTCAAAAATTGACGCATCTGCATCAGTGGTGGTTTCTGTAAATAATTCATTGGTCTGTTGGGGTCTGGAAACTTTTGGAACAGAAGAGCAAAAACAAAAATACCTTATTCCCCTTGCAAAAGGTGAGAAAATTGGCGCGTTTTGCCTCTCTGAACCTGAAGCTGGTTCAGATGCCACTTCGCAAAGAACAACGGCTGAAGACAAAGGTGATTACTATCTGCTCAACGGAACTAAAAACTGGATTACCAACGGCAGCACTGCTTCTACCTACCTCGTAATTGCTCAAACACACCCCGAAAAAGGAAGCCGCGGCATCAATGCTTTTATCGTTGAAAAAGGAATGGAAGGCTTTATCGTTGGAGCTAAAGAAAATAAATTGGGAATCAGAGGCTCTGACACACATACTTTGATGTTTACTGACGTTAAAGTGCCTAAAGAAAATCGTATTGGTGAAGATGGCTTCGGCTTCAAATTCGCCATGAAAACCCTCAGTGGTGGACGTATCGGAATCGCTTCACAGGCACTTGGTATCGCAGCCGGTGCTTATGAACTTGCACTCGAATACTCAAAACAACGCAAGGCTTTCGGAAAAACCATCTCTCAGCATCAGGCAATTCAATTCAAATTAGCCGATATGGCTACTGAAATTGATGCAGCCCGCCTGTTGGTGTACCGCGCAGCTTGGGAAAAAGATATGCACCTCGATTATACCCTCTCTGGCGCGATGGCTAAATTATATGCATCAAAAGTTGCCATGGAAACAACCGTCGAAGCTGTGCAAATTCACGGTGGATACGGCTTCGTTAAAGAATACCATGTAGAACGACTTATGCGTGATGCGAAAATCACACAAATCTACGAAGGTACCAGCGAGGTGCAGAAAATCGTTATCTCACGTGCCGTGCTTGGCGCCTGATTCAAAATAAACAACACCTATGCCAAATGACACAGCTCATTTGGCATTTTTTTTTAAAGTAAGCTGCTGAGTTGTTCCAGACGGTTGGCCCGCGAACCTTTAATTAGTATCGTCTTGCCTTTCAAAGGATGCGCTGTTAACCATAATGCTAAATCATCGGTTTGTTTAAAGTGCTGCACCCCAGAAGGGATTTCAGTATATAAATCACCTACCAACAGCACCGTAGTATCTAACAAACCTACAGCCAGGTTGGCAATCCGCTTATGTTCATGTGCGCTCACAGCTCCTAACTCCATCATTTTTCCAAGTATAACCACCTTCTCCTTTGCTTCATTGAGCGCAAAATTCTGCAATGCCGCCTCCATGCTTGTCGGGTTTGCATTATACGCATCCATAATCAATATGTTCTTTCCAGTATCCAGTACCTGTGAACGGTTGTTTTGCGGACGGTAATCCTCAAGAGCCTTGCAAATAGCTTGTACCGGCACCTCGAAAAAACAACCAACCGCTGCGGCTGCCAATATATTTTCAAAGTTATAATAGCCAATCAGCTGACTTCGAACATGTTGCCACTCAGAAAATTGAGCTTGCCCCTTCTTACAATATTGCCATTTTAAACTTGCAAAGGGTGCCGAACCTTCAAAAACACCAACTACTTCATTATTCTCTGAGGTTCCAAAAGTAAACTGCCTCATACCTTCTGCTTTGGTGGTAAAAACTGCATGGTTAGTATTTACAAACACAAGACCTGAATTAGCTTTTAGGAAATCATATAATTCTGTTTTCGTTTGCACTACCCCTTCATAGCCTCCCATGCCTTCTAAATGCGCCTTTCCAATATTGGTAATCAGGCCATAATCAGGTGCTGCAATGTCACACAACTCTTTGATATCACCCGGCTTGCTCGCCCCCATTTCAATAACCGCTATCTCTATGCCCTGCCGAATTTGTAGAAGCGTCAATGGCACCCCAATGTGATTGTTCAAATTCCCTTCGGTATAATGTGTCTGATACCTGGCTTTAAGCACTGAAGCTACCAATTCTTTTGTTGTAGTTTTTCCATTACTTCCGGTTATCGCCAGAATTTTACACTTCAATTGCTTTCGGTGGTGCAAGGCCAGCTCTTGTAAAGCTTTTAAAGCATCAGCTACCTTGATGATTCGCTCATCCTTTAGTGTTAGTTCCTGGTCAACAACCGCATAAGCTGCACCTGCTTCTAATGCCTGTTGAGCAAATAAGTTACCATTAAAGTTTGGCCCGCTTAATGCAAAATAAATCCCATCCTTAACAGGTGAGCGTGTATCTGTAAATACTTGTGGATGCCCCAGATATAGCTTGTATAATTCTTCGGTTCTGTTCATAACAAAAAAGCTCCGCAATTTATCATTACGGAGCTTTCAAAAATATGCTTTGTGTTTTATTTCTTTCCTAATCCAACTGGACTGCCCACACGGGCCATGGCACAACGGAAACCAATGTAATCTGTTGACAGACGTTCATCTAGAAAACGCCGTGAACCAGGCGACATATAATATGCGCGGTCTTTCCAAGAGCCTCCTTTGTAAACCCTCGATTTATTATTAATCATTGACTGTGCCCCAAATTCATACATGATTTTTTCTTCCTCTACGTCCTGATCAGCATAAGAAGAACTTGAAATCCGGTCTCCATCCTTGTAATTGATGTTATCAGCTTTCTGATAATTGCGACGGTCAACACTTTCTGCTTCGGTTACATCCCTGAATTTAATCTTTCCTAATGAATCCCGCTCAGCAATCGCTCCTTCCTCATCACGAACAACAGTCTTGTAAACGTTACCCCTGAAAGCACGGAAGTCGGTTACATCCTCAGGAGTTAACGGACGGTACACGTCCATCACCCATTCAGAAACGTTTCCTGCCATGTTGTATAAACCATAATCATTGGGCCAGTAAGCATTTACTTCTGCAGTGATATCCGCATTATCATTCAACTTACCTGCAACCCCCATCTGGTCACCTCGTCCACGCTTAAAGTTTGCCATCATTTCACCTTTAAAACGGTCATCTGCATTTCTCACAATATGCCCATTCCATGGATACTGGCGGCGCTCTGTAATCAATTCATCATTTGAATTACCTATCAGACCTATCGCAGCAAACTCCCATTCTGCCTCTGTAGGAAGCCTATAGCGGGGCAAAAGAATACCATCTTCCATTTTCACCTTCCGCGTAGCTCCTTGCCCTTTGCTTGGATCTAAGTCTTCAATATTTCCTTTTACAAGACCTTCATATTGCCCGGCCAAATATACATCTGTGTTAAAATTATCATCAGCTGTTTGATTGGGGTTCACTTTCAGGATACCTTCACGAATCAAAATTACCTCGTTCACCCTGTCGGTTCTCCAGGCACAGTAATCATTCGCCTGTAACCAGTTTACCCCTACAACCGGATAGTTTTTATAGGCCGGATGGCGTAAATACGTCTCTACATAGGGCTCATTAAATGCCAAACGATCACGCCATACCAGTGTGTCAGGAGTCGCTTTAAGTGCCACATCCGGATAATCCACATCGTATACACGCTTCAGCCAATAAAGATAATCCCGATAGAACTGATTGGTTATCTCAGTCTGATCCATATAAAAGGATGATACCGTAACACGTCTTGGCATATTATCCCATTCATATTGAATCTCCTGCTCTGTACGCCCCATCGTAAATGTTCCTCCTTCAATGAGCACCAGGCCAGGTCCGGTTTCCTGCTCCGTATACGGAACATTCAGATAACCCCCGTTCTTCGGATTGTTATACTCTTCACCTGTTGCCCCGGATACATCCTTCGAGCAGGAGTGAAAAGTAAGCGTAACACCAGCCGCCAGGCTGAGCGTAACAATTGGAATCAGTTTCCAGGTTTTAGATACCATGTTGAATCTGTTTGGTTGTATGGATTGCATGTAAGGTCTGCTGCAACAATAACTAAAATGATGGGCAGTTTATTGTACGGAAACGTTTTTTCACCGGCTTACAAGCAAGTTGCATCGCAAATGAAATCTCGTGGGCACCTGCCGTGGCATTGGTCAACCTCGAAATAGTTACATCATAACTATAGCCGAACTTGAACAAGCCTTGCTGTAAACCGGCAAGTATAATAAAGGCATCTTTATTCCGGTACCATAACCCGGCAATAAACGGACTTTTCTGGAAATACATCCCCAGGTTGATCTGACGAAAATCCTGTTGCTGCTGGAATAAAATATTCGGAGAAATCTTTGCTGGATCATTAAAACGTGTTTTACGTCCTAAGTTAATCACAGCACCCATGTGACCAGTCAACTTCATTGGTAAGCGGCTGGTAGGAACCAAAAACGACTGGTCTGGCTGGGTCAGATGGTGCGCAGCAAATCCAATGAAAAACTTCTCACTGTATCCTATTACCCCTACACTAAAATCAACAAATGATACATTGTTCGGACCAAATGTTTCTTTTGTATTATAGATAAACCCGTAGCGCGAATCAATCTGGTCACCAAACGTTAGCCTGGTCCAGTCTAATGTACGCTGACTATAGGTAGCCTGAAATCCGGCTTTAATTGAAAACTTCCTGCTAACCGGCAAATGATAGGAGTAAATACCACTTACATTGGTAGTAATCAACGTTCCCTCTCCGGCCTGATCATTGTTGACCAATACCCCGATACCGCCCCCAAGTGCATCAAAATGCTGATCATAAGAAGCACTGTAGGTGACAAAATTCCCGGGAATCGCAGGCCACTGATTGCGATAATTCATGACAAACCTCGGACAACGAACCGAGCCTGCAAAGGCCGGATTCAAATACAAAGGATTTGCATAAAACTGCGTAAACTGTGGATCCTGACCAAATAAGGAAACACTTGATAAAAATAAAAACAATAAAGGGACAAACCTTTTCAACATCTTGCGAATTTAGAACTATTAACGCTCTGCTGCAACTGGTGTTTCATTCTTTTTTAAGTTTGACTTTACAATAATGTAAGAATCAATGCGTTTTCTGCCTCGAAGCAAATGTATAGTTTTTTCTGCAACAATAAGCCCCTTTCCCCTTTTCTGCTAAATTCTTCAGAATTTTTTTTTCACATACTAACGTTAAGAATATCCAATTGGTATGCAAATTTGTAAATTGAAAAAACATAAACTTCGTCGCCTTTATTTCAATTTCACCTGCCTTTCATCTTCAAAACCGACTTTTGGGTCTTGATTTCATGCACTTACGCCTCCTCCTTCTACTTGCCGTTTTTTACCATCCTTTTCATTCAAGTGCACAGGATATTATTTCCTTTCAGGATACAATCAAATGGACTAAACCCGCTTCTTACCAGGTTTCAGCCTATGATTACCGGAAAATTTTACACTTTGAAAATGCGCAATACGACGAGAAAACTGATGACCTGCCCTGGTATATAAGTATTCGTCAATTTAATACCATTCAGCCTTCGGTTGCCATTCTCGAAAATGCAACGTATGTACCAGTAAATCAAAGTGAAAGAGAATGTCATTTAAATAAAAACTTAATTAAAAATGATGCTGTAATTGAATGTCATACTTTATGGGATAGAAAAAAACCACTCACCCAAATTCGTATTTTCCCCTTCAGATTGAATAACGGCCAGGTAGAAAAACTGCTTAGCTTCTCTGTACGTCTTTCCGGAAATTCATCTGCCAGAACTACACAAAAACTACAAAAAAGTGCTGAAAACTCAGTACTCCGAACCGGAAACTGGTACCGTATCGGCGTAGTGAACACGGGCATTTACAAAATGTCATACAGCTCACTTGCTGCGCTGGGTCTGAATATGCAGTTCGACCCTAGAAATCTGAAAGTTTATGGAAATGGCGGAAGAATTTTGCCTGAAAGAAATAATGAATATTACCCGGATGACCTTGCCGAAAATGCAATTTATATCTCAGGTGAAAGTGATGGTGTTTTTAATGAAAATGACTTTCTCCTCTTCTATGCACAAGGAAATACAACCTGGAAATTCGACCAGATAAAATCTGTGTTCAGGCATACCAAAAATATGTATGCCGATACTTCATGGTATTATATTACCACTGATGGCAATCAGGGCAAACGAATTCTTCCTCAGGCGCAGTCGCAAAATGCTGCTAACCAGCAGATCAACGTTTTTGATGATTATCAGGTAATTGAAAACGACGAAGAAAACCTACTCAAATCGGGCAGAAAATGGCTGGGCAACAGAATGGAAATCATTACCAATCACAGTTTTACATTTTCATTTCCGGATATCGCCAATCAGTCACATAAACTTATCGCAAACCTTGCCGCACGAAATACTACCCCAAAACCTTCCGGACAAGGAGGATTTATGGATACCGAAATGCGGCTGAGTATCAACAGCAACACATTCACACAAACCATTCCCGGCCTTACAGGGATAGGCTACCTGGATACCTATTGCCGCGATAACGAAACAGTACACACCTTCGAATCTTCTTCAAACACACTCAATCTGGTTGTTAACCGACAAACAAGCAACAGTATCGCCTGGATTGACTACCTGATCCTGAACGTAAAACGAAACCTCCGTTACAATAGCACCCCACTTGCTTTTAGAAGCATTGCTTCAGTCGGAACAGGCAATATCTCTAACTTCCAAATCACCGGTGCTGATGATAAATTGAAAATTTGGGAAATATCCAATCTCTATGACATAAGAGAACAAACATCAAATATTAATGGGGGCGAACTCCAATTTGTTGTCGCAACCGACTCCTTACGCGAATTTGTTGCATTGAACTATGCAGGCGCATTCCCCAGCCCAATTCCGGGAGGGCAAGTGCAAAACCAAAACCTGCATGGAACGCCTTCAGTTGACCTGGTTATTGTTTGTCCACCATCATTCTTATCTGCCGGAAACCGGATTGCCGAACACCACAGAACCCACGATAATATGCAGGTGCTTCTGGTAACACCACAGGAAATTTACAATGAATTCTCAAGCGGAAAACAAGACATTGCCGCAATTCGCAACTTTATGAGGCATCTGTACAACCGCCTTGATGATAAATTAAAATACCTGCTCCTGTTGGGCGATGGCTCCTACGACCCAAGGTACCGACTGAAATACAACACCAACTTCATCCCCATTTACCAAAGCCCAGAATCATATTCACCCATTGGGTCCTATGCTTCTGATGATTTCTTTGGTTTACTCGACCCTACTGAAGGAAGCAATATCGGAAATGCAAGCGCCGGGCTGCTCGATATAGGTATTGGCAGGTTCCCCGTATCTACCCCCGGCGAAGCCAATGCAGTTGTTGAGAAAATAATACATTACGCCACCTCAAGAGAATGCCTTAACGACTGGCGAAATACGATTTGCTTTATCTCAGATGATGAAGATTACGCCGACCATCTTAACCAGGCCGAAGCAGTTTCTGCATTAATTGATAAAAAACATCCGCTCTATAACATCGAAAAAATTTACCTCGATGCCTACCAACAAGTCTCTGGTTCTGGCGGACAACGCTATCCGCAGGTAAATACTGATATCACCAACCGTGTTACCCGGGGTGCTTTGATGATGAATTATGCCGGGCATGGTGGTGAACAAAGCCTTGCACTTGAACGGGTTATTACCATCCCTGAAATTAACGCATGGACAAACCCCAACAACCTTACGTTCTTCATGACGGCCACTTGTGAGTTTTCAAGGTTCGATGACCCTGGATTTACTTCCGCCGGAGAATATGTAATTCTCAACCCCTCCGGCGCTGGCGTAGGTCTTTATACCACCACCCGGCTCACCTTCAGTACTTCGAACAAAGCACTGAACCTTAATGTGATGGATACAATCTTTGGCATTAAAAACAACCAACATCTGCGTCTGGGCGAATCACTTCGTATTGCGAAAAATAAAACGGGTTCTTCGTTTAACAACCGCAGCTTCGCACTTCTTGGCGACCCTGCAATGAAACTCGCATTTCCTGATTACAACGTGGTTACCACACATGTTAACAACAAACCCGTTTCTCAAACACCCGACACCTTAAAAGCACTCCAATTGGTAACCATTTCAGGTTATATTGAAAACAACGGGCAGGTGAATACCAACTTCAATGGGGTAATTATTCCTACTGTTTTTGATAAACCAACAAATATCAGCACCCTTAGTAATGACGGCCTTCCCGGCTCGCCCATCGTACAGTTCAAGGTGCAACGCAACATTATCTATAAAGGCACTGCTACTGTAAAAAACGGAATGTTCACCTTTAGCTTTGTCGTCCCTCAGGATATCCAGTATAATTTCGGCTTAGGTAAGATTAGCTACTATGCCCGCCACGAAAGCCTTATTGAGGATGCTACCGGTGCTTTTACAAACGTAATCATTGGCGGATTTAGCAATACGCCTGTTTCTGACGACAAAGGGCCTGAATTGCGTTTATACATGAACAACGACCGGTTCGTCAGTGGAGGTATGACCGATGAAAACCCTTCACTGCTTGCTTTTGTAATGGATGATATCGGGATTAATACGGTCGGTACAGGTATCGGACACGACATCACCGCAATTTTAGATGCCAACTCGAGCAATCCGATTATCCTTAATGATTTCTATCAGGCCGATCAGGATAACTACAAAAAAGGTACCATCCGCTATCCCTTCCGGAACCTGAGCGAAGGACGGCATACACTAACAGTGAAAGTCTGGGATGTGGCCAATAACTCATCCGAAGCAACCATTGAATTTATTGTAGTAAAATCAGAAGGCATCGTGGTAGAGCACCTTCTCAATTACCCGAACCCATTCTCCACACAAACCAATTTCTTCTTTGAACACAACCAACCGGGCGTACCCCTTTCGGTTGATTTACGTGTATTCACCGTATCAGGCAAATTGGTGAAAACCATTCAAACTTCTCTCTTCTCCAATGGCTACCGCTCAGAACCCATCCCCTGGGATGGCCGTGATGACTTTGGCGACCGCATTGCGAAAGGTGTCTATGTATATCGCCTTAGGGTAGAAACTTCTGATGGAAGATATACCGAGAAATTTGAGAAACTTGTCATCCTTTAATAACGTTCAACCTGTCATTACTTTGAAATACTATCTTTGCCCACATAAAAACCGTTCAATGCATAAACGTGCTTTATACGGCTTGCCCCTAGCCGCAATCCTACTGCTGTCTGCCACACAAGCAAACGCACAAATCACCACCAATGATCTTACAGCTGGTACTATTAATACCATAACCACCGCTGTTCCACTGTTGATGATTTCTCCCGATGCACGTGCAGGTGCAATGGGTGATGCAGGAGGTGCACTGTCTCCGGATGCTAACTCCGTTCATTGGGCTGCTGCCAAACTTGCTGATATTGAAGGAAATGCCGGTGTCTCCCTCTCATACATTCCCTGGCTAAGAAACCTCGTTCCTGACATTAACCTCGGCTACCTCTCATGGTACAAAAAACTTAAAAAACGCCAAACCATTGGTGGCTCCCTTCGTTACTTCTCTCTCGGAAACATTATTTTTACCGATATCGTTGGTAATACTGTAGGCCAGTTCAACCCCAATGAGTTTGCTGTTGACGTAGCTTATGCCCGGAAATTTAGCAACCGCTGGAGTGGTGGACTTGCTTTGCGTTATATCTTTTCAAACCTTACCGGAAGTATTGATGTACAAGGTACCCCCAGCTTTCCGGGGCAGGCTGTTGCCGCTGATATCTCTACCTATTATACCGACAATACGCTGAAACTTGGAGGTAAAAAATCAACCTACGCTTTTGCCCTGGCTATCACCAATATTGGTAACAGAATTTCTTACACCAAAACTGCCGACCGTAACTTTATTCCCATCAACCTCAGGGTAGGCAATGCACTGAAAATGAAGATTGATGACTATAACTCTATCACCTTCACTTTTGATGTCAACAAACTGCTCGTGCCTACCCCACCCAGACGTGACCCGAACGACAATACCAAGATTCTTCAGGGTAAAGAAAACAATGTACCGGTAGTTACTGGTATGTTGCAGTCATTCTATGATGCTCCCGGAGTACTTCGCGCCGATGGTACCTACAATGTTTTTAAAGAAGAATTGCGTGAAATCAATCCATCCGGAGGTGTTGAATACAACTATAACAATGTATTTATGGTGCGTGGTGGCTATTTTCATGAACATGCAACAAAAGGCAACAGAAGGTATTTCACCCTCGGTGCCGGACTAAAATTCAATGTGTTTACGCTCGACCTGGCTTACCTGATACCTACTCAGCAAAGAAACCCTCTTGAACGTACCCTGCGCTTTACTTTGCAGTTTGATTTCGGTGCTTTCCAAGCCCAAAACAAAGAATAAACCGGATGAAAGCAATCCGGATAGGCCAAGGCGTTGATGTACATCAACTTGTTGATGGGCGTGATTTCTGGCTCGGCGGTATCCTTGTTCCGCATGCCAAAGGTGCTTTGGGGCACTCTGATGCAGATGTATTGCTTCATGCCATCTGCGATGCCCTTCTTGGGGCTGCCGGTCTTCAAGATATTGGCTACCATTTCCCGGATACTGACCAAAACTGGAAAGGTGCCGACAGTAAAGAACTGCTCAAAAAAGTAGTACAATTACTAAAAAAACAAGACTGGCAAATAGGTAATGTTGACGCCAGTCTCTTACTTGAAAAACCCAAAATTGCCCCTTATATACCTCAAATGAGGCAAACCATCGCCGGCATTCTAGGCATCAGCCCCAATGCGGTATCTATAAAGGCTTCAACTAACGAGAAAATGGGCTACGTTGGTCGGCAGGAAGGCGTACTGGCCTTTGCTGTTGCATTGCTTTTTCAATAATCCGGCAATAATCGCCATCTGCAACTAATGCCTGGCTGCGGCTTGCACTGAGCACTTAAAACCAGCGGCGCCGCATGAAAATCATTAAGATTCCCAGACAAACAGTGAGCGACACCCCAATGATCATTAAAAAACTATTTGGCGATGTTGAACCCGGTAAGGGTACATTCATTCCGTAGAAACTGGCAATCAACGTTGGCACGTACAAAACAATGGTAATCAGCGTCAGCGTTTTAATCACCTTGTTCATGTTGTTATTAATGATGCTCGCATAAGCTGAGGTCATCTGCAAAAGAATGTTGTTGGCAATATTGGTCATCTCAATTGCCTGCTGAAACTCAGTTACAACATCCTGAAACAGCTCCTCATCCTCCTCATACGTTCTAATAAGCTGCAATCTATTTAACCTGGCCATCATCAATTCATTCGATTTTAAAGCGGTGGTATAATAAATCAACACCTTTTGGTACTTCAGCAACTCAAATATGTCCTGATTCCGCATGCTCATCTGAAGGTCGTCTTCAATATGATCAACCGTTTTGTTAATCTCACGCAAATGCATAAGAAACTTAGTAGCCGTTTTAAGCAAAATCAACAATAAAAACCTATAATGCTTCGAGGTGTTAAGGTTCTTTACACGGTTGTTCTCAAACTCCTGAACAATGATATTATCTTCCTTGGTAATAGTAATAAGATAATCATTGTTCATTATTACCCCAAGTGGTATCGTAATAAACGGTGCTTCGTCTTTTTTACCCTGGAAATGTGGTATTTTAATCAGCGTAAAGAGGATGTCCTCGTCCCTTTCTGCCCTTGCTTTCTCATCAATATCCAGCGGGTCATACAAATAAGCTTCCGTAAACGGAAACTCCTGCAATAACCAGGCAAGCTCCTCTTCCGTAGGGTCCACCACATTGATCCAGCAACCGGGCTCCGGCCTTGGAATTTCTTCCAACCTTCTGTTTACAGTTTTGAAATTGGTAATCATCGTCCATGGCTAAATGATAGGGTCCTCGTCATGATGAAAACGGAAACCAAGCCGTTTGCCGGTTGCCGCATTGATATTTTGTGCAGATTCAGCAATCTGGCTAAATGCTGCCTCCTGCACCGCATTGTATGGGGGCGTTAACAAATCAAAATTCAGGCAATATAAAATAGCTGATTCAATCACCTCACGCATCCTTTCTCTGTTTAAAATATCGGTCGAAAAATTATTGTAAAGAAAACCCATTTGTCGCTTTCCTTCAACAAAAAAATGCTGCTCCTGATTGATAAAAATTCGCCCAACTAAATACCCAACATCGTTGACCCTCTTGAACTTTAATGAGTCACTCAGGAAATTGTAAATATTAATAAGACCGCAATAGGCCCTCGATGGCTCTTCGCTCACATACGAATACCCCCACACCTTATGGGTACTGTCGAACAAAAACACATTTGTATGCATCTCAAAAATAAGTACATCACCGGCAATGCGCAAATGCACTGAAAATGGCGATTTTTCAGAATATTCAAGTTGAATCCGCTTGTCAATCTTTTCAACTTCCTTCTGAAGTACCTCTGTTATCTCCTGTAACACCTGCTTAAACTGCTCAAATGCCTCAATGGTCAATTTGAAGATATCCTGCTTGAGGATAGCCTTCTCCTTTAAGGTTTGTAGAATAAGCTCTTCGGCGTTTGTCATCTACGCAAAGTTAATAAGCCCTGGCAAATACCACCCTTTGTGATGATGGTTTTCCTGTTAAAATGCAATTTCCCTGCTCCATAGGGTTGTTTAACGGAATACAGCGAATTGTTGCTTTGGTCATCTCTTTTATTTTCTGCTCTGTCTCAACTGTTCCATCCCAATGGGCATAAACAAAACCGCCCTGCTCATCTAAAATCCGGGTAAACTCTTCTAAAGTGTCGGCTTTAAAAGTGTGCGTTTCTCTGAACTGCAATGCTTTGGTAAATAAATTCTCCTGAATCTGATCTAACAAATGCTGCAGTTTGGTTGCAAGGTCTGTCTGCTGAAAACTAAATTTCTCTAATGTGTCACGTCGGGCAACTTCTACCGTACCATTTTCAAGATCACGTGGCCCAATGGCAATACGCAATGGTACTCCCCTGAACTCATGTTCCGCAAATTTATACCCTGGTTTATGCGTGTCACGGTCGTCTAACTTAACCCTTATTCCTACATTTTCAAGAGCTGATTTTATCTTTTTGCCGGATGTGCATACAGCCTCAAACTCCGCTTCACTTTTATAAATAGGCACAATTACTACCTGAAATGGCGCTAATTTTGGCGGTATCACCAAGCCTTTGTCATCCGAATGGGTCATCACTAATGCTCCCATCAATCGCGTTGAAACACCCCAGGATGTTGCCCATACCAGTTCCTGACGCCCTTCCCTGCTGGTGAACTTTACATCAAATGCCCGCGCAAAATTCTGACCAAGAAAATGCGAGGTACCTGCCTGAAGGGCTTTGCCATCCTGCATCATCGCCTCAATACAATAAGTATCTTCTGCGCCGGCAAATCGCTCGTTCTCTGTCTTTACACCACGCAATACCGGCATCGCCATGTAATTCTCCGCAAAGTCGGTATATACATCTAACATCCGCCGTGCTTCTTCCTCTGCTTCCTCCTTACTGGCATGCGCAGTATGCCCTTCCTGCCACAAAAACTCGGCGGTTCTTAAAAACAAACGTGTACGCATTTCCCAACGAACTACATTGGCCCACTGATTGACCAAAATCGGTAAATCACGGTACGATTGAATCCAACCCTTGTACGTATTCCAAATAATGGTTTCAGAAGTGGGTCTTACTATCAACTCTTCTTCCAGCCTGGCTTCCGGGTCAACAACTACCCCATTGCCTTGTGGGTCGTTTTTTAAACGGTAATGCGTAATTACAGCACATTCTTTGGCAAAACCCTCAACATGTGCTGCTTCTTTGCTTAAAAACGACTTCGGGATGAACATCGGGAAATACGCGTTTACATGCCCTGTATCTTTAAACATCTTATCAAGCGCAGCCTGCATCTTTTCCCAAATTGCAAATCCATACGGCTTGATAACCATACATCCTCGTAC
The DNA here is from genome assembly GCA_019695235.1 of Bacteroidia bacterium. Taxonomy (GTDB): domain Bacteria; phylum Bacteroidota; class Bacteroidia; order M30B66; family M30B66; genus JAIBAI01. The sequence continues at coordinate 31,952 of JAIBAI010000001.1, read as the reverse complement.
TGCCGAATTCTCAGCTAAATCAGCCTTAATAACAATGTCATTGTACCATTGCGCGTAATTTTCTTCCCGGGTAGCATGTTCTTTGCTCATTGCGTTTCTTTGTGGTATGGTATTTGAGAATAATTTTTTACGGGGCAAAAGTAAACTAAAAACCCCGAAAGCTTTCTAAGGATGACCTGTTCAAACCTTTAATAATAATTTGCCATGAAAACGGTATTCTACTCCTCCGCCCTCTGCCTGCTCTCACTCGGAGCTTGTTCAAGCTACCAATCTACTTCAATTGAGCCGGATGACAGGTATTTCACTCTTGCTGATGCAAGAAAAGAACAAAGGCAACTAAAAAAATTAGCCGAACAGGCAGCTGACACCCCTGGCGAAACTCCAGTCGAAAACTACAAACAATATAAAGATGAAACGCCGGCTACTGAACAATCAGCAGAACAAAATGGCAGCACCTATGTGACAAATAACTATTACGATATGGATGATTATTACGACTATATGTACGCATCCAGGATTCGCCGCTTTCATCAACCATACTATAATTCAGGATATTATAGCCCCTACTATACCAATATGTATTGGTATAACTACGACCCTTTCTTTTTCGGTACAAGTATTTATACTACCTATTCGTTCTTTAACCCGTATGTACCCTGGGGCTACAATCACTGGAGCCCGGGCTGGAACATCGGATGGAACAGCTGGTCAGGTATGTATTTCAATTACGGCTGGGGATGGTCGAACCCCTGGAACTGGAGCTACTATGGCTACAATCCGCACTTTTCACCCTTTTACTATAACCCATGGGCATGCCATCCCTACAGCTGGGGCATGAGCCCCTGGAGCCACGGATATATGCAGGGCTACAACATGGCATTGTATCAACAGAACTATACCAATAATCAGATTTATTACAATAGCTACGACCAAAACACCTACGTAGCACCAGTGGTACAAAAACCACAAACCGGAGGCTTTGGTGCCGGCCCCAACATGATTAAACCTTCCCCAACCCTCGCCCAAACCTTTTCAAAAGAAATCGGAAGTGCCCCGACTGCTCAAGTTAAAGCCCCGACTTCTCAGAAACCTTCTTCCGGGGTATCAAAACCAAACGCTCTAAAACCTAATGCTACAGTAGGTACTACTGCAGCACCAGTACCAAATGCGGTTTCAGGACAAACTAAACCAGGAGCCTCCAACCAAATCAACGCCCCGGCTGTAATTGAACAACCAGGCAGTATTAAGTCGCAGGCAGGAAAATATAACTCTGTTAAAGAGGCTACCACAATTCAGTCACAATCTATCCAGAACCCCAATGTTGCTGGTAAAGATGCCTTTCAGCAAAAAAACACCAACCAGCAGCTTGAGCAAGCACCAAATCAGAAAGGCAAAGAAGGGCTCATCCAAAGCGGATTTCCACAAAACCAGGCACCCTCAGGGCAATACAACAGCGTTCCAGCCAAAGGGCAACAACAAGGGCGCTTTTCAGGCGATGGAAACAGCCTCCAACAGCCCAACATCAACATGGGCAACCCTCAAATCAAGCAAACTGAACGTAACAGCACAACATCACCTGCTCCTTACACACCTTCATACGACTATAACCGTGCGCTTCCGGCTGAGGGCAATCAACCTGCAATTCGTCAGCAACCTTCAACAGCTCCCGGGGGTGTTAAACAAGGTTACGACGCGCGTCAGGCACCACAATATAACGCTCCTGTTCAGCAGCGTGCCCCCTCCAGAGAGTATTACCAGCAGCCCCGTCAACAAGAACCGGCAATCAGGCAACAAGAACCGGCAATCAGGCAACAACGCAACGAAATGAACGGGAACAATCGCTTTCAGGCTCCCGCTGAACGTCAATTCCAACAAAACCAAACACGTCCATCAGCACCTTCAAGGTCATTTGACAGAGCACCATCAAACAACAATATCGGCGGTGGCTCACGTGGATTTGGTAATGGTGGCGGAGGAAATCAAAACAGAACCAATTCAATACGCAAGTAATTATGAAAGCGGCATTCTTTTCTTCCTTTTTATTGCTTGCCGGAAGCTCAGGCATTATTGCCCAAAATACCCAGGATGCTATCCGTTATAGCCTGACCAGCCCCGGCGGTACAGCACAATCGCTGGGAATGGGAGGAGCATCCGGAGCCGTTGGTGGTGATTTCGGCAGCGTTATCATCAACCCTGCCGGTTTGGGCTTGTACCGCTCTTCTGAAGTAGTAATTAGTCCTAACTTGTTTAATTACAACGCTGAAAGCCGGTTTTACGGACAAACAGAAGACAATTCTAAATTCAATTTTAACATCAGTAATTTGCACATGGTGTTGCATTTCCCTTCCGGCAATCAAAAGAAAACAAAGGGATGGCTCAGTAGTACTATCAGTATTGGAGTTAATCGCACTGCCAACCTGCACCAAAGAATATCCGTCAGGGGCGTAAATACCGATGGTTCAATTGTCAATGCTGCAGCTGCCGCCTCAAATGGAAGTCAGGCCGCTGACCTTGACCCCTTCAGCACACTCCTGTTTTGGAACAGTTATCTGATTGATAATAAACCCTCAAGCAATACTGAATATTTTAGTCAAAATGGAATGCGCAATGGAGGCGCTACACAAAAAATCAATCTTGAATCCAGCGGTCGAATTGGAGAAACCAATTTTACCTATGCCGGCAACTACAGTAACCGCTTATATGTTGGCGGTGGTTTTTCAATTCGCCGTATCGTATATGAACAAAGTATGAATCATATCGAAAACAATGAAACCGATTCAGTAGCCAGCTTTTCAGCCCTCAATTATCGCACCCAAATGAATGAGCGTGGCTCATCTGTAGCATTTAAGGGAGGTATCATCTATCGCGCAAATGACTGGTTCCGTCTGGGTGCTTCAGCAATTTTACCAATTGATTACAACATATCAAGGTCTTATTCATCAAGTATCTCAAGCCGTACGGCAGAAGGGCTTCATGAAGGCCAATCGCCGGAAGGAAGGGCAAACTACCGGATTAGGCAATCACCCCGTGTTACTTTCAGCATGGCAGCGATTTTGAAAAAACGTGCAATTATCTCTCTTGATTATGAAACGGTAAATTATAGTGCCCTGCGCTTGCGGAACGAGGAAGGCAGTTTTGACAAAGACAACGAAAACCTCCGAACCAATTATGCTTCAACCGGTAATTTGAGAGTTGGCGCTGAACTCCGCTTTGACGAACACTATATAAGAACAGGGGTACAGCTTTACGGCTCAACCAAAATCAGCGACCCAAAGCCTTTCAACCAAACAGTTTATGCGCTTGGTGTAGGTTTCAGAAATGAAGGTTTCTTTGTTGACTTCGCCTACCAGTTAAGCTTTCAAAAGCTCAATTTTACCCCTTACAGCCCTGAACTGGCAATGACCCAACTTGCCGACCTAAAGGTTAACAGAAACAGCCTGTTGGTAAGTCTCGGCACAAGGTTTTAATCATACTTTTTCAAGTCGGCCAAGGCCACTCTTGCTTTTGCATCCAGGCTTTTTTTATACGGATGCTCAGCACTTTGAAGTACTTGCTTGTACAATTTGGCAGCCCTGTCTGAAGCATTTCTTCGCTTCTCAATATTAGCCATATAAAAGGCAGCGCTTGCATAAAAATAGTCTGGCAAATATTCTGCCTGTACCATGGCAGCTTTATAGAAAATTACTGCCAATTCTGTTTCGCCCAACTTATCGTATGCCCTGCCTAAACGGTAATTCAGTTCTGCTTTGATTTCAAGCTTTGCCGGATGGGTTTGATGTAATTCTAAAAGTGATTGTACCGATTCGCGGTACCTCCCGCCATCAAAACAGACTCTCGAACGAATCAATGCCTCAGGAGGTGTTGTCATATTCTCAGCTTCAAGCATTGCCTGCCGGTCATCTTCATGTTCGGATGCACCTTTTGTCAGGGTCAGCCGCATCAGGCGTTTATACCCAAGCGTATCGCCTTTTAGCAGTACCGCCCATGCCCATTTGCGATAGGCTGATTTAACGTACTGCTCACCCTTGGTACAGGCGATAAACGCTTGAAACTCCTTTTCGGCACCATTTACCTTGGAGTTTAACCTGGCCTCAGCCAGTATATAATCTAAATAGCAAAATTTTATTTCAGTATTGCTTTTCTGATACGCCTGAATTAACGCCACTACCCTGCCCGGCTGATTTCTTTTTTGCGCCAGAGAGGCTAACGCAAACGCTATGAGAGGTTCGCGTGCACTAAGCTTTAAAGCTGCTGTTTCAAGTAAATGATTCGATTTTTCCTCCGGGAGGTTTCTATAAATGAAGAGCTGATAGAACTCAATTTCAGGAAGCAAGAACTGGAACTGCCCACTTGTTGCTAACCAATTTTCTAAGGCTTGCAAAGTAGCCAAACCCTGCTCAGCATTGCCAACAATTCCGGCCTTTGAAGCCAGCCACTGAAATGAGGGCGGAACAGCCCCAGCTATTGCTTGTATGATGCCAAGGGTTTTTAAATTCAGTTTGAAATTTGGAAATTTCTCTATATTCTTCTTAATAAGCTGGTTTGCCTTTCTCAATTCAAGTGCTCCTTGAACATAATCTCCAAATTTCATGCGCAGAACAGCCCAGTGTAAATGAAATTCTGCTCTAATAAACAGGTAAAATGGCGAGTGTGCGTCAGCTGATGTAAGCGCTTCTTCTCTGTTTTGACGCAATGAAAGCTCTATACGATACCGCCCAGGGTCATCGGCAAGAAGAATTTCTATGAAAGCAGCCTGGTCGGTTAAAAATACCTGAAAAGGATTTCCCTTGTTTAGCGCTGCATCGGCATCTATCAGTTTCGCTCCCGTAATTGTTCGAAAACGATTGATTTCAGCCCATGACTGAATGATTTCGGATGAGAGCACAAAGGCATTGCCTGCCCGTACTTGCCAGCCACTCAGCAAGAGCAGCAAGAGCAATATTTTTTTGTAGGCTCGGAAACGCATGAAGCGGATAATTCCGTTTTATGCCATACCGCGATTATTAAGCTTGCGTATCTCCGGCAATCTCCGGGTCAACAAGTACTCTGCCACAATATTCGCAAACGATAATTTTTTTACGCAAACGAATTTCCATCTGGCGCTGAGGTGGTATTTTGTTAAAGCAACCACCACAGGCATCCCTCTGAATAGTTACCACCGCCAATCCGTTGGCTGCATTGGCTCTGATTTTTTTGTAGGCAGCCAACAAGCGGTCTTCTACCTTTTTGGAGGTTTTCTGCGAATCTTCAACAAGTGCTTCTTCTTCTTTCTCTGTTTCAGCTACAATATCAGCGAGTTCTGCTTTTTTTGCTTCGAGGTCTTTTGTGCGGTCTTCAAGATTTTGTTTCGCTGTTTCAATCAAAAGATTTTTTGCATCAATAGCAGCTTTAAATTCTTTAATACGCTTTTCTGAGAGCTGTATATCCAATGTTTGATACTCAATTTCTTTTGATATTGAGTCAAACTCGCGGTTATTCCGCACATTTCCCTGTTGAGCTTCGTACTTCTTAATTAAAGCCAAAGCATCTTTGATGGCATTCTTTTTTTCACCAATGGCTTGGTCGAACTGACTTAGTTCTGTTTGCAAATTGTCAATTCTGGTTTGAATTCCGGCCAGTTCATCTTCCAAATCCTGAACTTCAAGTGGTAATTCACCTCTGACGATTCTAATCTTATCAATCTGTGTGTCAATCGTTTGAAGCTTAAAAAGCGATTTGAGTTTTTCTTCTACAGATATATCAGACTTGGCTTCCTGGGAAAGTGTTACGCTCATAGGTATTGAACTGGATTGGTAGAATGTCTTGTTAAAAGGACGGCAAAGTTAGGAATTTTTTCAATCAGGTAAGCAGCAATTAGATTGGAAGTGAATTGTTCTGCTTCAAAATGTCCGATATCAAGTATCATCATGTGTTGTTCAGCATCAAAAAACTGGTGATATTTAAAATCTGATGAAATGAAAACGTCTGCCTTGGCAGCAATAGCATCAGAAGTAAGAAAGCTACCTGAGCCGCCACAAATCGCTACTTTCACAATGTTTTGTTTTAAAGGCTTGGTAAAGCGTAGCATCCCGCCAAAAACCGACTTGATATGCTGCAAGAACTCATTTGTGGGCATAGGTTCAGGTAAAAGGCCTACCATGCCTGCGCCAACGTTCGGCAGGGTATTCTCTAATCTGTAAAACTCAAATGCTACCTCCTCATACGGGTGTGATTCCTGCAAGGCCTTTAACACTGCTTTTTGGTGATAATCCGGAAACACCAGTTCAAGTCGGTGCTCTGTGTCTTCCTGCAACTGCCCAATTTTACCTGAATAAGGGTGGGTGCCTTCCTGAGGCCGGAAGGTGCCTGTGCCTTCAACACTGAAGCTACACTGGTCATAATTGCCAATATACCCACCACCTGCCTCAAAAATTGCCTCCCGCACCGATTGCAAATGACCAATCGGAACGTAGGTAACCAATTTCATCAAACGGTTGGCCATCGGGCGTAAGATGCGTAACTGACTTAATCCGATACGGTCGGCCATTTCTTTATTGACCCCTGACAGCACATTATCAAGATTGGTATGCAGCGCATACAAAGCAATTTTATGCTCAATTGCCGTTATGAGCGTGCGTTCAGGATAAGTTCTTCCGGTTAAAGTTTTTATCGGTGAAAAGAGTATCGGATGGTGTGATACCACCAGATTGCACCCACGCTCAATGGCCTCTTGCACAATGTCTTCGGTACAATCAAGGCAAACCAATACCCCAATACAGTCTCTGTCAGCACTACCTACAATAAGCCGACTGTTGTCATAATTTTCTTGCAGTGCCGGAGGAGCCCAACGCTCCAATAACTGAATAACTTCTCCTATTTTCATGAAAATCAACGAAGAACATGTATCGTTCCATCGAACGAATAATCCTTTCCGTACTTATCTTTCAACCTGATAAGGTATAAGTAAGAACCTCCCGGCACCACCTTACCATCAACCAGCGAGGTACCATCCCAACCATTTGCCATATCCCATGACTGGTAAATCAGTTGCCCCCAACGGTTATAAATGCGTATGTAATAAGTGGAAATATCTTCACCATAAGCTCTGAAATAGTCATTTTTATCGTCACTATTCGGTGTAAAAGCAGTAGGAATGTAGATTTTAAAGCCTAAATCAACTTTAACATTCCGCTCGAAACTTGCTGAACACCCGAAGCGGTTTGTCAAACGCTGGGTAACTGTATATAAGCCAGAATCACGAAATGCGTAGGATGCATCAAATGCCTGCACACTGTCAATAACAGTTGTTCCACGCTCAATCAAATAAACACATGTATCAGCAAAGCGTGAAAGATCATCCATGTACACCAAGGGTTCTGTAATGGTTGTCTGGAACTTGCTTAATGCAAACCTTGCCACCGGGGTTGGATACACAGCAATCATCATAGGCACTTCGTACTTGTCGGTGCAACCCTGGCTGTTTGTAACTTCTAAAGAAACTGTAAATCGCCCCGCCTTGCTAAAAATAATATTCGGACTCTGTGCTGTGCTGGCAAAGCCATTGCCAAAGTCCCATAGATAACGAAGGTTTTGCTGTGTATTTTCTGAATGATTCTCGAATAGAACCGGTAAGGGTTCACAACCTTCAAGTTTATTGGCAGTGAAATTTGCCACCGGCATTTCAAGCACCTGAATATTATTGGTAAATACATTGCTGGTACAACCATCTAATTCAATTTTCAAGCTTACCGGATGGTTGCCTGTGGCGCCGTATTGCACCCCTGTAACACTGCGGGTATTACCGGTATTTGGTGTTGCCCAGGGTCCAAAATCCCATTCATAAACAGCCTGGGGTGGATAATTGCCCTGTGCATTAAAGTCGAATGAATTGCCCCGAAAACATTTTGCCGCCGGAGTTGGGAAACCTGCTACCGGAACGGGCTTCACCAGTACCTTAACAGTATCTGTAGCAATGCAACCATTTAGATTTGCATTTAATAGAAAAGCCTGTGTTTGTGCCTGCTGGGTAACATTTAACGGCGTTAACTGCGGGTTTGCAGTATTGGGGTTGTCAAGGCCTGTTGAAGGCATCCAGGTATAGCTTACCCCAGGTTCGGCAGGGGTTCCTATGGCAATTACCTGTTGGGCACAAACCTCAAAATCAAGTCCTGCATTGGCAAGCGGCGTTGGTTTAACCTGCACCTGAACAGTTGCAGTAGCAGAGGTGCATGTACCAGCAATAAAATAAACCTGATAATCACCTTGTTCTGACATGCCAGCAGGACTTATCTCCGGATTTTCTTCATTCGCACTAAAACCGCCAGGACCTGTCCAGATATATTTTGTGGCTCCGCTTACCCCGGTTTGCAAAGTCAAGGTTTTACCTGCACATACAGGGCTATTGCTTGCCGCTGGTGGGGCGAAGTTTGAGTCAAACACTACAACTTCAAAGTTTGCAAGGCTGCTCGGACAGCCATTTTTTATGATTTGCAACGAGTAGGTTCCTGCCTGCAAGGGGGTCATCGCTGTACGGGTGACAGCAGCGCCGGTCTTGATCCAGCCGCCCGGACCAGACCAGGTGTACGACTCGGCTGTTTCCGGACAATTTAGATTCAAATCAAAAGTTGCGCAAACAGGTGAGTTACTTTGCACCTGGGGGGGAGGGGAATGCGTAACTACATTTACTGTAACAGTAGCAGTACCAGTACCACCACAGGCATCAGTAGCCGTGACTACGTAATCTGTTGTAACAGCCGGATTTACGCTAATCAGACTGTCGCCAGCACCATTAGACCATGAATAGGTATAAGGTCCTATTCCTCCTGAGGCAGCAGCTGAGATATCCACCGGACCAGCACCTGCGCACATTGAGGGGGAATCACCCGGGGTTACAATTATCAGCGGCTTTTCTCTGATAACAAGAGAAATAGTATCGAAAAAGCCACAACTTGAAGGATAGGCAATAATGATACTTTCATCGGGTTCGGCCAAATTGTCGGCTAATGCATTGATGGTAACAGTGTTTGAAGTTTGACCTGCCGGAATAACAATACTTTCAGGCAATCCGGTGTAATCCGTACCGTTGGTGGCAGTTCCACTGATTGTAAGGGGAATTGTAACCTCCTGATTGAGCAATGAGGGATGATTTTTAGAAGCAACAATTTTGGCAGGGGCACAACCTTCAATGGTTGATGAGTCACCGTTGGCAGTAAGTGGGCTTAAAGAGACCGGTATAGAGCCAAAGCTGTTTGCCTGTAAGAATACAGCCGAGTCAAACGACTCATCCGACACGTCGCATATTTTAATTTTTATTACATAATCTGTACAGGGCACTACATTCAGTGAACAAGAAAAGGCAGTAGACACAGCATTGAACTGATGGGTTGGATTGTCTCTGGTATCCATCATGTATGTAATATTGCTGAATATATTATATACCCCGGCAACCTGCCCATTGGGTAAGATTGCGATATTCTGATCAGTGTAATTCCCTCCCGAAGGGTTCTCTCCGGTAATAAAAAAGCCAAAAACATCATTAAAGTCTTCATTGGTCACAAAGGCCGGATACTCCTCTGTAGCAATGCCATATCTGAAAACAAGCGGGGTTGATTGCGGTCTGAACCTGAATTCAAGGGTAATTGCATCACGAATGTTGTTGGGTGTAAACTGGCTCAGTAAAGGATCTCCCGGATCAGAAGCGCCGATAGGCGGAACCTGATTACTTAAAGGCTCACTTTGAACATCAGCTCCAGCAATATTTTGTGCAAATGAAGTAGAAAGAATTACCCCTTTCGAAAAAGGGATATTGCTTGTTGTTCCATTGATGTTATAGGTGGCAATCTGTGCTGCGTTTCCACTAATAGAAACGCTTCCAGGGGTAACATACACCCCATTACCCACCAGGGTATGAATTATTTCATTCAGGAAAGCCTGGTTCATAGGGTCCTGAATATTGATGTTCATTTGAGCCTTCACCATACCCGGAATGGTGAGTAGCCCGAAAACAAGCAATAAAAAACTTCTGAAGATTTTCGAATACAGTTTCATTGATTTTACAAAATTAGTTAAACATTTGCAAATCAGCTTATGTCTAACGATTTTGCTTTGCCTGTTCGTATAATTGAATCATCTGCCAGCCTTCAGATAGCATTATTTAACTGGCTGAATGCATGGGGTTTATCGTATCAGCAGAACTGCATACAAAGTTTATGTGGCGACAATCAAATACAACTTGAGAAGCATCAATCAGGTCAGCCATTTTTGCTTAATAGCAGGTTGCAGGTATCATTAAGCCATACCGGAGAAATCCTGGCGGTATCATGTGCCTCCGATCACCAGCCCGGGGTAGATATAGAACAACTGCGTGATAAAATTCGCATCATTGCTCATCGTGTTTTTCATGCTGATGAGCTTGACTGTATAGCCGGGATGCCTGTTCTGCCTGCACTACATCTTCTTTGGGGTGCGAAGGAAGCTATCTATAAAAGTTACGGCCAAAGAGGCTTGAATTTTATCAATGACATCAGGGTATTGCCATTTGTTTTTCATCCTGAATCAGGCGACTTCCGGGCTTTATTGCACGGCAACACCCTGTATTTGCTACGGTATCAGTTCTTTGACGACAACAAGGTAATCGTGTACACAACTGGTATTGGTGCGATTATTTAACCAAGGTCACCCGGTGGTCAATCCTACGGGGCGGTAAATCCGGATGGTCTTTTACGTAAATCAGTACGGCATAAACATCCATCTGTGAAATTTTCCTATCAGGGTCATTTTGAACACGTCCATCCCAGCCTTCCATGATGTCATTGGTATGAAACACTAGCTCTCCCCAGCGTGTGAAAATACTCATGCTAAACTCCTCAATGTTAAGTCCATAACAACGAAAGTAGTCGTTATCACCATCATCATTGGGTGTAAATGCGTTCGGCACGTAAAAGGTCATCAAAGGTTTCACATTGAGCTTTTTAAGTACTGAATCTTTGCAGCCCCATTTATTGGTAACCACCTGACTTATTTGATAAACGCCTTTTTCCGGATAAAGCCATGTAAAACTAGGCTGATTTACAACCGCTCCGGTGCCGGTGAGGTATCTCCAACTAACAGCACCTACAGACTGGTCGGTAATATTTGCCAGCGGATGTTCGGTGCTTAACTCTTCAGGATTTATCTGAAATCCGGCACGTGGTACAGGAAATACATTGACCAGTGAATGCATTGAAAATTCTCCGGCACAACCAAATTCATTTAACACCTTCAGGGTGATTGAAAATTGTCCTTCTGAGGTGAAAGTATAGTCAGGCTGATAGGCATTTACTGTTTCTCCATTGCCCATATCCCAAACATATTGGTAGTTTTGGTTGAAAATACTTTGGTTGAGCAAGCGGGCTTTCAAGGGAGGACAGCCTTCCAGGTGATTTCCGGTGAACATGGCTTCCGGCATGGCATAAACCATTACCGAATCGCTTAAACTGATGCCCGGACAGCCATCAATTTCAAAATCAAGTCGCACAGGATACACGCCAGGTTCAGGGTAACGAATATTGGCCGGATGCGGCAAGTTTGAATTCCGGATATTGGCTTGTGGTCCAAAATCCCAATGGTACTGTACATTCTGAGATGCAGCGGCTTCAGCAGAGAATGCGAATGAATGGCTGCCATAACATTGTCCTTGCGGTACTTGTAAACGCACATGAGGTTCGGGGCGTATGTTAACCAGCACTGTATCATAATCGGTGCAGGCACCCAGGCTTGTTGTAAGCACCAATTCAAGCCGCAAAGTATCTTGTTGCTGATTGCGCACACTGAACAGAGGATTGGGCAAGGCCGCATTGTTCAGGCCTGAACCAGGTTGCCACGAATAAGCATAGCCGGTTTGGGCAGCGGCTCCAAGCTGAACAGTTTCGCCAGAGCAGATAATTTGGTCAGCGCCGGCATCTGCAACCGGACTGGGTGCAACAGTGAGCATAGAGTTTGCCGGAGGTGCTGCGCAGCCGTGTTGGCTCAAGTCGAGTGAAATGCTTTTGGTGCCTGGATTTTCCCATTTCAGCCTATATGGACCGCGCCCTGAACCGGAAACAATGCTTGCCCCGTCAAAATTCCAGTTAAAAATAGCCTGGTTATCAGCTGCACCTGTAAAAGTAACAGTACTTTCAGTGCCCTGACAGGCAAATGGGTCTGCCTCAAAAACTGCTGTCGGATAGGAATATACCTGTGTTTGGAAGTTTGCGGGCAAGGAGCGGCAACCATTTTCTTCTACTGTAAGCTGGATATTTTTTTCACCTGCGCTGTTCCACAAGACGCTGAAAGGGCCTCTACCACTGCCGCTTAGCACGGTTGCTCCCTGAAAGTTCCAATGATAAAATGCCTGTGTTCCGGCTATGCCATCGTAAATTATTTGTGCTTCCTGGCCGCTACACACTGAATCTGTAGCATGAAAAGGCGCTTCCGGAATGGGATACACCATTACCTCACGGAATGAAGGGATAGAAGGACATCCGGCCTGGTCAATTTGTAGGCTTACACGTTTAAGTCCGGGACTTGACCAACTTAGCTGATAAGGACCTGCCCCCTGCCCTGCATGCAATGTTGCTCCGTCAAAATTCCAGTTATAGGTAGCGGTAGGAAAGGCATTGCCTGTATAGGTAAGCGTAGCAGGCGCACCTATGCAAAGTGGCCCGTTAAGCGTAAATGAATTGCCTGGTACTGGTAAAATTTGTACTTGTTTTACTTCCGGAGCAGCGGTACAGCCGTCTTCGGTTACCGTCAGACTGATGTTTTTAGGGCCGTGAAGGTCCCAGCTAACCTGATAAGGGCCTGGTCCGGAGCCTGATAATACACTTCCCTGATCAAAGTCCCATACAAATAAGGCATTGGGGGCTGCAGTACCTGCATACATCACAGAAGAAGGACTTCCGGCACAAACCGGAGTAACTACAGTGAAATACCCTGTGGGGAGAGGTTTTACCCGCACCTGCTGTGTAAGCACCGGGGCATTGCAACCGTTTTCAGTAACACTCAGGCTGATGTTTTTTATTCCGGCGGTTGTCCAGATTACTTCCAGAGGCCCTTGTCCGGAGCCATTGATAATTTGCCCACCCGCCAGGTTCCACTGGTAATTTGCTGAAGGATTGGCAGAGCCAATGTATTGTAAAGTGGAGGCCTCTTTGATACAAACAGGTGTTTCGGCTGTAAAGGTTGCAGTTGGGGTTGTATTTACCATGATGGTATTGGTCATGGGTTGTGAAGGGCAGCCTTCAGGCGAGGTCATACTTAGTGTAACCTGCTTGTTACCAGGGGTATCCCAGTAAATTGTATAAGGGCCAGCTCCGGAACCTGCTATAAGTTGTGCATTGTTAAAATCCCAGAAGAAGCTTGCGCCTCCGTTTTGATAAGGCCCGGTATAGCTTACCGTTGTAGCTTCGCCCGTGCAAACGGGACCGACCAGCACAAATTGTGCAATTGGCTCAGGGTTTACCAATGCTATGGCGGTATAGGCAGCAGAGTTGCACCCTTGTTCGTTAACCAACAAACTTAGTGCGTAGTTACCCGGGTTGTCCCAACGAATGGAGTACGGTCCCTGGCCAGTTCCTGAAAGCACTGTAGCACCTGCAAAATCCCATTGGTATTGGGCGGTATTGGCTGCTGTTCCGGTGTAAGTTACAGTAGTTGGTTGCCCGGCACAGATGGGGCTTCCGATTGTAAAGTTTCCTGTTGGGTTAGCTAGTACAGTAACAGGCTTGTTGGTGACACGTCCGGTACAGCCATTTTCGCTTACAGTAAGGAAAACGTTTTTAGTACCAGGGCTGTTCCAGCTTACCGAAAAGGGGCCTTGATTATTTCCGCTGTGTACTGTACCTCCGGCGAAATTCCAGTTAAATATTGCTGCTGACGATGCCTGTCCGTTGTAGGTGATTGTAGAAGGTTGCCCCAGACATAGAGGCGATTGAACAGTAAAGTCGGTAGCTGGTGTAGGGCGAACATTTACAAACTGCTGGGCACCCGGAGAGGTACAGCCATTTTCTGTTACGGTAAGGGTGATACCATGCACCCCGGCTGAGTCCCAACGGATTTCAAAAGGCCCCCTGCGCCCACCGGTGATAATAACCCCACCGGGGAAGCCCCAACCATAGCCTCCCATATCGGTACCTGTTCCGGTATAGGTTACCGTAGCAATCTGTCCGGCGCAAACGATAGGGTCTACTTCAAAAACGGCTGTTGGTGTTGGGTTTACGATGGTTTGTGCAGTAACTACCTGCGAGCTGCAACCGTTTTCTATTACCTGTAAACGAATAGTTTTGGTACCGGATGAATCCCAGCTTATCTGATATGGGCCCTGGTCAGAACCACTTGAAACAGTTGTCGGGTTATCGAAATCCCAAAGATAGGTGGCTGCAGGTGTGGCAGTGCCGGTGTAAGCTACGGTAAGCGGGATGCCACTGCAAACAAATGGTGGAACTCCAATAGAAGCTGTTGGTATCGGGGCTACAGCCACAGTAGTTGTCTGTACTACCGTTGTGCCGCAAGCATCGCTTACAGTAACCTGATAGTTGGTAGGTCCAGAAGGGTTTACAGCAATAGATGCAGTAGTTGCACCATTGTCCCATAGCCAGGTATAAGGTTGCATACCGCCGAATACGTTGGCCGTTAAGGTTACCGGGCCGCTTCCATTGCAGAGGGAGCGTGTTGGTATGTTAACCAGAACCGGAGGTTTTTCTTTGATAAGAATATCTACCGGAATATCACCACAATTTGTCAGTCCTCTGATACTTATTGTTTCTGTTCCTTCATTGATTCCATCGGCAATTGCTGAAACTGTTATGCTCACATCACTTTGTCCGGCAGGAATTGTAATTACCCCCGGCAAGGCATTGTAGTCAACTCCTGGTGTGGCTGAGCCATTCACAGCATAATTGATGGTCATTGGTGTTGGGTCGGCATTGGGTCGGCTAAAGGTTAAGGTAGCAGAGGTACAACCTTCAAAGATGGTGGAGTCGTTCGATGGGGTACTTACACTGATGGTATAGGTTGCCGAGTTGAAGGAGTTTTCTTCAAGAAACACGGCTGAATCGAAGATATCATCGGCTCCATCTGCAATCATCAGTCGAATATGATAGGTTTGGCAGGGAATAACCGCACGCTGCGCAGTTAGTACCGTTGTAAAGCCGTCGTATTGGACAGTTTGAAGTGTATTGCCCACAAAATAAGCTGAGTTGCCTAATTCGCAGGGGCTGTTAGAGGCACTACCCAGGGCGCCCACCAAGCCATTATTGATTGTATTGATTGTTACCGGAAGCGTGGTAGAAGGTACAACTGCTAGGTTTTCAGCGCCCATGATGCCTGGTCCGGTAATGAAGAATGCAAAGGCGTCATTGAATTCAGAGCAGACGTATTCATTGTATTCTTCTGAGGCGAAGACGTATCTGAAGCTAATAAGGTTTGATTGTGGGACAAAATCAAATTCAAGGATTGCACCATCATAGGTAACACTTTGGGCAAGGATTTCGAGTTCCTGAATGTTTGGGCCATTGTTACTATAAGAGGCTCCTCCGTTGTTATTTGGCCCTGGTGCTACATTGATATGGCCGGAGGTAATAATCACCCCGCTGTTAAGGCCGATATTAGAGCTTACGCCGTTAAAGGTACCGATGGCAACATCTCTGCCGGTATAAGAAGCATTTGAGAAGCTTACCCCCTGCCCGATCAGGTTAGAAACGAGTGCATTTGCAGAAACGGGCCCTCCGCCGCTGGTGGTCAGCTGCGCCAACGCTACCTCTGCTTGCAGCAGCACTACCAAAAGGCATCCTATTTGAAATGACCATTTCATTAAACACGGGGCTGAGCGTATTGGTCATTTCATGTAGTTTGGAGCTTAGGTTGCAAAAAGCAAAGTAAGCCTGTAAAACTGGCAATGTCAGTTGATTCAGCAGATCAACCTGTCAGATGTAAGGAATTTGGCCTAAGGTTCAACTTTCAGGAGTTTCTTTAGGGGCCTTGGTTTTTTTCTCTGTAGCGGTTTTCTTTACAGCAGCGGTTTTTTTCTCAGGGGCTGTTTTCTTTTCTGCTACCACCTTCTTCTCAGTTGCTGGTTTTGCTGGTTTTTCAGCTTTCACTGTTTTACCGGCTTTGGGTGTTTCAGCAATACCCAAACGGGCTCTCAGGCCTTTGTCGGCATTTTTCGAGCGGCGTTTAACACCGTATGAACCGATAGTAATTTTACCTTTTTTGGATTTTTTATCACCTTTTCCCATGATTTCTGATTGATGGATTAAGATTCAAAGCTAAAAATTTAAGGTTCAAATGAAAATAAAAGGCAAAAAAAAAGCGACCAACTTCTGTTGGTCGCTTTAAGATTCAGCTTCTGAAAATTATTTTACTTTTCCAGAAAGTTCGCTTCCAGCCTTGAATTTCACTACTTTTTTAGCAGCGATTTTGATTTCTTTTCCAGTTTGTGGGTTACGGCCTTTGCGGGCTGCACGGCTAGAAACTGAGAAAGAACCGAAGCCTACAAGGGCAACGCGGTCGTTTTTCTTCAGGGCGGTAGTAGTTGCAGAAATGAAAGCATCTAATGCTTTTTTTGCATCTACTTTTGACAGTTCAGCGTTTGCTGCGATTGCGTCAATTAATTCTGCTTTGTTCATGTTTGTTAGTTTTTAAAAAGGTTTAAAAGAATTGTTTGATGTTCTCTTGAGCAAATGTATAGTAAAATCAATACTTTCCAAACGAAAAAGCGCCCAAAGCCCTGATTTTGTTGATAAATGCGGTATTTTGTTAATAACTTGGGTGCTGAAAGCCTTGTTCAGAGCGGTATACGGCAGAAATCTATATGAAATCTCAAGCAAAAACGGGGGTACCTTCGGGTTTAAAGCCGTTTAAAAATGCCTGCACCGTCATTCTTTTCTTTCCGGCAGGTTGAATTTCGAGCAATTCGAGCCAGTTATCCTGACAACAGACAAACATTCGACCAGGCTGGCTACAGTCAAGCTCCCCGGGTGCTCCTTCCTTTTTAAAGTCAGAAAGCTTAGTTCTAAGCAACTTAAATGGTTGGATTTTGTTGTTCATCACCAATTCGGTTGTTGCGCCGGGAAAGGGACTTAAACCGCGTATTTTATTGTGTACTGTCAGTGCAGGTGAATTAAAGTCAATCTTGCAAAAGGCCGGGTGGAGTTTAGGCGCCTCATGCATCAGGTCAACTCCTGCGTTTATTTTCTGTTCATGTAAAACGAGGGTATTGTTCTCAATTGCCCTGATGGTTTTTTCCACCAGGTCGGCGCCTTGTACCATCATGACATCATGTAACTCACCAGCAGTTAGTTCTAAGCCTATATCAAGTGTTTGCTGGAAAGCGATTTCACCGGTATCAATTTGATGCCGAAGCTTAAAAGTAGTAAGCCCGGTTTGTGATTCTCCATTAATAATTGCATGGTTAATGGGTGCTGCACCTCTGTATTGAGGTAAAAGCGAAGCATGCAGGTTAAATGTACCCAAGGGTGGCAGGTTCCATACTGCTTCGGGCAGCATTCTAAAAGCGACTACAAATTGTACGTCAGGGTAAAATATTTTTAATTGTTCAAGAAACTCAGGGGCTTTCAGATTAACAGGTTGTAACACTGGTATGCCTGCCTTTAATGCGGCCTCTTTCACCGGAGATGATTTTAGCTGAAGCCCACGACCTGCAGGCTTATCTGGTGCGGTTACCACTGCGACCGGCGAGTAGCCGGCTTCGATAAGTTTCAGGAGGGATGGTACGGCGAATTCGGGCGTACCCATATAAATAATGCGCATTTATCGCTGCTGTAGCTTATAAACTAATTCGTTCGATGAGGTCAGCCATCCGGCTCGAATAACCCGTTTCATTATCATACCACCCGATTACCTTCACCAAATTTCCCATGACCATTGTTAAATCAGCGTCAAAAATACATGAATGCGTATTGCCTACAATATCACTTGAAACAATGGGGTCATTGGTAAACTCAATAATTCTAAGGTAGTTTTCAGTTGCTGCCTTTAAGAATGCCTCATTAACCTGTTCAACGCTCACAGCCGTTTTCAGGCGCAAGGTCATATCAGTCATTGAACCTGCTGGTACTGGCACCCTGAATGCGGCTCCATCCAGCTTGCCTTTCAAATGCGGCAAAACAAGTCCGACAGCTTTAGCCGCCCCGGTACTTGTAGGAATCACTGATAATGCTGCTGCTCTTGATCTGCGTAAATCACGGTGTGGCGCATCCACTAAGCGCTGGTCTCCAGTATAGGCATGAATCGTACTGATAAACCCGTCTTCTACCCCGAAAGCATCATCCAATACTTTCACCATTGGCGCTGCACAATTGGTTGTACACGATGCATTTGAAATAATATCAGGCTTGGTTTCTAAAATGGCATCATTCACCCCTAACACCAAGGTGGGGATATCTCCTTTTGCGGGTGCCGAAATGACCACCTTGCGGGCACCTGCCTGCAAGTGTTTACCAGCAGTCTCCTGGTCAAGAAATAGGCCGGTTGATTCAACAACTACATCTACGTCTAATTCTTTCCAGGGAAGATTTGAAGGGTCTTTTTCAGCGGTAACCTTCATTTGGTGCCCACCGGCAGTAAGCAATGTACCATTGATATGTACAGGAATACCTAATGGCCCATGTACCGAATCATATTTCAGAAGATGTGCGAGCGTTTCTACGTCAGTAAGGTCATTAATTGCTACAATTTCAACATTTTGTTTTTGAAGGAGGGCGCGAAATGTGACCCGTCCTATTCGTCCGAACCCATTAATTGCAACACGAATTTTTCTATTTGCCATATATTATGAAATTATTTAAGTGTCAAATTTACACTTTGAATAAAAACAAACAACTAATCAATAAGTTTTTCGGGAAATTAAATAAAAAAATCCGATGTTTCTATGTTTACACAAAGAAAATACCAAGGTCAGATAAGGCTTTTTCCGTTCATCACTGCCGGTTTTGTGATATCCAGCAGCTGAAGTACGGTTGGTGCTATATCTGCAAGTATGCCATTATGTACTTGTTTCACACCAGGGTCAATACATATAAACGGAACAGGGTTGACTGAGTGGGCGGTATTGGGACTTCCATCCGGATTGATTGCATTATCAGCATTACCATGGTCGGCAATTATTATTACACTGTATTGATGATTTTCAAGACAGCTAAGCACTGCTCCAAGGCAAGTATCTACCGTTTCAACAGCTTTAATAATTGCCGGATAAACACCTGTGTGGCCCACCATATCGGGGTTTGCAAAATTGAGGCAAATGAAATCCGGTTGTTTTTCTTCAACAAAGCGGATAACTTCATCACGCACACCTGCGGCACTCATTTCCGGCTGAAGGTCGTAGGTAGCTACTTTAGGCGATGGTACCATAATACGCTCTTCACCAGCAAATGGCAGCTCCCGTCCACCATTAAAAAAGAAAGTTACATGGGGATACTTTTCTGTTTCAGCTATCCTGAGTTGTGTTTTCCCGGCATTAGCCAAAATTTCACCCAATGTTTCTTTGAGGTCGTCTTTGGGAAAAATTGAATAAACCTGTTTAAATGCATCATCATAATTGGTCATGGTAAGGTAATGCAAAGGCAGTGTGTGCATTCCTTGGTCGGGCATATTGGCTTGGGTGAGCGCTACAGTAATTTCTCTACAACGATCAGTACGGTAATTGAAGCATATAACGGCATCGCCAGGTGCAATTGGTTCAAACCCGTTCTGATTAATAATAGGTTTTAAAAATTCATCAGTTTCGCCTGCCTGGTATCTTTTCTCAATGGTTTCAAGCACATTAAGGCTTTTTTCACCCTGGCCACTAGTAAGCATATCCCATGCAATTTTTATTCGTTCCCAGCGCTTATCCCTATCCATAGCGTAATAACGCCCTATGATGCTGGCGATACGGCCATTGGTACCTTCAAGCTTTTTTTCCAATTGCTTCACAAAACCTTTCCCACTTTTTGGGTCAGTATCACGTCCATCAGTAAAGGCATGCACAAAATAGGCCGGCACATTGTTTTTTTCGGCCAGTTCAAGCAGATGAAAAAGGTGTTTTTCTGATGAATGGATACATCCGTCAGAGAGCAAGCCCATAAAATGGAGTTTCTTTTTGCTTTGCTTTAGGTAAGCAAAACAATCATTAAGAATTTGGTTATGTTCAAGTAAGTTATTTTCAATGGCGATGTTTATTTTCACCAATTCCTGATAAATTACTCTGCCTGCACCAATATTCAAATGCCCGACTTCTGAATTTCCCATTTGTCCGGCAGGCAGCCCAACATCAAGTCCGCTGGCACCCAGCTGTGCATGAGGATGGGTTTTTACCAGTTTAGCCATTACAGGTGTGTTAGCATGCGCAATTGCATCTGCCTTACTTCCGTTTCCGATTCCCCAGCCATCTAAAATGAGCAGGGCTACTTTTTTATTTTTCATGAACATGATTTTAGGCGCACTTCAAAAACAGCGCCACCGGGCAAATTGTTTTTAATAGATATATGACCACCCATAGCCTGGATAAGTGTCCGGCAAATGTAAAGGCCCAAACCGGTTCCTTTCGCAAGGCGTGTTTCTTCATTTCCTAAACGGTAAAAGTGTTTAAATACATTTTGTTTTTCCTTATCAGGGATACCGGCACCACGGTCGGCGACAATAATTACAATTTCACCTGCTTCCATTTTTGCCTGTACACCAATCCACTTACCGCCAGATGCATACTTTACAGCATTTTCAAGTAGATTCATCAATACAGAGTACAATGCTTGTTTATCGGCAACGACGCACAAATTATTCCGGATATTGAGTTCAAATTCAACATCCTCAGGCAATAAACCTGCTTTAAAATTTCCGGAAAGATTTTCAAGGAAATCGCTAAGCATGACATTTTCAATGTTTAAAGAAAATGCAGGGCTTTCCATTTGGTTTACCAGCAGGATATTTTCAATCAGGTGGTCCAAACGGTTTGATTCAACGAGTGCTTTCTCCGTCAACGGTATAATTTGTTCTCTGCTTAAATCACGTCTTTTGATTGTTTGTAAAAACAGTTTCAGTGATGAAAGCGGGGTTTTCAGCTCGTGAGTAACCGAAAGGATAAAATTATTCTGTTGGAGGGCAAGCTGGGTTTCCCTTTTGAATGACTTTCTTGTTTGGATAACCCCCAGTACTAATAAGCTCAAAAACACAATACCTTCACCCCAAACCATTAAATGTTTTTGGTTTAAAATGCGGAGTGTACTTTCATAATCAGTTTCTTCTCCCCGGCTAAGTTCTAATTGCTCATTGAGTAGGATTACCTGGTTGTTAAGGTCATAAAGAAGGTATGACCACCAGGCAAATTGAAGAAATACATAAAACACCAGCCCATAAAAAAACAACATTGTTTTTGGTAAGCGGCCAGTTTTGCGATTCATGACAATGCCGGATTGAGTTTTTTGCTCCTTACCTCACGTTACCCATCAGGCGACGAAGAAGTGGTGAAAGGGCAATCAGTACAATTCCGGCAATAAGCGCATAGATGCCAAGGTCTTTGTATCCATTGGTATAGGATATAAGCTTGTCCATTGCGCTCGCATCCTTACCGATGCTCATTTCAGCACCAAACAAACCAGCCACGTATTGCCCATAAGCACTTGCCAGGAACCACATCCCCATCATCAGGCCCTGCATCCTGTCAGGTGCAAGTTTGGTCATAAGTGATAGACCAATTGGCGAGAGGCATAACTCACCAATGGTAATAATCAGGTATGCCAAGGTAAATATGTCAAGTGAAGTTTTGCCGGATGCATCTGCAAAAAAAACTGTGGCATAAAACACCAGGAATGCTGCAGCAAGGAACAGAAATCCAAGTCCGAACTTCATGCCCGAATTGGGTTCAATTTTCCGGCGGCTCATCCAAACCCATAGCAGGCCAATCAAAGGACTGAAAAGGATAACAAATACAGAATTTGATGAATTATTTACCACATTGGGGTCTATCGTGAGGCCAAGCAATGAATCATGGAGATTATTTAAAGCAAACAGGCTCAGGGAGCCTCCGCTTTGCTCAAAAAATGCCCAGAAAAACACCGAGAATATTATAAAAATAAGACCTGCCCAGAGTTTTTTTCTTTCTTCAGGATTTGAGCGAAAAATCTCATAAAAAAGGTAGAGTAGCGTAACAGGGCCAATGATATACATAAACATATCAGTATAGCGGGTGTTGCGCAACAATATCATTATCAGCGGTATTGCAGCAATTGTACCGGCATAGGTGAGCCATTCATACATTTTCCTTCGCTGGTCAGGCACTTTTTCGAGCATTGGTGATAAGCCGATAGGGCCAAGACTGCGTTGGGTAAAGACAAATATTACCAAACTTACAATCATAACTATACCTGCCAATGCGAAGGCGATGCTCCATGAATGGAATTTACCAACGTAAACCATTAAAACCCCTCCGAGCAGGGCACCCGCATTGATACCCGAATAAAAAAGTCCAAAGCCGGCGTCTCGTCTGGAGTCGCCTTCCTTGTATAACTTTCCGACCATGGTGGAGATATTGGGCTTAAAAAAACCAGTTCCGATGATAGTGAAGCAAATTCCGAGATAGAATGCAAATTCTGTTGCAAAAAGAGCAATGATAAAATTGCCAAGAATCATCATTGTTCCGCCCCAGAAGAGTGATTTCCGGAATCCGAGAATCTTATCGGCAAACAAGCCTCCTACAAAGGTGAATGCGTAAACAAAAGCTTGTATGGCACCATATTTCAGGTTGGCTGTCTTATCATCCATGAACAGCCTGTCAACCATGAAAATGGTCAGCATTCCGCGCATGCCGTAGAAACAGAAACGTTCCCACATTTCTGAAAAGAACAGGTACCAGAGTTGTTTCGGATACTTGCCTTTAAAATCCTGTATTTCGTTGAGAGTCAATGCCATATTAGTAGATGTTTTTTTCACGCATTACGCGGTTTAACCAGCCAAGTAGGAAGAACATGATAAGTGCGGCTACCATTACCAATGCAAAATTGGTATAGAAAAAGTCGGCTTTATCGCTATAGCCTTCCCAAAGGCCTGAAAGCATTCCCGACAGCTTATTACCCACTGAGGTAGAGAGGAAGAAACCTCCCATCATCAAGGCTGTAAGTCGTGGTGGCGAAAGTTTTGAAACAAGCGAAAGTCCCATCGGGCTCAAACAAAGTTCGCCCACGGTTATCACGCCATAAGCAGCAATGAGCCAGAAACTACTGGCTTTTTCTGCGTCAAGGCTGGTTGATTTGACAGCACCCACCATCACCAGCGCTGATAAAGCTGTGATTACCAATCCGATAGCAATCTTAGCAGCGGTAGTAGGCTCTTTCTTTTGTTTTCTTAAAAAGCCCCAGAACCCAACAACAATTGGAGTAAGCAGCACTACCCAAAATGGGTTGATTGACTGGTACAATTCGGCTGAAAACAACAGCAACTCTTTTCCGGGAGCTGGTTTTTGCTCTACAGGTAAATTGCTAAAATATTTACGTGAATGTTTTTCAAGTGCAATAAGCTCGGCAGTTTGCTTTTCCATTGCCTTATCGCCAGCTTTTAAATGAGCGTCTTTTACCCCTGTCAGACTATCTATATATGCAGTGAACTGCTGATTATCGAGTGCCATAGCCGGGCTGTTTGCAACATTTTGTGCCATCCCTACTCCATCTGCCATTTTGCCCAATGATGCTGGCATCTCTCTGTCGGTATAATCTTCTGCCCAAACTGTAAGTGCATCTCCATTTTGATGGAATACCGCCCAAAACACAATGATACAGGCATACACTGAGAGCAAAGCACCGATTGGGCCTTTATCTTCTTTATTGGCCTTTACGAACAAGTAAACAAAAAAGAAAATCACCGGTAAACAGCCAAACAGGAAAGCATCATTGGTATCAGTACCAAAGATATTTCCATCAGGGTTTCCGGCTCCGGTTATACCATTGATAAAGTAGCCAATCACCCCAAAGCCAAACATTGGCAGCAGCACAACAGAAAAAATACGTCCTAACGACAGGTCGCCTGGTTGTACAGGTTTAATTACATCGGCTTCTTTGATGTGTTTGGTGCCTGACATAAAGATGAGTAATCCAACGAGCATGCCAATTCCGGCAGCAGCAAAAGCGTAACCCCATCCGAAATTAATACGCATGTAGGCAGCAACAAAATTGCAGACAAAAGCACCAATGTTAATACCCATATAAAAGATATTAAAGCCTGCATCTTTATTGGCCCGGTACTGGTCATTATTATAAAGATTACCTACCAGTGTTGAAATATTTGGCTTAAAAAAACCATTGCCGACAATAATCGAAAGTAAAGAGAGGTAAAAAGCGGTTTCGCCCGGAATAGAAAGCCCAATATACCCAAGCGCCATCAGCAAGCCCCCAATAAATATTGATTTCCGGTAACCCAAAACTCGGTCGGCCAGCAGTCCGCCAATAAATGGGGTAAGGTACACCAGCCCGATATAGGTACCGTAAACATCTGACTTTTGTTGTGATGAAAAGCCCATTCCTCCGTTTGACGCGCTATCAAGCATGTAAAGGGAGAAGATGCCTAACATCAGATAATAGCCAAAGCGCTCCCACATTTCTGTAAAGAACAGGTAATAAAGGCCGGTTGGGTGATTCGCTGAACGGGTCTTACTCATTGTACGATTGTTTTTGATTTAGTGCTTGCGAATGTAAAAATTTTGCAGGTTCTGCAAATACGCTAAAATTTTATCTCAATTCAGGGCTTGCAAAGATTACTTGTTAGATTTTCAAATTCTTTTGTAAGAATATGAAATGTTTCTGCTTGTGGGTTCAATGGATTCTTTTTTACTTCGCTGAAAACACAAACCATGCTAATTAAACAATTACACAGTGTAAATCATAGAGCCGGTTTCGCCAGTCTATTTTTTTTGTTCTTCTTTTCTATTTCTGCCATTGGGCAAACCAACATTACTGTTAGAGTACTTTCACAAACACCTTCATGTAATGATGACGGCACTGCCACCCTTGGTATTACCGGTGGAGTTCCCCCCTATTCGGTTTATTGGTTAAAGTACAATCAATCGCCTTCAGGAGGCGGTATGGATACCATCGCAACTGGTATTACGGCAGACAGTTTATCAGCTGGCTATTACCAGGTAAGGGTTGAGGATAGCAGTCAACCCAATGCCCTGATAGGCTACGCAACCGTTTGGATTATGGGAAGTTTTCAGGTGTACACCACCGTTACTGCTGCCACCTGTTCTAATGCAGACGGTAAAATAATTGCGAGGGTTGTGGATTCTACCGGAGCGGTATCCGGCCCATACAGTTATATGTGGAGCAATGGTGTGAATCACATGGGAAGTCAGAACCTCATTGATTCAATCATTAATGTTACTTCCGGCAATTACGAATTAAAGGTGAGTGATGGTACAGGCTGCTCTGTTTGGGCTGGGGCGTCAGGAACATCTAATCCGGAAGGTATATATGTCTGGAGTTCTTCGCCAATAACCAATACCAGCTCCGCCACGCCGTCAAATTGTTTTGATGGCACAGCCACGGTGATTGCCAGCAATGGTACTCCTCCATACAGCTATCTCTGGAAAACCAATCCTGCGCAAATGGGCTCAACCGCAACTGGTTTGTCTCCAGGATACATAGAAGTAACTATTACCGATTCTATCGGATGTACCAAAAAGACTTATGTATCAGTTCCTGCAGGTCCGAATTATTTGCAAGCCACGAGCGTAATCACACCTGAAACCTGCGAGCAGGGAAATGGTGCTGTCAATATGACCATTACAGGCGGACAGGCGCCATATACGTTTGCATGGAGTAACAATGCAACTTCTGAGGATCTTCAGGGGCTTAGTGCTGGTTATTATTCTGTTCAAATTACCGACAATGCTGGTTGTCAGCTTAAGGCATTTAAGCAGGTAGGCAAAACAAGCCCTGTAACTGTTTCAATAAGTGGCACAGCGCCTACCTGCAGCCAGTCAGATGGTCAACTTAATTCAACAGTTACCGGCGGTCAAAGCCCATATATTTATTCATGGAATTCTGGTGCTGCCAGCACCGCCAACTATGCCAATGTCCCCAAAGGATATTACTACCTGAATGTTACAGATGCCAATGGTTGTAAAGGAAACAACTATTATACCTTGAAAGAACCAGAATCATGTAAGGCAAAAATCCGCGGGCGTGTTTTTAATGACCTGAATGGTAATTGTGTAGCAGAACCGGGCGAAGGTGGTCTTGCCAATCAGATTGTAAGTGCTAGCCCGGGCTATCATTATGCATCTACCGATGCCAACGGATATTATTCAATGTTAGTTGAGGCAGGTACATACGAGTTGCAGGCTTATGCACCGAATTTCTGGGAACAGGCTTGTCCCACCAACCCGGCTACGATAGAGGTAAATGCCTCTTCGCCAGGTTCTACCTACGGAAATAACAATTTCTTTATGGTTCCGGATTCGGTATTCAATGATTTGCAGGTATCTGTTTATAGTGGACCGGCACGGCCAGGGTTCAACATGACCTGGTACATTACAGTTCGTAATGCAGGAACTACAACCCTTGGCCCGTCATTAACATTTACACACGATGCGCTACTAAGCTATCAATCATCTACCCCTGTTGCTGCCAATTATCAAGCATCAAGTCACAAGGTTTCATGGGCGCTTCCACCAATTTCTCCACAAGCAACGCAAAACTTTTATGTTTACACCAAGCTGCCAGTGAATGCCGTATTAGGCGATTCAGTTAGGTCGAATGCACAAGTATCAATCAGCGGTGTTGATGTTAATCCAAATGACAACATTGCTTATGCAGCACGGCTGATTACCGGTTCTTATGATCCGAATGATAAGTTAGTACGCCCTACGGGCATTGGTGAAGAAGGTAAAATTGAGTTGAGCGACTCAGTACTGACTTACCATATTCGCTTCCAGAACTCAGGTACAGATACTGCGTTTACTGTAGTGGTACGTGACACCCTTGATCAAGATTTATTTGTACCGAGCTTTAAGCTCAATGGCAGCAGTCATCCCCTGCTCTACACCATTTCTGAAGAAGGAATTATTGAATTCACTTTTAACAATATATTACTTCCGGATAGCAATGTTAACGAACCTGCCAGCCATGGATATATCGAGTACCGCATCAAACGGCGTTCAGATGTGCCAATGGGTACACAATTCACAAATTCGGCATCTATTTACTTCGATTTTAACCCGCCAATACATACCAATACTACTGTAAACACTTTATATGACGCCACTGTCTCAACCTTTGCCCCTGAACAAGGCAAGTTGAACTTATGGCCAAACCCCGGAACTTCAAGCAGCCAGGTATCATTTGTGTTGCCTGAATACGCTCCTGCCTCGTTGCTGGTACACGACATGCAAGGCAGATTGGTTTATGTGAAAAATTTACAGATACTGGCTCCAGGTTATCACCAATATGAGCTTAGCCGAAGCGCTATTGGTCTGCCTGAAGGCACCTATTTGGTAAGCATAGAAACTTCTACAGGTAGGTTTAGCAAGCCTTGGATACTGACAGATAAAAAGTAAGTTTGATTTACAATACAATAGAAAAGCCACCTAATGGTGGCTTTTTTTATTTACCTCACTATCAACACATTACCTGTCATCCTCAAAACAACTCAATAAATTATTGTTTTTCTCAAATCTTTTTACCAGATTTACCTATTGTTTTGCGAAATATCTATACCTTATTAGTATACAATATATTACGTAAGATGATTAGGGGCAATTAGTTATAAAAAAGCTGACTGAAGATATTCTGACGGGGGTATATTCAATCAGCTTTTTTTAATGCAAGTATGCTCCAAATTAATGCAAACGTGCCCCTATAAGGCTTATAAATTCTGCTCTGGTTTTATCTTCTAAAAACAGCCCTGTAAAGGCAGAGGTAGTAGTGATAGAGTTTTGTTTTTGTACTCCACGCATCTGCATACACAAGTGCTGGGCTTCAATAACCACAGCCACACCTACCGGATTGAGTGTTTGCTGAATACAGTCACGAATTTCAGTGGTTAACCGCTCCTGTACCTGCAACCTTCTTGCAAAGGCATCCACCACCCTTGGGATTTTACTTATGCCAACAATTACCCCATCAGGAATATAAGCCACATGGGCTTTCCCGAAGAATGGCAGCATGTGATGTTCGCAAAGTGAATACAGTTCGATATCCTTCACAATTACCATTTGTTGGTACTCTTCACGAAACATAGCAGATTTTAAAATATCTGCCGGCTCCATTTCGTATCCATGTGTGAGAAATTTCAATGATTTCGCAACGCGTTCAGGGGTTTTTAGGAGTCCTTCCCGGTTGGGGTCTTCACCGAGTTCGGCTAAAATTTCTTTGTAATGGTTGACAAGTTTATTCAATTTCGAGTTTTTATGATTTGAATGAGATGCTTTTAAGTTGGTTCTTATTAAAGCCTTATGTAACGTTCAAAAATGCCGGATGTTTATTTTGTCCAAATATATAGCATTCAATTGCTATGGCACTTCCCTGTACAAGAAAGAGAAACCATTCTTTCTACCAATGCATATTAAATCATCATGTTTTAAATACTCAGCCTCTTTGGTTGTTTTCGTTACAAAATAAGCAGGTTTATCAATATCACCTGTAAGCAACCAGTTGCGAAGTGCGTCAATGTGATACAAGCCCTCTTTGTCAATACTGTTTCTTTGCTCTTCCACCGAAAGTCCTTTCTTCCGGGTATAAAAGTACTGGGCAAAGCTTTTGTACCCAAGCGTTTCGACATATACATCCTTGGCCTGCATTGTTTTATAGAACTCAACCGGTGCTCCCTGGCTATATTGCGCGATACGTTGAGGAATAAAAATCAAAAACAAGGAGGTCGCCACCAGGGTGCATCCAAGCAGCACTCCGATAAGAACCTTAGCTTGCATACGCTTTACCACGAAAATTGAAATAATTATTCCGGCAAAAAGAATGATACCAGGTAGGAAGGTATACCAGGGCCAATGCACCTGGGCGGCAAGGTTTAATTTTGCAAAAGGGTCGTTTATCAGGTGCTCAATGTATTCAGGATGCATGCCTACTACGGGGAGCAAAATGAAACTTAGTGCAGGCAATAATCCTGTGAGAATTAATAAACTTTTTTGCCAGAAAG
This sequence comes from Bacteroidia bacterium, assembly GCA_019695235.1. GTDB lineage: Bacteria > Bacteroidota > Bacteroidia > M30B66 > M30B66 > JAIBAI01. Next base: position 2,819 of record JAIBAI010000001.1, on the reverse strand, counting down.
AAATAAGTACATTTTCTCTCAGTAGCCTGGTAAACTCAGTGGCAGCAAGGTAAGCAAGCGGCAGATAGGCAAGTGAACTGTAATGAACAATCTTGGTAGTAACCAATGAAAATAAAATCATCACCACCCAAAAAAGGATTTTCATCCAGAATCTTAAGGGGTCAGTGCCAGGGTTGCCTCTAACAAATTGATTAATTGCAAATACCGAAATAGGGAAGCAACCAAATAATATTACCACAAAGTGATAATAGAATGGTTGACCGTGACCGGCATCAGGGGTGGACAACAAACGTATTTGATAGCTGATAAATTCTTCCAGAAACCAGGGGCCATTTTGAATTGTTTCCGGACCAAACCATGCGAATGAAACAACAATTATTGCAAACATCCATAGCCCCACCAAACGTATTGGTGGAAAATAGCTGAATCGTTTCAAGGCAATGTATGTTGCCAGACACAAAATGGGAATTAAAACCCCAACAGGTCCTTTGGTTAGAACAGCCAATCCGGCAAAAGCCCCGGATATCAATGCCTGTTGGCTCTTGTTATTTGCTGAAACTGCCTGATATAAAAAGTAAATTGACAAGAAAATAAAGCAATTGAATACCGGGTCAATAATGCCTGATTTAAAATAAACATGTGGTAAAAAACTACCAGCCAGACTGATGGCCCATAAGAGGCCAAAGGTCTTTCCATTTGAACGCCGGCCGATTTCAAACACCCCCAATAAAGTAATGATGCCAAAAACTGCATTGGGGAATCTTGCTGCATATTCGTTCACGCCAAACAAATGCATACTCAGCGCCTGCATCCAGAAGAAAAGTGGTGGTTTTTCCCAGAAAGGCTGGAAATTAATTTGCACCCTTGAATAGTTGCCTGTTACAAGCATTTCACGGGATGATTCTGCAAAGTTTATTTCATCCCAGTCGAACAAAGGGGCATTGCCTAAAAAAGGCAAAAACAACAGTATCCCCAACACCAAAAGGGCAAGTCTTATCTGTACTGTGCTTAGTTTCTCCATTTTAGTAAGGGACGCTGCATCCAGGAATGTTTGGTTCTTGCAAGGTAATCTGACCAAATTACCCATAAAGGCACCATGGTTATAGCACCCACAATAAACCCGGCAAGTACATCTTCGGGGAAGTGCATATAAAGGTAAATACGTGAATAGCCTGTTACGATTGCCATAACTCCCAGAAAGAAGCGCCATTTTGAAGATTTCACCTGGGTAGCCAGAAAAAAGAACAGCGCCATTGCAGATGCTGAATGACCCGACGGGAAGCTATTCCACAGGTGCGGCTCAAGGCCCTGCGGGAGCTCATGAACAATTCGGTTTAGTTCAAGCCATTTTATTGGTCTTGGTGTGCCTTTAAAAAACACCAATTTACCCAACTGCACCACCAATGAACCAGCAATATAGCCCGAAGCCAGGCACAACGCGCGACCAGTTGATACGAACAAAGCGAACAACAAAACAGCAAGCACGCAAAAAAGCCCATCTCCCATCCAGGTAATAACCGAGAACACAACGTTTAGCAATTCAGAATGTGGTAATTGTAAGGCAAAGAATGTGTCAGCTTTGTGACCAAACAGCACCAAGCAAGCCAGCAGAAGAATACCTGTAAACACTGGCCACCAAAATGTTTTGTACGATTTAAACCATTTCCACCGCATGCCGCAAAAGTCAGGAATTGTTTTCAAAATAAAAGCCACAATTGGCCTCTTTGATTTTAACAGATTAGCGGTTTGCAAATTAACTGGCGTGTGCCATAATCGGCCAAGGAATTTGTTGAAAAAAAAAAGACGCCATTGGCGCCTTTTTTTTAAGTAGCGGAGACGGGAGTTGAACCCGTGACCTCAGGGTTATGAATCCTGCGCTCTAACCATCTGAGCTACCCCGCCGGATTGGGCGGCAAAGATATACTTTTTGGTATTTCTCAGAATTAAAAATTGATTCTATTTCAAAAAAAACAGCAAATAACTTTCACGGCGATAGTTTTGCCTTTCAGGAAAATCTATTTTCTGCGTGCTGCCACCTGCATGGCTTCTCCAAGGGTAATCCTGCTACCTCTATTGTATGCGATTACAAAAGGAATATACTTTTGCATGCTTAGTTTGTCTTTGTACATCTTCGCCTGCTCATAAGTCTTAAACGAGCCAACGGTGTATTTGTACAAACCATTAAAATTCTCTTCGTTAAGTTTATCTTTTATCTTGTAGTTCGTTCTGATTGAATCTTTATCCAGCCGAACCGTTGAGCTAAGAATTTGAATCCTGTATTCAAGAGCATCAGATGCCTGGTTCATAAATTCAGGACGGTTTGAAGGGTCGTTATTAATGATGCCCATCAACTTCACCTCTGCATTATTGTCTGTTGCACTTACATGCTCTACCACATCAATTCCGGCAAGTGGAAGCTGAAAGATTTGTTTTTCTTCGTTTTCAATATAGTAATAGCTCCCCTGGAACTCCTGACGCCCTCTCATGCTTGCAGGCACTTTTACTTTAAATGCTACCTGAATTTCTTCTTCTAAGGGCAAACGCAGCCATGTATACTTTACCCGCCCTTCTTCAAATGAAAACTGCGCACCGTGACTTTCAACACCAAAAGCCTCCATTCCCTGTGGAAGCTCCTGTTCAATCATAAAGAAACTGTCAAGTGCACGTCGTTCAATGCGAATTTTCACAGTAAAAAAACCACCGGCATAAGCCTTTACCTGCGAGAGTGATTGCGACACTCTTACGATGCTTTCGCCGGCATTAAGCTGCATTGAGCCTACAAGCAGCATAATTGCAATGATAAATCTTTGGGTCATAGT
>JAIBAI010000066.1 GCA_019695235.1 Bacteroidia bacterium | reverse complement strand
CCCCTTACTTTACATGAAAACCTGCCATTTAAACCTGAAATTATTGGCAATAAAACGAGTTGGTGTACCGGAGAATTTGCTGATTTGAGCACTGAGCAATCTTATTCATCCTACCAATGGTCAAACGGCCTGAACGCTGCCAGTATTCAGGTAACAAGTGATTGCACTATTAGTCTGCAGGCAATAAACAGCTGGGGATGTACAGGTTATTCAGACACCCTGGAGATAGCGTTTGTCGAAAAGCCATCAGCATCTTTTCTTTACAGCCAACCGATAAATACCCCCGGAATTCAGTTTATAAATCAGAGCACAAATGCCGATAACTGGCTATGGGATTTTGGTGATGGACAAACCAGTGAAGAACAGCATCCGGCGCATATTTACTCTTCACGCGGAGTATGGTCGGTCGTGCTGATTGTTGCAAACCAGTGTGGTGCCGATACCGTTTTCAGAGAATTGAAATTAGATACTACTCTCTCGGTGCCAAACGACTTACAAACGGCTCAACATGTAAGTATTTACCCAAATCCGGGCTCGGATTACATGTTTATCAAAGGTTTAGATAGTCAAAATCAAACAGTTTTTATCCATGACCTCAGCGGGAGGATAATATACTCAAACACCTTCAAATTCACTGGTACAGATAATTTCGCCATCCCCACCTCGGAGCTTCCCGCCGGAGCTTATTTTATTCGTCTCGGGTCGGCAAAGAACGGGCAAGTATTGCCTTGGCTGAAGCGCTGAGACCTCAGCGATATTGATTACCTTTGTGGCCTAAAATTCAGGTCATGATTGTATCAGATGCTACTACCGAAACCCTTCAACAAGTTTTCAAATCTTTAGGTATTCATCCGGAAAACACGGGTGTTTCAACCGGGCTGCAATGGCTCGAAGGCTCAGGGCCGTGGTTGCAATCTACCTCACCGGTTGATGGACAGGAGATTGCACGCATCAAATGTGCCGGACCTTACGATTACCAACATGTTACAAAGATTGCCGGGGAAGCTTTGCTTCAATGGCGCAAAATACCGGCACCTGCAAGAGGTGAAATTGTTCGCCAAATGGGGGAAGCATTCAGACAACACAAAGACGCACTCGGAAAACTTGTTTCTTATGAAATGGGCAAAAGCCTTCGTGAAGGGCTGGGCGAAGTGCAGGAAATCATTGATATCTGCGACTTCGCTGTGGGTCTGTCACGTCAATTATATGGCTTAACCATGCACAGTGAACGCCCCGGTCACCGCATGTATGAACAATGGCACCCACTGGGCATTGTTGGTATTATTTCAGCTTTTAATTTTCCTGTAGCTGTTTGGTCATGGAATGCAATGATTGCCTGGGTTTGCGGCGATGTATGCGTATGGAAACCTTCATCAAAAACACCTCTTTGCGCCATTGCCTGCCAACATATCATCGCAGGGGTTCTTAAGCGCAACAATGTGCCGGAAGGCGTATCATGCCTGCTGATTGGCAATGCAATGGGCGATTTGATGAATAACGACCGGAATGTTCCACTGGTTTCATTTACAGGCTCTACACGTATCGGTCGTCATGTGGCACAAACAGTTGCAGGACGTTTCGGAAGAACCATTCTTGAATTGGGGGGTAACAACGCTATCATCGTAACACCTGATGCAGACCTGAAAATGATGCTCATTGGCACAGTGTTCGGCGCCGTAGGTACTGCCGGACAACGTTGTACCAGTACCCGCCGGCTGATTGTGCACGACAGTATTTATGAGCAGGTTCGCACTTCACTGAAAAACGCTTATGGACAATTACAAATAGGCAACCCGTTGTTGGATAAAAACCACATGGGGCCATTGATTGACCTTAAAGCCGTTGAAGACTACCAAAATGCTATTCAAAAAGCATTGAAAGAAGGAGGCAAAACACTTGTCGAGGGCGGCGTATTATCCGGTGATGGGTATGAAAGCGGATGTTATGTTAAACCCTGCATCATGGAAGTCGAAAACCACTATCAGATTGTGCAGGAAGAAACTTTCGCTCCTATCCTGTACCTGATGCGCTATAACACCCTTGAAGAAGCAATTGCAATGCAAAATGGTGTTCCACAGGGTTTGTCATCATCAATCTTCACCAATAGCCTGCGTGAAATGGAACGCTTCCTGTCAGCAGAAGGCTCCGATTGCGGAATTGCAAATGTGAATATCGGCACATCAGGTGCTGAAATTGGTGGTGCATTTGGTGGTGAAAAAGAAACAGGTGGCGGCAGAGAATCCGGCTCTGATGCTTGGAAGGCCTATATGCGCAGACAAACCAATACCATCAACTACAGCACCGGCCTACCGCTGGCACAGGGTATTGAGTTTAATTTCTAACAGGCCGGATGTACCGCCTTGTTTATGGCCTTTTGCTTCTTTTTATTGCATGTTCAGAAAATACTGAACCGATAAACGCTATAAGGTATTTCGACAACCCCTCCTGGTTTAAACAAGAACTCGCACGTAAAAAAGCAGTAAACCCTTTGGTGAACAAACACCTGAAGGTGGAAGATGATACCTCATCGTTGTATTTGCAATCAGTAAGCTGGGAAAAGGAGTTGGAAGTCTTTAGTGAAATTGACCTGAATAAAGCCATCTATTCGGGTAAATTCAAGGTAGATACCTTAATGATTTCATCTACTACCGGACCACTTGAGCAAATCAGCTATCTTTCATTAGACGCCGATTTGAATATCCGTAAATACATCGTTGTAAAACAAGGTGCGAAAGTCAATAAAATACAGGCTGAACTTGAGCAACATTCTCCTCTGATGCGTTCAAAAATTTACTGGACGTATTTGCCCGATAGTGGTTATTCGCTCAAAGGAGAACAGGAGATGAAAAGCCTTCGTAGAAACCGTTTTGAAGTAATAGCCGGCTTTGTTCATAAGGAGTCGTTAGACGAGGTGAATTTACCACAATGAAAACAAGCAAATTATTTAAAGACTTTTTCAATAGTGAGAAAGCAGGTGGGGTCATTCTGATTCTTTGCACCATCACCTCTTTACTGCTTGCTAACTCAGGTTTTGGCACCGAATACCATGACCTCTGGCAAAGAAAAATAGCAGGCCTCAGCATTGAACTTTGGGTAAATGATGGTTTAATGACCATTTTCTTTTTATTGATCGGACTTGAACTTGAACGTGAAGTTTTTCAGGGTGAACTCTCTAAAATAAAGGATGCATTACTCCCGATTTCCGGAGCAATTGGTGGTATGATTGTTCCGGCAGGTTTGTTTTTACTTTTTAACTACGGACTACCAACCCATACCGGTGCTGGTATACCTATGGCCACCGATATCGCTTTTGCTTTGGGAATTTTATCATTGTTGGGTAACAGAGTACCTGTCTCATTAAAAGTGTTTCTCACAGCCCTGGCAGTTATTGACGACCTGGGCGCCATTCTGGTTATCGCTGTTTTTTACACCGAAACACTGCTTTGGACCAATCTGCTAATCGCACTGGGTATCTGGCTCTTTTTAATTATCCTGGGACGCATGAAAGTGTTTTTTCTACTTCCTTATCTCATAGGCGGTGTTTTCATGTGGTATTTTATGCTACATTCAGGCGTACATGCCACCATTACCGGGGTGCTACTGGCATTTGCAATTCCGTTTGGCGATGGAGGTAAAAAATCTATCTCCTATAAGCTCCAGAGTTTCCTGCACAAACCAGTGGCGTTCATGATTCTTCCAATATTTGCTTTAGCAAATACGGCAATTTCATTTAGCGATATTTCAATTCATTCAATGGCTGAACCCTATGTGATGGGTATTGTGCTCGGGCTGATTGTCGGGAAACCACTCGGCATTTTTTTAATGAGTTATTGCACCACAAAACTTGGTTTTAGCAAATTACCCCGCGACCTCAACTGGAAAAGTATTCTGGGGGCTGGTATGCTCGGCGGAATTGGTTTTACAATGTCAATTTTTATCACCTTGCTCGCATACAACAACATCCACATCATTGACAATTCAAAAATTGCGATTTTAATGAGTTCTGCTATTGCAGGAGTGATTGGTCTTTTATTTTTAACACAGGTTCTTCCTAAACCAAAACTACATAAAAGGCAGGTTTAAGTCTGTATTTAGTTAGATGCTGTCACAAGCATCAGGGTGCAAGAATGGTAATTTCTGTCCTTCGGTTTTGGCTGCGTCCTTCGTTTGTTTTATTATCAGCAATTGGTTTTGCCTCACCATAACCTTTTGCCAGCAAGCGTTTTACAGCAATCTCCTTTGAAACCAGAAAATCTACAACACTTTGCGCCCGGGCCTGAGAAAGTTTCAGGTTCTCGCTGTCGGTACCCACATCATCAGTATGCCCCCCTATTTCAATGCGTACTTCCTGGTTGGCCTTGAGCAACTCAACAAGTTTATTTAACTCAATAAATGAGCTTGCCAGGAGCGTGCTCGAACCACTCTCAAAAAAGATATTCTTCAGCACAATGGGAGCAGCTCCGGGAGTAATTGGCTGTAAGCTGATATTGGCTTCATAATGGTCATCAAGACCCAGCTCTGCGGGGAGGGTATAATTACCTGAATAGAACAGATGCCCCGGAGCACTGGCATTAATAGCATAACTACTGCCTGAAGGAATGCAGACCAGATAAGCACCAGTTTGCCTGTTCGAGCGTGCCATCGCCTTTTGAACCCCGGTACTGAGGTCAGTTACCGTTACCTGTGCCTGAAGGGGTTTTTGGTCTGCTGCACTGGTTACGATACCTCTTAAAAAAGTAACCGGTTTGGGCCGTAAAGCACCTGGCAATTCAAAAATGTACAAGTCTCGCCCGCCTGTGCCTCCGGGACGGGCACTGGAGAAATAAGCACGGTTTCCCATCGAATTTACCACCAGATGCTCTTCATCCGCAGAGGTATTAATCGGATAACCAAGGTTCTCAGGTTTTGACCAGGTACTGTCTGCATTTCGGCGACTGATAAACAAATCCTGTCCGCCCATACCCGGATGACCTGCCGAGGTAAAATACAGTGTTTGACCATCCGGATGTAAAAATGGCCCTGACTCCTCCAAAGGTGTATTCAGCACCGGGCCCATGTTGCGGGGCTTAGACCAGCGTCCCTGCTCATTTTTAAAAGATTGGTAAAGATCGCCGCCCCCCAATGTACCCTCACGTTTGCTAACAAAGATGATTTCTCTACCATCGGCTGAAATACTTGGCTGGGTATCCCAAAACACTGAATTTAATGGCCCCAGATTCTGGGGTTGCGTCCAATTTGCATCAAGTCGCTGGCTTATATACAGGTCGCAACTTCCCATGCCGTCGTTTCTACCACATGCGGTAAAGTAGAGCGTGTTGCCATCCGGTGAAAGACAATGCGCTCCTTCATTGCCATGTGAATTCACAGGCGGGCCCAGAGGTACAGCACGTGACCAGCCTTCTGCTCCGATGCGGCTTATATAAAAATCTTCCTCAAACTGGGCGGCACCTACATCTGACATGCCATCGCGTGGACGGCTTCGGGTGAAAATAAGGGTAGCTTCATCTGCTGAAATGGCAGGGTGGTATTCGTCATAAGGTGTGTTGACTGCTTCTCCTAAATTCATGGGAGAAAATGGCACAGGATTCTTGACGGCTTGCTCTGCGAAACGGCAGTTGGCCAAACGAGCCTCTCCTTTCTTTCTCATATCAGGATGAATCCGCTCAATCGCAAGAAATGTCTCAAGATGCTTTACAGCCTCTTCATATTGCCCTAGTTTCATCTCTGACCCAGCCAGGTTATAATAATTCGGCGGGAAACGATCAGGCCTTATACGGATGGCTTCCTTGTAATGCACTATTGCCCCCTGAAAATCATCCAAATCATCCAATACATTGGCCAACAGCATGTGCGCCTCAAAAAACTCCGGATCAATCTCTACTGCCTCCTTTAGCAATGATGCTGCTTCTTTTGATTTCTTATACTCGTAAAACCCACGTGCTTCATGAAATCGTTGGGCTGCTTTCTTGCTCCGGGTGCTTAACTCACCTTGTTGCGCCACACATCCGGCTGGCACAAAAAAGAATGCTATTAGTAGTAATGATATGACTCTCATTGAAAATAAAACGGGAAAATTAATAGTTTCTTTCAAAAAATTCAGGCTTTTTATTTACAAAGCACAGAACTTCCCGGAATTAATATTTTGCTCAACTGATACATTACATGCGAATATGAATTTGAAACAAAAAAGCGGTATAGAAGACAACATTATCTTCTATACCGCTTCGCGTTGCAATTAATTATTACTGTCTTCTAATTGTTATATCTCCTTTGTGGTCTTGTCCGTTCTTCAACTTAAGCACATAGAAATACACACCATCAGGTGCATCGCCACCATCCCAATCGTTGGTGTAGGCATTGCTAGCAAACACCTCATTGCCCCAACGATTAAATATTTTCAAATCGCTATCTGGAAAACCTTCAAGCCCTTTTATCACAAACAAATCATTCTTGCCATCACCATTTGGAGTGAACGAATTCGGAATAGCTACCTGGTTAGAAATCACATAAGCAGTTTCTGTGGTATCAGTACAGCCATTGGCATCAGTTATCACAAGGCGAACTGTAAAGGTACCCGCCGCCGGATAAGCATAGCTTGGGTTTTGCTCTGCGTTTGACTGACCGTTACCAAAGTTCCATGCCCAGCTTACCGGACCACCTTCAGATTTATCTGTGAATGCGATGGCCATATTGGTGAGCGCACCTTCTGAAGGGTTCGAGGTAAACATTGCCTTTGGTGCAGCACCTTCTATGAACAGCGTATCACTGGCGCTACATCCTTCGGTGTTTCTAACTGTTAAGATAACTTCACCGGGCCCGATTGATGTGCTGGCAGCCGTATCACCGTTTGACCAAAAGTAGCGACGCATGCCTTGCGGCCCGCTTAATTGAGCAGTTGTACCCTTACAGATGCTGAAATCCTCCCCAAGGTTCACCACCGGAACCGGTTGAAGAATTACCGTAACCTCGATGGTGTCTTCTGAATAACAACCATTTTCTTCTGCCCATAAGCTGTACACTGCGCCGGATTGCGGATTTTCAACCGACATAGAGGTTCCGGTAGCAGAAAACGCAGGACCGTTCCAGAAATAGTTGACCCCCTCTTCCGGCACAACATTTAATGCCAGCGGGCTGCCGATACATACTACTGTTTGTCCGTCAAGTGTGGGCGTAGGACGAGGGGTAAAGTTTACCATGATGGTATCGGTCATAGAGCACCCAACAGTTGTTGTAAGTTTAACCCACCAAAGACCTGGAGAAGTGATTGCAGCACTTACAGAGTCAGTACTGTTGTTGCTCCACAGGTAAGATATATCCGGAGACCCGGCTGCAGAAAGGTAAAGCGTGTCGTTGCCACACATAGAGGTATCAGCTGAAGCAAAAACAGGATCCGGGGTTTTTGCAATAAAGATACCGACTGAATCAAGCTGCGACTTACAGCCATCCTTTGTGTAGAAGGCGAAATAGGTTCCACCACTTTGTACACTTGTAGGTTCAACAACCAATTCAGTGCCAGGGTTTACCGTACTGCCTGAAGGCAACACCCAGAAATAGGCAGCCTGGCTCATTTCTGGAATGCTTAACTCAAGCCGTTCTCCGGCACAAAGTGAGTCAGCATCTGCAAGCTGACCAAAGATTGAAATCTCAGGGGCAGCCGGACTAACCGAAAAGTATAAATCAACTGAGTCTCTACGTGAACAGCCTGATGGATTTTCAACCTCAACCCAGTAAAAACCATTGCTTTCTGCAAGAAAAGTCTGGTTGCTTGAACCATCCTGCCATAGATAGGTATAACCACTTCCGGCTCCTCCATCAAGTAAAATACTTTGTGAGTCACATACCGTATCTGTGAGGCCGATATAAACCTCCGGCGTAGGATTAACCAATAGGTTCAGGGTGTCATAAAGGCTTTCGCAATTGTTTTTTGTAACATAGGCAAGATAAACACCTGAGTTATTGACACTTAGGTTGGCGAGATCAACTTGTTGGCCTTGGTAGAGGTTGGGGCCCTGTGCTGATTGCTGTAGCCATGAATAAGCTGATGCCCCTTCCACCTGTTCCATACGAATTGAAACAGCCTGCCCTGCACACAAGGTATCTGAGGTTATTTCAGGGCCAAACGGAACAATACTCGCCACTGGTGTTGGTGGCCTTGGCACAGTATATACCCTTGCAGAATCTCTCGCACGACAACCCTGATAATCAGTTACCTCAACCCAATACAAACCGCTATCCGACGCCATGAAGAAGGGGGTGGTAGTCGTGCCATCGTGCCATTGAAAAAGATAAGTACCAGGTACTGTTAGCAATAACTGAGTGCCTTCACAAATGGTATCTCTTGATTGCTGAATCTGAACTGGAGGAATGTAATATGAAACCTCCACGGTGTCGGTCGCAGCACATTCATTACCGCTTAATACATCAACCATATATACCCCCGGAGTTTTCACCACAATCTTCTGTGTGGTATCACCTGTACTCCAACGGTACTGCGTCTTACCGGGGCCGGCATCCAAAATAGCCGAATCGCCAAGACACAATTCACGATTAACACCCAGATTCAGATAGCTGAAATTGGAGAAATAGCCGTAATTGCAGCTGGCTCCCTGCCGGTAAGCAGTACCCATGTGAAACAGCTCGGCACTGTAATTGGCAATGATAGAAGCTTGTCCGTTAGGAACCTCAGACGTGCTAAATACCCTGTTTAAAAACACCCATTCATCATTGGTACCAGGCACAGGTGCAAAGCCGCTGCCATCAAGTGGATTGCCATTTAAGGTAAAACTATTCTGGAAACCGTTTTTAATGGTTAGGGTAAGTCGAAATTCCCCTGAACCAGGCCTTGTAAAGCCGATCTGGTTTGAACCAGTACATTCTAAAGAAGGAATTACCGCTGCGGCAGTCTGGTCACCTGAACCTGAAACATGCAGCACTGAAATTTTATTGCTTCCACGTATAAAACCTGCAGGGCCGCTGAAGCTATAAGTGTACTGTTCGCCTGCCATCAGTGTATCAACCGGACTTGCATTCCCGTCAATATAAATATAGGTAGAATCAAATAATGCAACTACAAATACCCGGTCAAGATTATTGACCAATTGGCCTTTTACTACAATGTGTTTATAGCCTGATTTTTCGACTGATATTAACTGGTCTGCAGCCAGGTCAGCTCCGCCCTCTCCGCTCTTATCAACATCAATCATATCGTCTTTTATAGTAACAGCAATGGGTCTGTCTGATTCAATTTTAGTGCCGGCCGGACGCTCATCGGCACGAAAACCGGTGGCCTCACAATAATATGTTTGCCCCCTATGGAGTGTTATGGTAAATGGTACATTGGCCGGATGGTTCAATATATCTATTGAAGGTGTAATGGTTACATGGGTAGTATCATCGGTGGCTATAATCACAAAGCCCGAACGGGGTTGTGGAACATAAGCTTGCCCTCCTAAGGTCTCAGCATTCTCCCATAAGGTCTGAAAAGGAGTATAAAAAAGCTTCCCATTGGCATTCTTGCCTTTCAAAGCAA
>JAIBAI010000065.1 GCA_019695235.1 Bacteroidia bacterium | reverse complement strand
TTCTTGCGCAAAACAACAGCCTTCAAAGTGAAATAAACACCTTTCATTTCACGCAAAGCAAAGCATGGGCAGCAATCCCTGGCTTTGAAACACAAAAATTATATTCTTCGCATCCTGAATATGGGGTATTGCCCTGGAATGCCCCTTGTAGTGATTGTTACGAAGACTTAAGCCAGCGCACAGCAACCTCCAGGTATTTTGTAACCCGTGCGCATGATGGCATACGTGAATTCAACCTCCAGCAATCGTATGGGGCCATGCATTACAAGGATGTACAGGGCAACTGGATTAGTTACGACAAACGTTTGCATAAAGTGAGTCCATCGCTTTTCAGGCTTAATGACCCTGGCTTCCCTGTTGAAATTGACCTGGCAACGCAATCTTGCCGGATTAAAAATGGCAGTAATATGCTTGAATTCAACCATCAGCTTGAACTCATTGCCGAAACAGCTGATGGCAGGTATATCAGTTTGGGCAAAGCCAATTGGTCTGATTTCACTGCCGGCGACCAGGGTGTATTGGTGAACAACTGCTGGCCCGGTATTGATATGCAAATGGTGGTGTATAAAGGAGCCATTAAAACCAATTTCATCATCAACCGCCCGCTGAACCAGTCATTCAAATCACTGCGTTTTCGCGATAAACTGAGTGGTGCAGGTAAACTTCAAAACCAGGGCACAGTTTATGCCTCTACAGAACCCATTGCAATCAATTCCTTAGAGGGAGAAATGCTTTTTAGCATTGGGGTGTTGGCTGTTTATGACCAGCAACAATTAGAAAGTGGGCTTGAATTTCCGTATGAAATCAACGAAAATATTCTTGATATGACCATACCGGGTGCATGGTTAAACGCACCAGAAAGGGCCTACCCTGTTATTATTGACCCATTGGTAAGTGCCAACAACAGCGTACTTAAAGCTTCAATACTTGGGAGCAAATATGGTACTACCTGCTGGGATGAATACTGTGCTTACGATATGGATGTGCCTGTACCTCCCAACTGTACTGTGACAGATGCGCGGTTTACAATGGCTTTTCTGGCAACATCACCCTGCGCAACACGCGATGGTGGAATGCGCTTTACCACCGGCTCCTGTATTAGCCCAAGCAATGGCAACTGGTGGAATTGCCAGGCCTCCTTCACCTCCTTCCTTCCGGGTACCTGCTCAGGAATTGATTATACTTTCTTCAGCGATGTAGGCAGCTGTTTCAAGGCAGCTCAGTGTGCTTCATACACCATGCCTTTTCAGCTACGTTTTGCGCGCTGCAACGACCCACGCCCTGGTTGTTCCGGCGAATGTATTGGTGCTGACATCAACTGGACGGTACAAATTATTGGCAGAACCGTTGAAATGAGCACCAGCCAACCAATACCAATGCCTCCGACTACCCAAACGGTTTGTGCCGGCAACTCCGCCACCCTGGCTGTAGATGGAGCATTCGGAGTAGCACCCTATACCTTTTCCTGGTCGCCCGGTGGCCAAACCGGCGCCAGCATCAGTGTTAGCCCGGCAAGTAATACCACTTTTGTTGCCACTGCTACAGATGCTTGCGGCATTACCGCAACAAAAAACTTTAATATTGTTGTAACCCAAGGCCCGGCACCTGATTTCACCATCAGCCCGAACCCTACCTGTATCAATACACCTGTAACAATTTTGGCCTCCGGTGCAGCCGCCGCAAGCGCTTACGATTGGGTGTTGCCTGGCGCAGGTACGGCCAGCATTGCCAATATGAAGATGTTCAATGCGCAGTACAGCAGTGCCGGCACCTACGATATTACCCTGAATTACCAGTCAGGCTCCTGTACCTTCCCTCTCACCAAGCAGGTTGAGATTCTTGCTCCGGGCTCGGGACCCAGTGCAACTATCAGCTCAAACCCACCCATGCCCATTTGTACAGGTGCCGGCGTTACCTATACTGCCACCCCTGTTGATGCCGGTGCCACACCAACCTACCAATGGACTGTAAACAATGCGCCCGTAGGAACCAACTCCGCAACATTTACATCTTCTACCCTTGTAGCAGGCGACCAGGTGCGCGTTACAGTTACTGCCAGCCTGCCTTGTATCACCCCCAACACAGGCACCTCACCCCCTCTCACGGTTAGTATCGCCCCACCTACTACGCCTTCGGTGAGTATAAATGTTAGTCCTGCTACTCCTGTTTGCCCCGGAACTGCATTAACCTACACCGCCACCCCAAGCAATGCCGGCACTGCCCCAACTTATCAGTGGTTAGTGAACAACGTACCTGCCGGTTCGGGTGGCCCAACTTTTACAAGCAGTACGCTTGCCAATGGCGACCGTGTGAGCGTAAAACTCACCAGTAATTCACCATGTAGCTCAACGCCCAATGCAAGCTCACCCGAGCTAACGGTCAACCTATTACCAGAGAAGCCCCCTGCTGTTACCATTGCAGCAAACCCTGCCGGTGCTGTTTGTCAGGGCGTTCAAATCGCCTTTACCGCTACTGCTACCAACGGGGGGCCTACTCCCTTATTCACCTGGAAAGTAAATGGCGTTCAGGTAAGTGGAGCAAACAACAGCAGTTTTGCCAGCAGCACCTTGAACAACAATGATGTGGTAACAGTTGAACTCAGTTCAAGTGAAACCTGTCCCGGGCCCAATCCGCTTGTAACAAGTAACCCGATTTCGGTAACTATTACCCCTAAAGCTGTACCTACTGTGTCGGTGAATGTGAATCCGGGCATTGACATCTGCTCTGGTACTGCTGTAACCTTTACGGCCATTCCATTCAATGGCGGTGTAGTGCCTGGTTACCAATGGTTTATCAATAACACGGCTGTATCAGGTGCCACAGCAGCAGGCTTCACCAGTACCACCTTGAGTCATGGCGATCAGGTATTTGTTCGGATGCAGTCAAATGCTACCTGCCCTGACCCTGCTTCTGTTGAATCTGCCCCGGTTGTTATGCAAGTGACGCCCACCCTCCCCGGAAGCGTGTCAATTGCTACTTCTCAGCAGCTTCCAATTTGCGAAGGCACTCCTATAGACCTCACAGCAAGCTATAACAATGTGGGCACCAATCCGGCAATTAGCTGGACAGTCAACGGGGTGGATGCAGGCAACAGCACTACTAACCTGAACTTGCCCCTGCCTGTTAACGGTGACTTTGTTCAGGTAAAAATCGTTCCTGATGGTCGCTGCTTTACCGCAAATGAATATGTGTCGAATACGATTAGCATCCAGGTACTTCCTAATCTGGCTCCCTCTGTAAGTATTACAGTAACACCTTCTGACACTGTGTGCAAGAACAGCTACAATATGCAGTTCATTGCGACTCCGGTCAATGGCGGGAATAATCCTTCCTATGCATGGAGGCTAAACGGCACGAATGACGGCCCCGACAACCCCACATATACCAACCCCTGGATTAAAGTTGACGATGTAGTTGAAGTTGAACTGAGTTCTGACTATCAATGTAAAACAACAGCAAATGCCCTGTCAAATGCTATTACAGTTAAAGGGTATTCGCCTATTATCCCCGATGCCGGAATTGACATGGAGATTTGTCAAGACCAAACCATCACCCTGCAAGCCTCTGCCACAGGTGGCAAAGCGGGCATGAAATCATATACCTGGACCCCGGGCAACATCACAGGCAACCCAATAACTGTAATGCCTGCTACAACTACTTTATACATGGTAGAAGTCACCGACCGTTGCGGCTCATTTCTGGCTTATGATTCGGTGCAGGTGGTGGTAAACCCAAATCCAAACGCCCATTTCACCTGGAACCCCATTGAACCTATTTTAATGCTTACTCCAGATGTTACCTTTAACAACCCCAATGTTATACCGGTAACAAGGCAGTGGGATTTCGGAGACGGCACCAGCTCTACTGAGGACAGTCCGGCACATGCTTTTGAAAAAAAGGGCACATACACCGTACAACTTTATGCAACAAGCGACAAGGGGTGTAAGAGCACCCATGCAGCATTGTTAAATATAAAAGACGTTAACATCTTTTATATACCTAATTCATTCACCCCGAATGGAGATGGTATTAACGACAAATTTGAATTCTTCTTTAATGATTCAATTCCCTTTAGCTTCCAGGTATTTAACCGTTGGGGCGAAATGGTGTTCAATGGTACAGAACTAAACGATTTCTGGGATGGCACGGATGCTTCCAGTGGAAAACTGGTGCCTGACGGAATTTACCTTTACAAGTTGATGTATCGCCAAAAAGGTTTCGATGGCGAACGACCATTAGTTACCCTACATGGGCATATCACTTTGTTGAAACGTACAAAAAGTTAGCCTAAAAAACGGTGCTTTAGCGTTCAGGTTTAAAGAATAAGAACCAGGTTCTTATTTATATTTTGCCAGGGTAAAACCAAAGGTGGTACCTACACCGGGAGAGCTTCTTACGTTAATAGTTTGGTTGTGTGCTTCAATGATGTGTTTAACAATTGAAAGCCCTAAGCCGGTACCACCAATCTCTCTTGAACGACTTCGGTCAACCCTGAAAAACCGCTCAAATAAACGGGGGAGATTCTCTTGTGAAATACCTATTCCATTATCTGAAACCTCCACCAGGATGTTCTCATCCATATCATAAAACGACACTTTCGCCTCACCTGCCCCGGAGGTTCTGCTATATTTTATAGAGTTTATCAGCAGATTAGTTAGAACCTTTTGGATACTTTCACGGTCAGCCTTCACAAAAATTGGCTTGTCGTAAATGTCTTTAAACTGCAACTTCACATTGTTCTTCTGGGCACTGTATTGAATTCCGGCAATGGCATCACGCGCCAACTCAACAATATCAAACTTCTCTTTGTGCAAAATCAACTGGCCTGATTCTAATTGAGTGATAACCTCAAGGTCTTCAACAATATGAATCAGTCGCTCTACGCTTTTCTCAGCGCGCTCAAGATAAGTACGGTTTATTTTCTCATCCTCCAAACCACCTTCAAGCAAAGTAAGTATATAGCCCTGGATGTTAAAGATGGGAGTTTTTAACTCATGACTCACATTGCCTATGAATTCGCGTCGGTAATTTTCAATATTCTTCAAATACTCAATCTCCGCATGTTGATCTGTAGCCCAGGCCACTACATCTGAATTTACCGCACTGATGATGTCATTGCCCAAATCAATGGTGATGGGTTTTTGCTCTTTACTTAGCTTTAACTGGTGAATGGTCTTGTATATCAGTTTGATCTTCCGGTAAATAAAACGCTCTACTGCAAACTGAAATAGAAGAAACGAAAAAAAGAAAGTGAAAATAGTTACTACCACAGGCACCCAGATGCTGTGATATGTATGAAAAATATACTCAGTTACACCAACGAATGCTCCAACGCATGAGGCAAACCAAACCGCCAAAAATAATGCGAGCGACCGGGGTGTGGAGGTGTTAACCTTGTGTAAAAATGATGCTTTAGAATTCAAATTTATAGCCTACGCCTTTAATTGTTCGTATATATGACTCACCCAGCTTTTCACGAAGCTTTCTGATATGAACATCAATGGTTCGGTCGCCCACCACTACATCATCTCCCCAAACCTTTTTTAGAATATCTTCCCGGTTAAATACCTTGCCAGGCCTTGAGGCAAGCAGTGCAATCAATTCAAACTCTTTCTTGGGTAGGTGAATCGTTTCGTTTTCCTTAATGATCTGGTACTTTTCTTTATCAATTTTAAAGCCACTCACCTCAAAATCATTGCTTTCCTGAAAACCACTG
This sequence comes from Bacteroidia bacterium, assembly GCA_019695235.1. Lineage (GTDB taxonomy): Bacteria > Bacteroidota > Bacteroidia > M30B66 > M30B66 > JAIBAI01. Next base: position 4,115 of record JAIBAI010000065.1, on the reverse strand, counting down.
TCACGCCTGCGCAACAATGCTTTGACCCGACTTACCAATACACGTGGCTTAATCGGTTTGTTGATATAATCATCAGCCCCTGCATCAAAACCTGCAATTTGAGAATAATCCTCATTCCTCGCTGTAAGAAACGCAATCATAACATCTTTTAAATCAGGCATTTCTCTGATAATTGAACAAGTTTCCATTCCGTCCATATCAGGCATCATTACATCAAGGATAATCAGATGTGGTTTTGTCTGAAGTGCCATCTGGATGGCTTCACGACCATTGTTTGAAGTAAATACATCATAGCCCTCTTTCTTCAGATTATAACTGATGAACTCCAAAATATCCGGCTCATCATCTACCAATAAAATCCTGATTTTTTCCTGACTCATGCTTTTAAATTATTCGCAAAATTAATCATCAAAGGCTAGTATAACTTTAACCAAAGGTTATTAAATCCGGTCCAATTTATCCGGCAACAAACAAATAGCGCTTAGTATTAACATACCCTTAACTTTCCGGCAATATCATCCATAAGCCAGCGGGGTGTAGAAGTAGCACCGCATATCCCTACAGTCTCGCCCGGCTTGAACCAGGCTAAATCAACCTCTGACCATGACGACAAAAAGTAGGTGCGTGGATTTACTTCTTTGCAGACCTCATACAATGCCTTACCATTTGAACTCTTTTTCCCACTAACAAAAAGAATTACGTTGTGCTCAAGAGAAAAATTCCTCAAGCGTGGCTCCCTGTTTGATACCTGCCTGCAAAGCGTATCGTTGGCTTCTACCTGTAAATGAGCATCTTTGCCTTCCTTTCGTACTCTTCGGGTGATTTCCTCTACCATTTCATGAAAACCAGCGGTTGGCTGTGTTGTTTGTGAGAAAAACCGTATCGGACGCCTAAAATCAATTTTTGCCAAATCATCTTTGTTCTCAACGATAATTGCCGTGCCATTGGTCTGCCCTATAAGGCCGTTCACCTCAGCATGACCGGCTTTCCCGTACACTACTACCTGCACGTCTTTTCCTTCTTCATAGCCCTGCCGAATCCGGTTCTGTAATTTAAGTACTACCGGGCATGAAGCATCAACCAACTCAATATTGTTCTCAATCGCAATGCGGTATGTTTCCGGGGGCTCTCCATGCGCACGAATGAGTACCCTTGCATTCTTTAATGACTTTAATTGTTCATGGTCAATCACCTTCAGGCCTTTGTTTTGAAGGCGTTCAACTTCCATATTGTTGTGAACAATATCACCTAAACAGTACAAACTGTTACTGTGCGCTAATTCATCTTCCGCCGTCTGGATGGCATAAACAACCCCAAAGCAGAAACCTGACTGGGGGTCAACTGTAACTTGCATACGGCAAAATTAACAACATGTGGCGAAATTTGTTCTTTTAAAACCAGTCAAATTCTATCGCTTATTAGTTTATTTCAAATAATTTAGCCCCCTTCAAATGTTCAGAAAAGTGCGAAACGATGGAAAACTTTAAGAAAAAACAAGCCCTTGATTACCATGCCGGCAGTAGACCCGGAAAAATTGCTGTGGTATCTACCAAACCTACTTCAACACAACGCGACATATCCTTGGCCTACTCTCCGGGAGTGGCAGAACCTTGCATAGAAATTGAAAAAAATCCGGAAGATGTTTACAAATACACCGCCAAAGGCAATCTGGTGGCTGTGATTTCTAACGGAACCGCCGTTTTAGGGCTTGGGAATATCGGCCCGGAAGCATCGAAACCGGTGATGGAAGGAAAAGGGGTCTTGTTTAAAATCTTTGCCGACATTGATGTGTTTGATATTGAGGTAGACGCAAACGATATTGAAACCTTTGTACAAACAGTACAGGCCATTGCGCCAACTTTTGGTGGTATCAACCTTGAAGATATTAAAGCTCCTGAATGCTTTGAGATTGAGCAACGGCTGAAAGAATCGCTGAAGATTCCTATCATGCACGACGACCAGCACGGAACTGCCATCATCACCGGCTCAGCCCTTTTAAATGCCCTTGAGCTGGCCGGAAAAGAAATTGACAAAGTAAAAGTGGTATTCAATGGTGCCGGAGCTTCTGCTATCTCATGTGCACGATTGTTTATTCGCCTGGGTGTACAAAAAGAAAACCTCCTCATGCTCGATAGTACAGGGGTTATCAGTACCAAACGTGCCGGGCTTGACAAGCAGAAACAATTTTTCGCACGCGATACTGACAAAGAAACCCTTGCTCAGGCAATTGACGGTGCTGATGTGTTTGTAGGCCTGTCGAAAGGCAATGTGGTATCTGCCCAGATGCTTCACTCAATGGCCAAAGACCCGATTGTTTTTGCGCTGGCCAACCCTACCCCGGAGATTTCCTATACAGATGCTATTGCTGCCCGGCCCGATGCCATTGTTGCCACTGGCCGTTCTGACTACCCCAATCAGGTAAACAACGTGCTTGGATTCCCTTTTATTTTCAGAGGTGCATTAGATGTCAGGGCAACCTGCATCAATGAAGAAATGAAACTGGCTGCTGTATATGCAATTGCACAATTGGCAAAAGAAGATGTGCCCGAGCTGGTAAATAACGCCTATAACAAGACCAACCTGATGTTTGGTCGTGAATACATTATACCAAAACCTGTTGACCCTCGCCTGATTACCACCGTTTCACCAGCAGTAGCCCGTGCAGCCATGGATTCAGGCGTTGCCCGTTTAGCCATCAGCAATTGGGATGAATACGCCCAGGAACTCACCCGGCGCATGGGGCTCGACAACAAACTGCTGAACCGCGTTAGCACACGGGCAAAAACCAATCCTAAACGGGTAGTATTTACCGAAGCCGACCATTTTAAAATCCTTAAAGCGGCCCAGGTGGTACGCAACGACGGTGTTGCCATCCCAATCTTATTGGGTAACAAAGAAAAAATTGACAGAATAGCCAGTGAATATCATATTGACCTTGAAGGCGTTGAGATTATTGACCCCCGTAGCACAGAAGAAAGCGAACGTTGTGACCAATTTGGACAACTGTTTTATCAGTTGAGAAAACGAAGAGGTATCACCGCTTTTGAGGCAAGGCAAATTGTTCGTGAACGCAACTATTTCGGTGCCATGATGCTACAAACAGGCGAGGCTGATGCGCTGATTTCTGGCCTCACCCGTAAATATCCTGATACTATCAGGCCGGCACTGCATATAATTGGTACAGCTGAGAATGTGAAAAGAGTGGCCGGACTTTACATCATCATGACCAAAACAGGGCCTTATTTCTTTGCAGATACCACCGTTAATGTGAACCCTACTGCCGAAGAATTGGTTGACATTACCCTCCTTACAGCCCAGACAGTTCAAAACCTGAATATTACACCCCGCATAGCGTTGGTTTCGTATTCAAACTTCGGCTCTACTGAAAATGAAGAAACAGTTAAAATAAGAGAAGCGGTGCGCATTCTTCACGAGAAACATCCCGGCTTGATTGTTGACGGTGAGGTGCAGGCAAATTTCGCATTAAACAACAAACTACTCGAAGAACAATTCCCCTTCTCTAACCTTGTCGGCCAACAGGTAAACACCTTGATTTTCCCGAATCTTTCTGCCGGAAACATTGCCTATAAAATGATGCAGGAAATTGGTGATTCTGAAGCAATTGGCCCTCTGTTGATGGGCATGAAAAAACCAGTACATATTCTCCAGTTGGGCAGCTCTGTACGTGAGATTGTGAACATGGTAACCCTTGCAGTAGTTGATGCACAACGTAACGGGTGAGGAAACCCCTTATCCGTTTATGCTAACACCCTCTTCCTAAGTAATTGGCATGTAAGAAATATCTTACATGCCTGCTTTAGAATTTGACGCCTAAATTTATATGGTTGTTTTTAGCAGATGGCAACAAAGCCCGATTAGGCTAGCATGATAACATTAAAACGTCTATTTAAAGTTTGAACCCTGATGTTTTGGGCGCGCCCCTCCTTGCGGCGGGTCAGGCTTTCCGCAGTACTCCGCTCCCCCCTCTATTCAACGCATGCGGGGTACTTCGCTTCAATCCTTCGCGCGGTAGCGCTTTTATCCGGTTGTTTCTTGTCTTCTATTTCCATCATCCCGCTTTCATCATTCATAACTCATAATTCATCTCACCTTCA
>JAIBAI010000064.1 GCA_019695235.1 Bacteroidia bacterium | reverse complement strand
ATAATATTCAAACCAAGGTGCACACCATCACAGTACCTGTTCCAGGGATATTGGCTGCAGGAGTATATACCGGTACAATCTCAGCCTCATCCGACAAAGGTGCTTGTGCAGCGGCATCAAGCAGTGGTAACGTAGTGCTGAATATTTCACGCCCTGCTAATCCTACGGCAAGCGTTACAGTGCAACCCACCTGCGCCACCCCAACAGGTTCAATAAATGTAAGCGCACCAAGCGGTGCAGGTATTACCTATAGTGTTGGCGGAGCCTTTCAGGCCTCCGGAACTTTCAGCGGTTTGGCTCCGGGCAATTATACAGTTATGGCAAAAGACGGTAACGGCTGTGAATCATCAGCCGGCACCCCGCTTACAGTAAATTCGGTGCCTTCAGCACCGGCAACCCCCATCATTCAACACCGTAACTAAGCCGGATATCATGCAGGTGAAAAAAATTCTTCTATTACTCATCATCTTGCAGGCCTCCCTGAACACCTTTGCCCAGGTACCTGCAGATACAGTTTGTGCCGGTGACACATCGCTGGTTACTTATTTTATCAGCAACACCGAAAACGGCGTAACCTATGAATGGGCGCTCGATGGAGGAGGTACGGTGATGGCCTCAACAAATGATTCTATACAAGTAAAGTGGGGCACTGCTCCCGGCTTGTACAACATCACAGTAAATAGTTCAAGTGAGTCAGGCTGCATTGGCGAAACGGCTACTTACTCCATCCTTGTTCAGGAAATGCCTGCGATAAACCTGAAACCCGCCAGTGCTACGGTATGTCCGGGAGCTGCAATTACTATTCGCGCGAGCGGCGCTGATACCTATACCTGGTCGCCGGCAGAAGGCTTATCGTCAACCGATGCTGATTCGGCCAATGCCTTGCCCGATACCACCACCACCTATACTGTAACAGGCAACTCAGGCGGCTGCCTGGTCAGTAAATCAATTACTATAACTCGGGCTACTGCACCGGTAGCCGATTTCACCTTCGAACAGACCGGAAATTATATCCTGCAAATGACAAGTACCTCAATAGGTGCGGTGACCTATCTCTGGGATTTTGGAGTAGGTAATACATCTACTGAAGAAAACCCGGTTGCAACTTACCCTTTTGATGGCGACTATACAGTTAGCCTGACAGTTGAGAACGCCTGTGGGCGAGATACTATTGAGAAAGTAATTGATGTGATTAAGTTGGGCTTTGGCGATATCACTGGTACACAAATTGTCATCGGCCCCAACCCTGTAAGCGAACAGTTATGGTTAAAGATAAACATGCGCAAACCTGAAAACCTGCGTATGAAGCTGCTCAATATCTTAGGGCAGCAGTTATCAGAACAAATTGTTGCCGGAAAAGCTGAAAACCTCATACCAATTGATATTGCTAACTACGCAAAAGGTATATATTACCTTCAGTTTAATCAGGGAAACGAACAAGTAACCTTTAAAGTTGTAAAACAGTGATGAACAGAATGAATATGCTTAAAGGTCTTATCCTTTCACTATTTGTATTTTCCGGTACGCTTGTCGCCCAAACGGTCATCCAGATAGGTACGGGTACCGGCTCCCCCAGCGTAGGCACCAATCCGAACAACTCAGCAAATGCCTGTTCTCCCTACGGCACAAATGTCGGCACCGGGGCGAACGGAAAAAAATGGCAGGCGATATATACAAAGGCAATGATTGAAGCAGCTATGACAACAGCGGGTATGAGCCCGGGTGCGGCCTCATTTAGCACTGTTGGCTTCAATATCACGGGAAAAGTAGGGGGAGGATACACCCATCAGGGTTATACAATAAAAATGGCAAATGTGGCTCAGCAAGACCTCTCAGGAGGGTATTATGCTGGCACTTTCACTACGGTTTACGGGCCATTGGCTTTCACCAACAATAACAATGGCTGGTTTAGCCTGAATATGTCAACTCCTTTTGATTGGGATGGCACAAGCAACCTTTGTGTTGAGGTGTGTTATACCGGAAATACACCGTTTTTAATTTCAACTTATGGTGGCTGCCAGTACACTGATGTGGGCGGCAATAACCACATGGGTTTTTCGGGTGGTTCTGGTAGTTCATGCGCTACGGTTTTACCTGGAGTGGGCGCACAGACAAGCCGGCTTACGAATATGCGCCTTACAGCTACCGTTGCAGCAAGCGGACACAGCATTAGCACAGGTACGATAGCGCCACTTATCTATTGTGCAGGGGCTTCTGTAACCGTTCCTTACACTGCCAGCCAGGCATTTAATGCCGGAAACATCTTTACGGTGCAGCTTTCTGATGCAAGTGGCAGCTTTTCTAATCCGGTCAATATCGGAACAGTTACTGCAACCGGAAGTGGTTCGGTGCAGGCTACAATTCCGGCATTACAAACCCCCGGAAATGCTTATCGTGTCAGGGTTATAGCATCCAGTCCGGCTATTACCGGAACCGATAATGGTACAAACATTAAAATTGAAGCTGTACCGGGCACACCCGCCATTCAGCACAAAGACTAAAAACTACCGCTCAACAGCCAGGGTATGGGTGAGGTTGCGGTAATCACGCAAATCCATCTTGATAGAACCCACCAGTACATCAGCCTGTAGCCTCACAGGGATGCGGTTTTTATCATCACTTACCCAGATGGTAAGGTCTTCTTCGTCTTTAAATACCCTGCCTTTTTGAATCACTGGCCTGATTTTTAAACAACGGATTTTGCCGGCCTTGGTTTTGATGGTTTCTCTACCGATGATTTTTAGATGAAGCGGGAAAATTTCTTCGTCGAAGAATGTATTTACACTTACGATATCACCTGGTTTATACTGGCTTAAATCCATACTCCTGGTGAAGTAAAATGCAGACAGAATATCTTGGGTGAACGAGGGGATTTCATAATTTGCATTGGCAGTATTCTTCGATTTATCAGTACCATCCCGCTTAACAGTTACTTTCTTTTGGGTATGGTTAAATAAATAATCCTGATTTACAATATAGCCGTCTTCGTTTACCCGCCGGATAAAGAACTGGGGCATCAGGGTTTCTTCGTCAATATAGGAGTCGTAACGGTCGCGTACTTTGTAAAACCAATCGAACGAACCGGTTGAGCGTCCCTGCCCCACCAAATGATAAGTAGGGCCTGCAGCAAATTTCTTTGCATCTGAGGTCACTTCAATATTGACTTCCCCGGCGTCAATTAAGCCATAATGCACCCGGTATGAAAGCAGCTCGCCCCGCTGAAAGGCGGGGTAGGTATTCAACTTGGGGGCTTGACCTATTGAATGGTTCGAAATAAATAAAAACAATAAAAAAACAACAGGCTGCATTCTCATGGCTGAACTTTTACTGGTTTACTGACAAACGCCGTGCCAGCCGTGAAATTATACATAAATAGAAGTGCTGCTGCTTGTAATAGGTTTTTTTTATACATTTGCAGCCCTTCCGGGGCATTAGCTCAGCTGGCTAGAGCGCTTGCATGGCATGCAAGAGGTCATCGGTTCGACTCCGATATGCTCCACAAACTCATCAGAACAACAGGCTGTACCAAAAGTACGGCCTGTTGTGCTTATCCTCCTGATAACACTCTTGCCGCTGCCATCATTTGCGGCCAAAGCATCGCATTGGGTAACACATGCTGTACAGGTGTATTTTTTAGCGTCTGTGTCTTTTTAGCAAGCTGTTAATATTAATGTTGTTATCAAAATAATATTAAACAGTTTTTCATTTTTTTGGATTAAATAGTTGGCGATTATTTAAATGTGAATTTGCCAAGCCAGATGTTTTTGTAGTCTTCATCATGACCAAAGTAAAACCTGTTATTTTCTTTGTCCGTAATGCTGCTGGTGTTATGATAAACCAGGTATTTTCCTTTTTCACCAAGTTCTGTAAAGTCACTTACGGAGTGTCCGGTAAGGTTGATAGTTGAGATTCTAGGGAAGAAGTGAGCGGATAAACTATAATTACCATTATAGGCAGCTGCTACGGAAGAATAATATTTAGTTGATTGAACTTCCATGATTTCCCAGTAGGCAGATTTGCCATCGGCACTGATTTCGAAATCCTGTCTGGCTGCAAATACGTTGTTTTTGCTGTCATCTAAAATCTTGTTTACAGCATATTGAGCCACTAACTTTCCTTGATTGTCAAATTGCATACACACATAGTCATAATAACGATATTCATAGGAGTTGCCGCCATTAACTACTTTTTTGTCAGCTAACTGGCCGGTTACCAATACATCACCGGCACTCGAAACTTTCAGGCTTTCAATGACTATTTTTTTTCCTGAATAAGGCTGCCCTTTTTTTTGCGATGGAGGAGTTACAACTTTTGACTTAAAATCTTTAACCGGTTCAGTCGAAGCAAATACAAGCTTCCCGTCTGTAAATCTCAGCAGATGTAGATTGGCAAATTCTGTTCCCATCACATGTTTTTCGTACTTATCCATCTGTCTGTTGTCTGATGTTGAGTAACCCGGATTGTTGATAGGTGCATAACTGGTAAATACTTTATTGAATGGTTCGTTGCTTTTGTCAGAACCTGCAATGAAGTATAAACTGCCATTTGCTTCGCTGTAATCCATTATCAACGTATTAGGCGATGGCGCAGTAAAGGTGCTGTTTTTTGCAATTTTCCCGTCAGGGCTACATTCCACATAACTGTAAAGCTTGGTGTCACTCATACCGGCATTTGGTGCAAATACTGCAAAAAAATTTCCTGAGGCCAGTGTGCCACAGTAAACTAATGCATACTTTCCATCAAGCGGAAATTTTGTTTCTGTCATGTTTAAATCTTTGGCTACACGCAGACAAACAAACTGATCGTCTTCGCCGGTATCATAACTTGCAATTATCATTACACTTCCATCATCGTCATTGCCAAATGCAGCAAAACCTCTGTATTTGCTGTCGTTGTTTTTGGGTTTCACTACCTCTTTGGACAAGCGGTCGCCCCATTGGTATGTTTGTTTGTCGTAATTCCAGTTTCTCTCCCAGACTTCTTGTTGCAGATTGAGCGACATACTCATTACGTTAAAGGAATTGGTACCGCCTACAAATGCTTTTATCAGCGTAACTTTTTCATCCGGATGCGTTTCTTTGTTTTCTTTACTTTTTTCAACACCAACAAATTTCAGGTTTTTGTCAAAAACATAATCCTCATAGTTTACCTGGTCACTCTTTTTATCAACTTTCATTTTATAGGTCATTCTGATATTCCCATCATTGCCAATTTCAGAGTTCACCAAAATACCTTTCTGAGCAGCCTTTGATAACTCGTGATGTGTTTCGTTTTGTGCTTGAATACACAAAGGCAAGCCCAGAGCCATAGACAGGAAAATTCCGGTAATCTTAATTGCTAATTGTTTCATATTATTGATTTTTTTATGAAACAAACTTAAGACGGGTATCAGGACGCGTCAATCACCATTTAGTAGTATTTATTTTTTAAAAACCTTGTTCAAAGCCTCGGTTCTTGAGTTGACTTGCAGTTTGTGATAAATGTTTCTGATGTGTGTGCGAACCGTTTCTGTACTTAAAAAAAGCTGGTCGGCAATTTCTTTATATCTCAGCCCTTTGGATAACAAGTCAACAATGACTCTTTCGCGGTCAGAAAGTTTTTCATATTCAGGGTTTACATTAGTAACTTGAAAGCTGGAAACAACTTTTCTGGCTATATGACTATTCATAGGTGAGCCACCTCGGTAAACCTCTACAATGGCATCTAATAGTTTGGACGGTTGTGTGGTTTTGGTAAGGTAGCCGGTGGCACCTGCCTTTAATGCTTTAAATACATTCTCGGAATCGTCAAACGAAGTGCAGATTAAAAAGTTAGTTGAAGGACATTTGTCTTTCAACTCAAATATACAGTCAATTCCTGTTTTGCCACCTAATTGAATATCGGTTAATACAACGTCTAATTGAATATTGGGAATAGCGTCAATAGCCTCTTCGGCAGAACAGAAAAAATGTTTGCATGAGAATCCTTCACTCCCATCAATAAGAATTCTTAAATTTTCTCTGATTTGTTTTTCGTCTTCAATAATACCTACAGCTATAGTCATGTTAACAAAAATAGGCTATTCAGCAAAGAAATCAATACTACTAAATGGGTATATTAAGTTTAACGTCTAAAAGAAGGTGGGTGCCATTAGTTGGTGTTGATTCAATTTGAAGTACAGCACCAATTGCAGCAGCTCTCGCTTGCATATTCTTTAATCCATTGCCATTGCTAATGTTTTCTTTTGGTATGCCGATACCATTATCTGATATGATTAATTTGAATGAAGGTTGTAGGTCAATACGGATGCTTACATGGTTTGCCTGAGAATGCTTAACAATATTCTGTAAAGCCTCCTTCAAAATCATGAGAATGTTTCTGCTTGCTTCAATATTAATTTTTAAAGACGGCAATTCATCGGCAATTTTGAAACTTAAGTCAATTGGAAAATCTTCTAAGTACTCTGAGCTGCATTCCCGGATTCGTGCTGCCAAATTGTCTAAGGTTGCATTAGAAGGATTCATATTCCAAATCATGTCTCTCATATTGTCTATGAGTTGATGCGAAGTGTCTGTAATAGATTGCAATGTTTCACGAAGCGGTTGTTCGTCTTTTGTTTTCATCTCCATAAATTCGGAAAGGAATTTTATTTTTGTTAACCCGGAACCCAGTTCATCATGAATATCTTTCGCGATGCGTTGCCTTTCATGTTCTTCGGTAAGCATGATGGCTTCATTGCGTTTTATCTTTTCAGTTTGTTTGCGCCAGCGTAAATAAAAATATAGGGTTGTCAGAATGGCAATGATTAATGAGACAGCGGCGAATAAAAGCAGTTGTTGTTTTTTGAGGTTGTTTTCTTGTTCAGAAAGGGTGAGTTGTGCAATTTTGGCTTTTTGTGTTAATAACTGAATAGTAGCTTCCTTTTTCTCTGCTTCAAATTGTGCTTCCATTTCTGCAAGTTTTGCAGTAAAGAAAACGGGTTGTAGGCTGTCCTTTAATCTATAGGCAAAAAGCAGGTTTTCAAATGCAGGTTTGTAGTTTTTATTGGCTGCATATAGTTCAGATAATGATTTCAGGCAGTCGCGTTCAATCATTCTGATATTATTATTTTTTGACAGAACGAGTGCTTTTTGAACACTTCTAATGGCTTCTGAGATATTTCCCATCTCACCGTAGATGTCGCCCAACTGCTGGTAGGTTCCGGCCTCAATTTCAGGGTAACTGCCAGTCTGTAACATGGAAATAGCTTTGTGTGCAGTGTTTAAGGATTGTTTCACCTTTCCGTGCTCCAGGTATATTCTACTGAGGTTTGACAAGCAAATTGCTTGATTTCTGATATCTCCCAGTTGAAGTGCATGGTTCAGTGCTTTGTTATAAAATATTCTTGCACTGTCATCTTTAAATAGTTTATAATAATTATTTCCTGCATGAATTAAAACCGGGACGAGCATGTTCAGATTTCCGGTTTTTTCAAAATATTTAATGCTGAATTGAATTACTTGAAGCGATTTTTTATTTAATTGTTGTCTTAAATAAATACAAGCGAGTATATCATTAGACCTGGCCAACAATTCATTACTCTTTAAATTTTTAATTATTGTAACTGCTATATTGTGATATTCTAATGCTTTTGTTGGCACACCTTGTTTAGTCATCACTTCTGCTAGATGCAAATTTATAGTAGCATATTCTGCGGTGTTGTTTTTGGTGGGAAATAAATTGTAGCTCTTATTAAAATAATAAAATGCCGAATCCAAATCACCTCTGAAAAACCAGCATGAACCGAGAGATTGATAAATCAACCGTTCCTGTGGTATTGAGTAGTGGTTGCTGTGGTTTAGTGATTGAAGCGTGTCTGTTGCAGCAATGCTCTTATTGGTTTGTGACTGTATTAAGCTTAACAAGCAACTACTTTGAACTACCCCATAAATATAATTTGCTTTAATCGACGCTTCTTTACTTAAGGTAGCCAGTTGTGAAGCTTTTATGTAATTGGTTTGATAGGCAAGTTGAGCATTTTTGTATAACGAATCAATAACTGGATTATTAATGGCAAATGTAATATTGGCATTGAGTAATAAAGTCAGAATGAAGAAAGATAGAAATTTCTTTTTTAAATTATTAGTCATTGAATTGGTCCTCGGCAGCTAATTTATTGTGTAAAATGGCCATTGTGGATTTCGTTCAGGCATCGCTCGTAGTTTCTGTTACCAAACCGGCACCTGCATTAATTCTTCAGGAATTTTCTGCAAATGATTTCCTTGTTGCTGTATGACTTTAACAGGTACAAGCCGTTTGTGAGCATGGCAAGGTCAATGGTTGATTTTCCTGATACAAGTGTTCCCTGATATACTACTGCACCTTTCATGTCAATTATTGTAAATGTACCTGTTGTCTGTTGCATTGTTTCAAGTGTGAGTACACCTGAAACAGGATTGGGATAAATGTTTACAGATGATAAGGGCGAAAGCGGCTTGTTGATTGATGAAGAAAAATCGCTGTCATTACAAAATCCGGCAAAAAAGACATCAGCCCTCCCGTTGCCTTTGAGCGTGTCGGCGCCAACAGATGCAGTATCAGTAAAATAACCCGTAACAATGATGTCACCAGCAAGACCCAAAGTCAGGCTAAGCCCGACATCTTTGCCTGGTCCGCCGACAATGTTTCGTGCCCATAAAAAGTTGCCATTTGCATCTAATTTTGTGATGAAAGCATCCTCTTCTCCATTGCTTTCGAGGGTGTCGCTCCCGAACAGGGCGGTACTGCTATAGCTGCCTGTGATATAGCTGTTCCCCATAAAGTCAACTACAATTTTACGACCATTGTCATCGTCTTCTCCTCCGATACTTTTCGCCCAAATAAAGTTGCCATTGGCATCTAATTTGGTGATAAAGGCGTCGTCATACCCGGTGTATCCTGAATTCGTAAGTGAAATATCTCCAAAGTTTGCCTTTAATGAGTATTGCCCAGTAACATAGATGTTGTTTTGAGCATCAACCTGAATGCTGTTTCCCTGGTCGAAATATCCCTCTCCATTCACTCTTTTAGCCCAAATAAAATCACCGCTGGCATTTAACTTCGCAATGAAGATGTCTTTGTGGGCAAAATAGGGAAGTGTAATGTTTCCGAATTTTGATTCACCACCATCAGTACCTGTAATATAACAATTACCCTGTGCATCTGCAGCTATGGCAATGCCATAATCCAGGCTGCTCCCTCCGGCACCTTTGGCCCAAACAAAATCACCGTCTGTGTTTAGCTTTGCAATGAAGATATCAAGGTTGCCATTGTTAATTATTGTGGTACTTCCAAAAATGATGTTTTCCTCAAAATCACCTATAACATAACAGTTGCCCTGATTGTCAGCACTTATTCCCCTGGGGCGGTCTGAGCCGCTACCTCCGCCTTGCTTTGCCCATAGAAACTCTCCGTTGGTATTTATTTTGACAATGTAAACATCCAGATATCCGGCACTTGATAGCGTGTCATTGCCAATAAATAGCTTACCTCTGAACATCCCTGTAACGTAAATATTGTCATCTGGGTCAATTGCGATACCGGAAAGATCTTTTACGCTGTTGCCAATTATGGTTCTCATCCATACAAGGTTTCCTTCAGAATCTTTTTTGATGATAAAAGGATCACTATATCCTTTACTTATATAAGTAGTATCACCAAACGAAACTGTGTCCATATAGCTCCCGATAAAATAGCTGTTACCCTGCTTGTCACTGACAATATCGAGGCCCATATCATCATTCTTCCCACCCAGTGTTTTCAGCATCTCTAATTCGGGGCAATTACTTTGTGCCTGTGAAAAAAATGAAATTGTTAGACAGGAGAGGAACAAAAAAATCGGCAAGTAATTATTGATTTTCATAATGCTTGTTTTTGAGGTCAGTGAAAAACATAACTTCCTTAGGCAAGTTTGTCAGCAACCAATGTTTAGAATAGGATAAATATAGCAACTTTTCATTCAAAACCTATGAGCTGACAAAAACGCATGGATGTTACCTAAGTCAATGAAGAAACAATTGACTGGGTTTACTCTGAAATACACCCATTATCTTTGTTTTAAGCGGGGTGTTTGTTTGGATTTTTAAAATGAATGTTTATCTTCACCATC
>JAIBAI010000063.1 GCA_019695235.1 Bacteroidia bacterium | reverse complement strand
CATAAAATTACTTGCATAGGTAAATGGGCTGCCACGGAAATAACTCTCAAGTGCGGAGTCCCACATCAACCTGTGCATCCGTATTCCTTTCGCATCCGGATATATCTTCAAAAGTCGCTCAATTTCGTTTATGAAATCGTAAGATCCGGTACGGTACGGATTTGGATGCAGAGCCGCCTCGTGTTGTTTAAAATCATGTACAGGTTCATCGGTTGCAAAAAAGGTAGCTTTTACTCCGGCATTATCTAATTCCTGAATTAACCATTCAGTTACTTCGTACGGAACCCATTCCTGGTCTATTGTGATGGCTATTTTTTTCATTAGTTATTTTCGTACACTGAACTACAACCAACTGTATTTATATGGTTGCGAATATACTTAAAGGAAATCTTACAGCAAGTTATCGTAATTCATAGAATTTTGGGTGCTCTGCCAGGCCTACTTCGAGCTTAAATGTTCCATTGCATTGACGTGTTTTTGAACAGAGGTCAAACAGGCTTTAACCTCAGCGGTACTCACAGCATCATCAACCCAGAGGTTTACAATGCTCCTGGCTATCTTGTTTGCGTTCGGGCAGGCGTCGGCCGGGTTGAAAAAACGGTTGGGTGGCCAGTAAAGATTCGAAACATGGAAGCCATCATTTCTAAGCTTTTCAGAGAAATCAAAGAGCTTTTCAGCTTGCTTGATACAAAACGAAAATCGCCAGCAATTTTCGCCCGGACCAAGCGAAGTTATTACAGAAATGCCTTCTACATCACGCAATGCTTCAAGATAGATGCGTGCTTTGTCCATCCGGCGGGCATAATTTTCGCTCAGGCCTGATAATTGTTTGGCCGGGTCAAAACCTGCCGGTACTTCAGGCAACCACATTAAAGCATCAAAAGCCTGGCGAATCCCCATAAAGAATGAATGTATATCAAAACCATCACCGCTGCGGTCATGATGTACAAGCTGGTGGTGCAAATGGCGATAGCCTAAGGCAAGTTGTTTGCGCAATGCCGGCTCGGCAGCTTGTTTATAGGGTGGTTCGTGTAAGAGTGCAGCAATTCTCTCTATTGCTGCATCATCACGCATACAAAGCGCCCCGCCACCGCCTGAAAGTATCTTTGGTGCATTAAAACTGAAAATTACAAAGTCGCCAAAAGTACCTGAACACCGGGTGTTCGCTGTATCAGGCATCACGCTGTGCACCAGGTCTTCAACCAGTGCGATGTTGTTCTGTTTGCACCAGGCTGCTAATTGTTGCAGATGCGTAGTATTACCAAAAAGGTGTATAAATACAAGGGCAATCGTCGAAGGGCCTGCCAGTGCCTGCATTGTTTCAGGGTCGGGTAGTGCGGTTTGAGGATTAACATCGGCAAATCGCACCTTGTAGCCCGCCATGATAGCGCAGTTGGCAGCGGTTGAACATGAGAGCGCCGGTAATATGATTTCAGGAACTTCAATGTCTTTTCGCTTCTCACGTATCAGTCGCAAAGCCAGGTATAAGCCACTTGCAGCCCGCCCGGTAAACAATACCTCTTTGGCACCTGTAAAGCTGCAAAGCATTTCTTTTGCTTCCTCTAAGGTCTTGTCAGAAGTTAACTGATTCTTCTCAGTGATTCTCATAAGCTTTTCTCCATAAGGTTGCGGCGCGGTCAACGGTACAAAAAATTACTTCTTTATCCTCCTCTTTAAGCATATCAACGAAAGCTTTTAAGTTCTGAATATAAGCATCCGCTGAACGGCTGTAAAGCAGGTCATTTGGGTTATCATGGTTGATAATATCATCCGGGTGGCTGATAAAATTCCACACCCTGAGCGGATGTATTTGTTCAAGCAAAAATTTTCTATTATCGGCAATTGCCTTTTGAAATATAGCCGGATGAATGGCCGGATTAAAATACCTGCGTTTGTGACTTGAATCATAAGAAGCCTTCGTTATCCAGGTGCTGATGGGCAATTCAAGCAGCTGCCTTTTCGTACCGGGCCTTGTTAAATCGTCATGCGCCGGATAATAGGGGTGTTGAGGAGCATGTTCCCAGTGCTTTAACGGATTATCAGGTACAATTCTTCCGGCAATTACAGTGGCATCATTTTGAAAGCCTGCTGCTTCTACCAGCTTAAAAAGTTCAGGATGATGCCATGCCTCCCCATTTCGAAAACTGCGCAAATCTGGCTTGTGTTTTCTGATGCTTTGCAAAACTTCAGCAAACTCAGTCAAAGCACCATCAATGCTTGAATGTAAGTGAAAGTTCCCGCTTCCATCCTGTTCATAAAGGTGCGGGTGCCAGGCTAATTCATGCCCCATAGCAGACACCTTTTTCCAAAACCCGGCGTAATGTTCGAGCAAATACAAGTGCGTACCAAACAAGTGCCTTATCTGATTGTCAATTCGAATAAACCAGGTAAGAGGTACTGCCATTCCCAACGATTCATTGAGCTTGTCAGGCAGTGAATACAGTGCTTCCAGGCTTTTAAACGTGCTTGAATTTCTATCTGTAACCTGTGCGCTTAAACCGTCAGGGTCGGTATCAATTGTAAGGCAAATCAGGTGGGTGTTCATTGTTTCACCAGTATTGCCGGATGCTTTCATTTTAATTTACGCTTGATGGCTTACCTGAAGAGCTGAATAAGAAACTCATACGGGCGTGCATCGTGCCGTAAAGCCACCCGGTTGGTTAAGGATTTTGCATAAGAAAAAATCTCTTCCGGCTGATAATAGAACAATTCGTCAGACCGAAAATCTACGTAAGTTGACATCATATCAATACTCAGTGCCACCTTTGTTTTCTCAAAGCATATACGCATCATTTCTTTCATCACCTGCATGTTATCTGAATCACGGAAACGGTTATTCAGCACCTGCGACAGTACGATGTAATCATACTCCCCTTCAATGCCCTGCTCAAACACATTGCGCACTTCAAAATGACCCTCAGGGAAATGTTCTTTGCAATAAGTGATATAATCAGGAACAATGTCATAACCATTGTATTGATGCGCTATTCCTTTTAAAGTGAGGTAATCAGAGAACTGACCAATACCGCAGCCAATATCTAAAACAGATGCCTTGTCTTTGCTGAATATGGCAGCATGTGCCTCATGCCTTGCATGTTGTTTCTCAACAGAACCTGAGTTCAGTGAATCTATGGTCATGCCTGATTGTTTGATTCTTTCCATGTACCGGGCAAGTACCATTTCTTTGTCGTTATTGCTATAAATATCGCTCATACCAAGCAAAGATAACTAAAGCAAAGTATCATAGCTTGCTTTGCCATTAAGCAAACAACTTTGCAGTTTCTTTCAGGCCATCAGCATAGCTTACATGAATACTTCGGCACACCCTGTCGGCCAGTTCAATTGCCTCTTCAAATGTTTCTCCGAAGGTTACAAGGGCGCCACTGCGCTCAGAAGTGGTTCTCAGGGCTTTCACTTCATCGCCTGCTTTGGCGGTAATTACCAGGTCATAAACTCCCGGATGTTTGCTTACCCATTCTTCAACTTCGATATGTGTTATCTGCCCCGGATGGAAAATAATAAAACGGTAATCAGCACCTTTTGATTTGTTGTGAAATTGCAACAAGGGTTCTTCTCCGCATGCAATACGGGCATAACAGATAAACTCATTCACATTGCTCACATGCCTGGCAATCAAAGGCGTATGCCCTCCTCCACATCTGGCACCCAACTCAAACAAGCGGGGGCCATCTGCCGTCATAGCAAACTCTATATGTGCTACCCCATCAGTGATTCCAAGCTTTTGAGTGGCCATTGTTGTCATTTTGCGCACTTCATCAAGCTGATGCTCATCAAGCCGTGCCGGGTATTGTACGCTGCAATCAACACGGTATGGCAATGGCGATTTAATTTTCTGCCCCACACAAAGCAG
This sequence comes from Bacteroidia bacterium, assembly GCA_019695235.1. Classification (GTDB taxonomy): domain Bacteria; phylum Bacteroidota; class Bacteroidia; order M30B66; family M30B66; genus JAIBAI01. Next base: position 6,281 of record JAIBAI010000063.1, on the reverse strand, counting down.
GTAAGCCTGTGCCTTGTCAACAATCACCTCGCAGCTAAATTCTTCACCCTGAGCACATTGCTCTATTAAAATATACTCATTCAAGCCATTGGCCTTTGCAAATTCAAAAGCTGCCTGTAATTCATCAGATGCATTTATTTTGCTCACCCCTCGTGAGCCACCATAGGTGCGGTCTGGCTTCACAATAAGCGGAAATTCACCCAATTCATTCATCGCAACAAGTGCCTCCTCAAAGGTTTTTATCACCCTGAAATCAACTGAATAAGCCGAGTTGCTCCAACTTGTACGCATACCGGCTTTGCTTGTAGCAAGCAATGCTGTTTCAGGCCTGATACCATTGAGATGGAGGCGTTCATTTAAAATTGCACCAGGCAGCACGCCTACTTCGGCCATTGATACAATGCCATCAATCGTGTATGGGCTTATCTTTTCTGCAATTGCATCAGCCGATGAGATGTCGGCATGTATAGCAACATCAGCGTATTCAAACGCAGGGGCATGGGGGTTTCCATCGGCAACAATTACGTAAAATCCATTCTCACGGGCTTCTTTTACTGCCTGAATATTCAATGCTCCCCCCCCGAGCATCAGCAAGTTTTTTTTTGTGCTCATCACACGTTTGTATTGAAGCTCAATATACGTTTGAAGCCCTCAAATACGTGTTCATCTGATGCGGCAAAGGTCATACGCAAATAGCCTTCTCCCCCCTGGCCAAAAACACTACCGGGCACCACCGCTACTGAAAGTTTTTCAAGTATTGCCATCGCTACTTGTTCAGCGCTGCCAGCGTTTAATTTATCAATGCGTGCAAAGAAGTAAAATGCGCCTTCAGGTTTTTTTAATTCTATACCGGATGTTCCGGCCTGTTTGTACAGGTTCATCACTTCATCAGCCCGGTACTCGTAATGCTTACGCATTTGTGTTACCTGCTCCCAAACGGCGGCACTTCTCAGCCCTTCTAAAGCTGCCAGTTGCATAAATGCTGCAACATTGGTGATGGTACCCTGACTAACCTTCAGCGCGTTTTTCACTACCTCAGCCGGACCTGCCAAATAGCCAATCCGCCATCCGGTCATGGCAAAGGTTTTTGAGAAGCTGTTACAAATGATTACACGCTCTTTGAATTCAGGAAAAGAAGAAGCAGAAATAAATTTTCGACCTTCAAATACAATCTGATCGTACACTTCATCACTAATTACATAGAGCTGATGCTCTTGTGCAAATTCAAGTAATGCAAGCAGCGCTGCTTTGTCAATGATTTCTCCGGTTGGATTTCCGGGCGAGTTCAGCACAATTGCCTTTGTTTTCGGGGTCAGTAGCTTACGATAGGCATCTACCGAAGGGATAAAACGCCCGGCCTGGTCTGATAAAACACTTACCGGAACACCGCCTGTAAGCTTGATAATATTTGCATGGCTTCCCCAGCTTGGGCCTGCCAGCAACACTTCATCGCCCGTATTGAGAATGGCAGTCAGGGCCAAAAAATAAGCGTGTATTCCGCCCTGGCTCACCAAAACCTCTGTGCCCGGGTCAAATTTCGCCTGGTTGAATTTTAGCAGGTAATTGCAGATTTCCTCCCTTAGTGGCAGCAGGCCTTTGCTGTCGGCATAATGGGTAAAGCCATCACGAATGGCACGATAAGCAGCTTCGGTGATGATTGCTGGTGTAGCAAAATCGGGGTCACCTGTATGCAGCGGAATGATTTTTTTGCCTTCCCTTTCAAGTTGGCGTACCCTGTCGGCAAGCGCAACTGTACCTGATTGGGTAATAGTTTGTAGTTTCTGGTTCAGCAAATTTTCCTCCTTTTCTTTTCCTTTAAAAATGGAAAAGTCTTTAATTTATTCTGTTTTCTTTTCAAATTTAGCTGCCAATTCCCGGGCAAGCCGTTCGAGCACATCATCAGGGGCACTGATGCAGTTTTCTTTGCACAGCGCTACGATAAGTCGCCGCAGATCAACATCGTGCTTGCTGGCATATTTTTCAAGCTTTGGCTGAAATGATGAGTGAAATTTTGAATAACCTGAAAGGATGCTGAATGAATCAACCTGCTGATAGCCCTTTAGCATCGGGTCAATGTATTTTTCAGCAATATCAAATAACTGGTAGATATCATAGCCCTGATCGGCTTGCATTCTTTGGAGTGTAAGCAAGAAAATCTCTGTTACTGTGTTTCCGGCGCTCCTTCCAAAGCCTCTCAATGAGGTATCAATCACCTCAACACCCATTTCATAAGCTCTGATACTGTTTGAGTTAGCCAGCCCCAGGTTATTATGACCGTGAAATCCGATTGCCTTATCGCTTTCATGCCTTATCGCTTTCACGTAACCTTCTACATCACCGGGCAGCATGGCACCGGCTGAGTCAACTATGCACAACACATCTGCACCTGCCTTTCCGGCTTCTGCTGCAATACGGCCAACCTCATCATACGGCATGGCATAGGTCTTCATAAAGTTGGCAAACACATAGAGCCCTTTTTCTTTGGCATAACGAATAAATGAATGTGCCCTTTCAAATTCATTCACATTGGCCCCTACCCTTAACATACGCATACCGTATTTCAGTGCAAGGTCAATGTCTTCTATACGCCCGATACCCGGAATAAAAAAAGTACCCCAGATGGCATTTTTTATAGCAGATGAACTGGCTTCAAGGTATTCTTCATCACTGGCAGCACCTCTCATTTCAGGGTAGGTGGTGGCATTTAAGCCCAGGCCATGACCAATTTCAATAAAGGGGAAACCGGCGATATCTAAAGCAGCGGCAATTTGGTGCGTCTGCTCTGCAGTAATCTGAAAGTCAACCACATAACTACCATCCCGGAGTGTTGTATCTAAAATTTTCATAGCCATTCAAGCATAAATTATCAATAGGTATTCAGCGCATCAATTACCGTTTGCACTTGTTCATCGCTCAATTCAGCAAACATGGGTAATGACACACAATGTTCTGCCAGGTATTCTGCTACCGGACAATCACCTTTCTTATAGCCCAGATGGGTATAGGCTTTTTGCAAATGGCAGGGTACCGGATAATGGTATGCCGCCGAAATGTGATGTGAGGCGAGATGCTCAACAAATGCCTCTTTGTTTTCAACAGTAACTACAAAGAGGTGGTTGATACCATCGGCCCAATCGGGTTTTGCCTGTAAAGTGATTTTTGGGTTTTTTATTTCGTTGCGGTACCGTGTTGCAATTTCCCTGCGGCGGTTATTCCAGCCTTCAAGGTATTTAAGTTTCACTGATAAAGATGCACCTTCAAGGCCACCCATCCGGTAATTGTAGCCTATCTCATCGTGGAAATAGCGCAAGGTACTACCATGATTTCTCAATGAGCGCAAGTGTTTTTCGTACTTCTCATGGTTGGTGGTGAGGCCACCTGCTTCACCGCAGGCACCCAGGTTCTTTCCGGGGTAATAGCTATAACAAGCCATTTCGCCAAAGCCACCAACGGTCTGGCCTTTGTAGCGTGCTCCTTGTGCCTGTGCGGCATCTTCGACCATAAAAATACCGTGTTTCTGGCAGATAGCATTTACCGCATCAATATCAAAAGGTTGACCGTAGAGGTGTACCCCAATTACCGCTTTTGTTTTTGGGTTAATAGCAGCTTCAATTTTTTTGGGGTCAATATTCCAAGTTTCGTCACAGTCAACAAAAACCGGGGTAGCACCAGCATGAGATACGCCCCAGGCGGTAGCTATAAAGGTATTTGCCGGAATAATTACCTCATCACCAGGGCCAATTCCCAGTGCCAGCATGGCAAGATGCAATGCCGTGGTACCATTTGAAACCCCAATGCAGTGATTTACGCCGGTATAAGTAGCAAAGGCTTTTTCAAAAGCTTCAACAAAAGGCCCCCCTGAGAATGCTGTTTGTTCATATACTTTTTCAAAGGCTTCGAAAACTTCTTTTTTTACCTGCTGGTGCTGGTCTTTTAAATCTAAACAAGGTATATTTTTCATTGTAATTTTTACGCTTTCAATTTTCTGAGAGTTGGCTCTCCATAATTCCAATCAACCCGCAGGATATATTTCAGGATTTAAAACTTTAATGATTTTCGCCGGATTGCCTGCAACTACTGTGTTGGCGGGCACATTTTTCGTCACAACAGCTCCGGCGCCAATGAGTGCATTTTCACCAATTGAAATGCCGCAGAGAATGGTTGCATTGCTACCAATGGAAGCTCCCTTGCCAACGTATGTTTCAATAACCGTCCAATCTGCATCGGTTTGTTGACTACCATCCGGGTTTACGGCCCTTGGAAAGAGGTCGTTGGTAAACATCACCCCATGCCCAATAAATACATTGTCGCTGATATGTACCCCTTCGCAGATAAAGCTATGGCTTGAGATTTTACAGTTTTTCCCGATGCTGGCTCCTTTTTGAATTTCAACAAATGCCCCCACCTTAGAATTGCTGTCAATACTGCACCCGTAGGCGTTCACGAAGTTAAAAATTTTTACGTTTTCACCTAAGCGAACATTGTTCAAACTTTGCTTTTCGTTTTGAATAGTAACCGTTTCCATCATTGAATAACTACTTCTTTTCCTTTGTTACGAATAGATTCCTGTGATGCTTCGAGAATCCTTACCACCTCTATGCCCAGGGCAGCGTTTGATGTTGGCTGCTTTTGTTCCAGGATGGATGTTAAGAAATCTTTGGCCACTCCGGCCAGTGCTTCTTTCTCAGCTAACTTCGGAATGTTCACGTCTCCCGTGCGGTAATCAACGCGAATATGAAATTTATCTTCTTCGGTTTTATGGGTGAAGCCTGTATCGTATATCCGCACCTTTTCAGAGGGGTCTAAATCATTATATACAATCATTTTAGTGTCACCGCCAATGAGGGTTTGCCTGATTTTCACCGGAGAGGTCCATGAGCAGTTGAAATGAGCAATAAAATCATGTGCATAATTCACGGTCATGTATGCGATATTCTCAATACCATTGTGGGTATGAGAAACCCCGGTTGCATTGATGCTGTATGGGCGCTCCTTTATCAGAAAGGTAAGTATTGAAATATCGTGGGGTGCTAAATCCCATAAAACATTGATATCCGGTTGAAACAAACCAAGGTTTATTCTTGTAGAATCGAAGTACCGGGGTTTGCCGATGCTGTTAGCGTCAATCAGTTCTTTCATTTTCTGAACTGCTCCGGTGTAGAGGAAGGTATGGTCAACCATCAGCACCAGGTTTTTACTTTCGGCAAGTTCAATGAGTTCTTCGGCTTCTTTCACTGATGCAGTCATGGGTTTTTCAATCATAACATGCTTGCCATTGAGCAGGGCTGCCTTTGCCAAGGGGTAATGGCTAAATACGGGTGTTGCAATCACCACTGCATCAATACCTGTATCCTGAATAATTTCTTCGGCTGTTTTCACTCCCTGGATAGAAGGGTAATTTTTGTGTAACAGGTTCAGCCTTTCGGGGCGTGCATCGGCCACTTTTACAACCTTGCCTTCTGCCTGTGCTGCAAAATTTCGCACAAGGTTGGGCCCCCAATATCCATAGCCAATAATGCCAATGTTAACCATACTTTTAAGAAATCAATTGCTAAAATAAAGCTGAGAATGAATGCTCAAAAATATGAAAAAAGCGTATTGCCCTGAAAGGCATAAGGTTTTCGTATGGTTCTTTACTAAACAAAGGCTACTCAAAGGAGATTCTCAAAAGGCTATTTTCACCCCCTCTTAGAATGTCTTTTGCCATTCTTTCAAAGTGTTTTTTGCAATTTGACGGATGAAAAGCTCCTGTCCACATCACTGTATCAAGGTTTTCACATCAAATTGATCGAATAAGTTGGCTATTGAAACCTCATTTACCCAAAAATCTTTCGCCTTTGCTGCATCAAACATCTCTATCCAATTAAACGCAAATTTTTGTGCTAAAAAAAGAATGTCGGCATAATCTTTCGAGGCGTTTCTTGCAAGTGCTGTCAGCTTATTTGACAAAACATTCAAAGGGTTATCCGTCTTGATTTTGCCGTGATAAACGAAATCACCATAGTGAAATGCGACATCATTTATAAATTCAATCTTCAACGCTGTTCCATTTTCCGCAACAAAAACACGTGTAAAGTCTGTATCAGAAAGCGCCTGGGTTGTAAGGAATTTTGCATTTAGCAGCTTTTGCCGGTATGACGCAGGAAATACCATCTGAATTGCTTCTTCGCGTAAAATAGTACGGGCTTTTTCAAATCCAAACCATTTGATGAGTTGATGCCATGAATAGGCGTTCAATAGTTTGGCATAAAGCTGTACCTGATTTACACCTTTGCTACTTT
>JAIBAI010000062.1 GCA_019695235.1 Bacteroidia bacterium | reverse complement strand
TTGATAACCGGCACCTTCACATTGGTAATTCCATTGACTGATTTCACCGCAGGGAGTGCCCTTAACTTTTGACTTAATGTATCTAATCTGCGCAGGAAGGCAGGGTCAAAAACTGATTTCTCGTGTTGTGCCCCGATGAGCAGGAAATCGTTATCTGCTCCAAATTTATCGCGGTATTGGTAGTAAAAGGCTGCGTCATCGCTTTCTACCGGGAAGAAATGTTCGAAGTTGTAATCAAACTTCAGGTCTTTCATGGCCCAGATGAACCATCCGGTGATGATAAAAACAATGAAAACTCCGCTATTTACAACCCTTTTAAAACCCATCGCAACAATTCAGTAAGCGTTCATTGCCTTAAGGTTTCACAAGTTATTCTGTACATGGGCCTGCCTTTGCAGGTATTTTTGTAGCAGGTTGTATGCAAGCCACCCAATAACAGCTCCAATTAGCCAGCCACTTAATACATCTGCCGGGAAGTGGTTGCCCAGGTAGATTCTGCTATAACCTACCAGAAAAGTCCATCCGGCCAAAAGCATACCCATTGTTTTAGTGCGAAAAATCATGCTCAAAAAACACGCTAATGCGGCTGTGTTGGAGGCATGCGAGGAATAGTATCCGAACAGGCCCCCACATTTGTTGTTCACCAGATGAACAGCATCTGCAAGCAAGGCATCATGGCAGGGTCTGAGCCGAGCAACCATAAATTTAACAGCAACACTTAACTGATCACTCACAAGAATCATCAGGGCTACAGTAATGAAAATGGGTAGTATCTGTTGAGGAAATCGTCGGTAAATGAACCAGGCCAGAATTGCATAAAGTGGAATAAAGAACCAGCGAGTAGAAATCAACCACATCGTTTGATCAGCCCAGGTGGAGTGCATACCATTGATGAGCCGGAATAAAGCATGGTCAATTTCAATCAGGCTCATGGCTGGTTTAATTCTTTCCAGAGCAGGTCTTTCAGCCCCATCAGGTTTTCGCCGGTATGGGATGAAATAAATATCATCGGTATTGCTGGCAGGTCTTTTGCAAGATCATGTTTCAGCTCCTGATCAAGTAAGTCGCTTTTACTAATGGCCAGCACCCTTCTTTTATGCAGAAGTTCAGGATTGAATTGCTGAAGTTCATTCAACAAAACCTTATACTCCTGATGGATATCATCGCTGTCGGCAGGAATTACAAAAAGCAGTAATGAGTTGCGTTCAATATGTCGTAAAAAACGCAAGCCCAAACCTCTGCCGGTGTGCGCCCCTTCAATTATGCCAGGGATATCAGCCATTACAAATGACTTGTAATTTCTGTACGACACGATACCCAGATTAGGTACTAAGGTAGTAAAAGGGTAGTTTGCAATTTCAGGTTTTGCTGCCGACAATTTAGATAGAAGGGTTGACTTTCCGGCGTTGGGAAAGCCTACAAGGCCTACATCAGCAAGGACTTTAAGTTCAAGGATGATCCAGTCTTCACGGCCAGGTTCACCGGGCTGGGCAAAGCGTGGTGTTTGGAGGGTAGCGGTTTTGAAGTGGTTGTTTCCGAGCCCGCCGCGGCCTCCCGGCACTAAAATTTTCTCTTCCCCTTCCTGAGTAATTTCGAACAGTATCTCACCTGTTTCGGCAAATTTAGCAACGGTTCCCAGTGGCACTTCCAGCACTTCGTCTTTCCCGTTTTTGCCATGTTTGAGGGCGCTGCCTCCGCTTCCGCCCGGTTCGGCGATAACGTGTTTCCGGTATTTCAGGTGCAGGAGTGTCCATTGTTGAGTAGAACCACGCAAGATTACGTGTCCTCCTCTTCCGCCATCGCCCCCGTCAGGGCCTCCTTTTGCAGTAAAGCGGTCGCGGTGCAGGTGTACCGAGCCAGCCCCTCCTTTTCCGGAGCGGCAGCAAATTTTCACGTAATCTACAAAGTTTGATTCAGCCACAAGGGTTCAAATACAAATGCCGGCAGCGCGATAGGCAAGCCGCCGGCATTTAGTTAAGCAATATGAATACTATTTGGCAGATAAATAGTCAGCAACACCTTCATGTGACTCTTTCATGGCTTTGTCGCCTTTTTGCCAATCGGCCGGACAAACCTCACCGTTTTCTTCGTAGAATTGAAGGGCATCTACAACGCGCAGTGCTTCATCAATGCTGCGTCCCAAAGGCATATCGTTTACCAGTTGGTGGCGCACAATGCCATCTTTATCAATTAAAAACAAGCCTCTGAAAGCGACCATCGGGCCGGTAGCGATCATTTCACCATCTTCATTGAAGTCGTAATCACCTGAGAGCACCCCAAAGTTAATAGCAATGGTTTTGGTAGTATCAGCGACAACCGGATAGGTTACCCCCTGAATACCTCCTTTATTTTTCGGCATTTGCAGCCAGCCCCAGTGCGACTGTTCAGAATCAGTAGAGCAGGCAACTACAGCAGTATTACGTGCTTCAAACTCAGCGAGTTTATCCTGAAATGCGTGCAATTCGGTTGGGCAAACGAAAGTAAAATCTTTTGGATAGAAGAAAAACACCACGTGTTTTTTACCCAGGTATTGTTCAAGGGAGAAATCGTCTACGATTTCTATGCCATTGATAACGGCCTTTGCGTTAAATGCGGGGGCGAGATTTCCTACGAGTACAGACATAATTAATTTCTAAAAGATTGGGAGGCAAAAATAGGCAATAAAGCGTATGGGAAGGTGAAAAAAAAGAGGAATCCATTTTGGATTCCTCTTTAAGCTTGGGTGCCGAAGGGGGGACTCGAACCCCCACGGAATTACCCACACGCCCCTGAAACGTGCGTGTCTACCAATTTCACCACTTCGGCGTGTGGGGTGGCCAATGGGTCTCGAACCCACGACCTCCAGTGCCACAAACTGGCGCTCTAACCAACTGAGCTATGGCCACCATTTGGAGGGCGCAAATATACTAAAACTGAAATCACAGCGAACACAAATGCAAAATGTTTGTAATTTTGCATGTTTTAGAAAAGCTTTTGAAGCGTCCTCCCTAGTTTATATATGATAAACGCTGCTGGTAGCGTGATGAATACATCGGCAATTGCTTGTGAATAAAAGTTTGTTGTATTCAAGTATAAGCCATTCAATCGTATTACTTTTACCCTTTGGATACATGATATCTGACTTGTTATTTGCCCTATTTTTAGTTCTTCTGAACGGTTTCTTCGTTGCAGCTGAGTTTGCCATCGTAAAAGTGCGTCATTCTCAGATTGAATTAAAGGCAGGTCAGGGTCATAATTTGGCCCGTATTTCGCAACATATTGTTTCGCACCTTGATGGCTATCTGAGTGCCTGCCAGCTTGGCATCACCCTGGCCAGCCTCGCACTGGGCTGGATTGGCGAGCCGGTGGTGGCTTCATTGATACAAAAAGGGCTTTCACTTGTTGATTATGCTATTCCGGAAGAAAACCTGCACCATGTTTCAATAGTTGCCGGCTTTTCACTGATTACCGTTTTACATATAGTACTTGGCGAATTGATTCCCAAGACCGTAGCCATACGCAAGCCTTTGGCAACTACCTTCTTTATTGCTGCTCCTTTGCGCTTCATATATATTCTTTTCATGCCATTTATTTGGCTGCTCAACGGACTTTCAATATTGATTTTAAAGCTTTTAGGGCTGCATGCTGTTGATCACAGTGAGATACATTCAGAAGAGGAGCTCAGGATGATACTGACCGAGAGTGAAGAAGGTGGTGCCATCAAACCTTCAGAGCATGAGTTGATTCAGAATGTATTTGAGTTTGACGACCGTGTTGTCCGGCAGATTTATGTACCCCGCACCAGGGTTGTAGCTTTAGACATTGATGATTCTTTTGAAAGCATTGCAGATCGGGTATTTGAAGAAGGTTATTCCCGGCATCCGGTATATAAAGATTCTATAGATAATATTGTAGGCATCTTGCATAGCAAAGACTTGTATCTTGCACTAAGGGGTAAAAAGCCCCGGAAACTGGAGGCATTGCTTCGCCCGGCATATTATGTACCTTTAAGCATGCAAATAAATGAATTGCTCAGGCAGTTGCAGAAACAGCACATGCAAATGGCAATTGTTACCAATGAATTTGGAGGTACTGAAGGTATAGTTACCATGGAAGATGTGATTGAAGAATTGGTTGGAGAGATCCAGGATGAATACGACGAGGAAAAGCCAGCAGTTGAAAAGAAGAGCGAAACAGAATTTATTGTGAATGCCACGGCTTCCATTGGTGACGTTAACGATTTACTTCCCATTGCCCTGAGTGAAAGTCCTGAATATGAAACTGTTTCAGGTTTGGTGAACGTAATTTTTGGTGGTATTCCGGCTGTACACGAAAAGATAAAGTTCGGGGGGTATGAAATCACCATATTGAAAAGGTTTAAACACAGTGTTGAGCAGGTTAGGCTAAAGATTGTTGATAATGAATCATTAAATTCCGATTGATTTAACCAGAATTCTTCCGATTGAAAGAACCCCTGCATATCCTTTATCTGAGTTCCTGGTATCCGAACAGAAAGGATCCGACACTGGGGATTTTTGTAAAGCGGCATGCCGAAGCTGCTGCTGAAATTAATAAGGTAACCTTGCTGCATGCATGCGTTGATACTGATATGGGTGAGGGTGAATTCAGGATAGAAAAAACAGAAAAAGGGCAGTTTCGTGAATTGCTTGTATCTTATGGGGCATCGCATTCGAAAATCGGGTTTATTCGCCGGCTGAAAAATTACCAATACAAGAAAAGATTTTATCACTTTGGCCTTGAAAAGGTATTGGAATGGGCGGGGCAGGTTGATTTGATTCACCTTCATGTTCCCTGGCCGATGGGTGAAATAATGCAAAGTCTGAGTCGTAAGCTCAAAGTACCCTATGTATTAAGTGAACACTGGACCGGTTACCAGCCTGAAGACGGGAGGTACAAAGGCTGGCTGATGGAGCGGTTAACAAAACGTACTACCCGGGATGCTGCATTTGTATTGCCTGTGAGTGAACATCTGCTTCAGGCAATGCGAAGCAAAGGTGTACCTGGAAACTACCGTGTAGTACCCAATGTAGTTGACACAGACTTATTTAAACCATTGGAGGGGGAGCAGGTAATTGAAAAGCACCTCATCCATGTGTCATCTTTAGATGACCAGCAGAAGGATGTAAGTGGGATTATTGCTGCATTTATTGAGGCAAGAAAGCAAGCCCCTGAGCTGAAATTAGTAGTGATTGGCAGTGGGATTGATGAAGTAAAATTAAAAAAACTTAGTAATGAAGCAGGCCTTACCGGTCGTTCTGTTTTTTTCAAAGGCAGGATGATGGAACATGACCTGGTAAAAGAATTTCAACATGCCCGTGCCTTTGTATTGAACAGCCGCTTCGAAACACAAGGAGTAGTTATCTTGGAAGCTTTGGCTTGCGGGATACCTGTTATTGCCCCGGCAATTGGGGGTATTGACCCTCAAATTAGAGATGGTTGTGGTATTTTGTTTCCGTCGGGTGACCAGAAGGCACTATGTGAGGCCATGCTTGAAGTGGCAAACAATTACCAGCAATATGAGGCAGAGAAGATCAGGGAATTTGTAAACTCCCGCTTTTCGTATCAGGTAGTTTCTAAACAATTAGACCAGATATACCGGGAAGTTCTTCAGCGATGATTCGGCCTGTATTGTTCACCTTTCTCAGCCGGGCATCGGCTGCTGTGCTGAATTTTGGCACTATGGTATTGCTCTCACGTTACCTTGGTGCTGAAGGGAAAGGTCTGGCCAGTAAACTCATGGTACTAATTGCCGGCATTCAAATAATTGCCGACTTTTCTGGTGGGGCAGCAATGGTTTTTCTCTCTTCAAGACACCGCCTGAAATCTCTTTTGTTGCCGGCATGGTCATGGGCTGTGATGTGCAGTATTATAGCTGCGATTGTTCTTATACAAACTGAAAACGGGAATGTTTTCGGATGGCATCTTGCGCTGCTTGCGTTTTTGTGCAGCACCTTAAACCAACATATTCACTTGCTGAATGGTCGTTCTGCCTTTCAAGAGGGCAACATATTAACCTTTTTGCAGGCATTGTTCATTTTTGGTTCGGTCTTTTTGTTGTTTCAAAAGACAGCTGAAATTTCAGCTTACATTCATGCTTTGTACATTGGCTGGGGGTTGCCCTGGCTGATTAGCTTATGGATGTTATACCGGCTACCCGAAAGCAACATAGACGGGGCAGGTAGGCTTTCAGGCTTTAAGCATTTACTGCGCTATGGCTCGGCCAATCAAACAGGGCATTTGGTTCAATACCTCACCCAACGAATCGCATTTTATCTGCTGCCCGCTTTTTCACTTGGTGTTTATTCAAATGCCATCACCCTCTCAGAAGCACTATGGATGTTCGCATCAGCAGTAGCGGTGGTGCAATATGGCACCATCTCAAACAGCCAAAATAAAGACTATGCCGCACAACTGAGTTTAGTATTAATGAAATTGGTTTTTGTTTTAACTGCCCTGGGTGGACTGTTTTTGGTATTGATTCCACAAACAGTTTATATTCGTCTTTTTGGCAATGAATTTGGGGGCATTGTACAGGTGCTTCCTTTACTCTATCCCGGTATTTGTATGATGAGTGTGTACCTGATTGCCGGACATTATTTTTCAGGTTTGGGTAAGTTCAGGCAGAATAATTATGCCTTGCTAAGCGGCTTGCTTGTAAGCATTGTTTCTTATGGTCTGATTTACATATATGATTATCAAATAACCCTGCAAACCGTTGCTTTCATTACAACGTTGGCAAATGGTGCCATCTTTTTTTCCGTTCTTTGGCTTTTCTCTATGCACACCCGATTGCGTTTCAAAGACTTTATGTTTAGCAGGAATGACATTCAGCAATTTCAGGCATTACTTCTCAGGAAAAAGGCAGAGCTATGAAGGCAGGTTATCGTAAACTGAGCAAGTTTTTCCGTGCTTTGGGCATTGCCTTTCAGAATCCTGCCGCATTAAATCTTCTGCTTGACCAGGAAGATTTGCATCAGCAGGCCGTTCAGAAATTTCAAGGCTTTGAACAGGGTTTGCCGGAGGTTTCTTTTTTCAGTCTGGTAGAAGCACCTATTGTTGTTGCACCATTTGCTTTTCTTGACGGTGGCTCACTGCCCACCGATCTTGCGCTGTTGCGTGCATTGGGAAGTCGTAATTGTAATAGCTATTTTGAAATTGGTACCTGGCGTGGTGAGAGTGTACGCAATGTTGCCGACATCGTGCCTGAATGTACCAGCCTTCACCTTGGTGCCGAAGGCATGCGTAAGCGTGGATGGTCAGAGGAGTACATACTGCAACATGAATATTTCTCTTCCGGCCATCAAAATATCAAGCATGTGTATGGCGATTCACGTGAATTTGATTTCTCAGCATTTGAACAAAAGCAGGATTTGGTTTTTGTAGATGGCGACCACCATTTCGACAGTGTTGTTTCAGACACCCGTGCAGCATTCAGATTATTAAAAGATGAGCACTCAATGATTGTATGGCATGATTACGGTACCAGTCCTGAACATGTAAGATGGAGCGTTTTACATGGTATTTTAAAAGGCACCCCGCCTGAAAAACGGAACAACTTGTATGCTGTTTCAAATACATTATGTGCGGTATACTTACCAGAAAAATTACACACAAGGCAGCGAAGTTATCCGGCGATACCTGAAAATTATTTCTCGATAGAAATTCATAAACAAGGCGGCTGATGTGTGGCATTGCGGGCTATTTTAACGCTACGGCTTTTCAGCCTGAATACCTTGAAAGAATGTGCACAAGGTTGCGCCACCGCGGACCAGACGGGGAAGGCTATGTTTATTTCGGTACGGGACAGGCTATACCCATTTCAGGGAATGACACCCCTGGTTATTGCCGGGGGAATGCATATCCCTGGCTGCCCCAAAACGACCGTCCGGGTGAAAGCGGGTTTTTCGGAGGGTTTGCCCACCGTCGCCTTGCCATTGTTGACCTGGAAGCCAGTGGGCATCAGCCGATGTGTACCCCTGACAAACGTTTCTGGATTACCTATAACGGAGAGTTATATAACTACATTGAGCTCAAAGAAGAATTAAAGAAAAAAGGGCATGTATTTATTACCCGTTCAGATACAGAAGTGATTCTCAACGCCTGGCTTGCCTGGGGGGTGAATTGTCTTGAGCGTTTTAACGGCATGTGGGCTTTTGCAATTTACGATACCATTGAGCAAAAGCTTTTTGCATCACGTGACCGTTTTGGGGTAAAACCATTTTACTATTACCATCATGCTGACACCTTGCTGTTTGCATCTGAACAAAAAGCTTTACTTGAAAATCCAGCGCTCAACACTGGCCTGAATGAGGAGGCTGTGTTCGATTACTTCGTTTTCGGCCAGATTGAATACCAATTGGAAGGGTTTTTTAAGAATATTTTTGAATTGCTTCCGGCTCATTTTCTCATCTGGGATAAAAAAAGCAGAAAAATTGCTCAGCACGCTTATTATCAATTACAGTATCAGTCAGGCGCCCATCAGTGGAATTTGAATAGTTTCAATGAGAGTGTAGAAACGACACGAAGTTTGCTTGAAAATGCAATTCGTATCCGGATGCGGGCAGATGTTGAGGTTGGTACCTGTTTAAGCGGAGGGCTTGACAGCTCTGCAATTGCCGGAATGATGCGGAAAGTATCTGGCGCAGAGCAATCATTACAGTCGTTTACTGCTGTTTTTCCGGGTACCACAATTGATGAAAGCCATTGGGCTGCCACCATGGCAAGGCACGCTGGCATGCATGAAAATTATGTTTCACCTAGCATAGACGAATTAAGGGCTGATTTTGACGAACTAAGTCTTTGCCAGGATATCCCGATTTGGTCAACCAGTACCTATGCCCAGTTCAGGGTGATGCGCCTTGTGAAAGATTCTGGTATTAAAGTTGTTTTAGATGGTCAGGGAGGTGATGAATTATTTGCCGGATATGGTCAGCACGTATATTTTCACCAAAAAGCCTTGCCCTTCACTGAGCGAAGGAGTACGATGTTTTCTCCGGCGCAAATTGCTTTTATGACAAGGCAGTATTTACGTCATGAGCTCATTTATCAGTTTCCGGTGAACATCACTTCAAGGATATTTCAAAGTTACTTCCCTGAATTGCAGTTCTTAGACAATGATTTTTACCTGCGACATCAGGGGCGGTTTATGGCCATGCGCCATACCAATGACCCTGATTTGAACAGCAGATTAGCACGTGAGATGGTGAACACCTCACTGAAATCATATTTAAAATGTGAAGACCGTTGTGCGATGTGGTTTGGTGTTGAATCGCGTACCCCGTTTTCCGATGACCATCCCTTGATTGATTATGTATTCTCGCTTCCACAGAGCTATAAAATCAGAAACGGACAAAGTAAATATTTATTAAGAGAAGCCATCAAAGGAGTTGTACCCGAAAGCATCAGACTGCGTGGCGACAAGCTTGGATACGTCACTCCCAACAATGCATGGCTTAGGGTTTTAACGCCTTTACTAAAAGAAACATTGCATGATTTACCTGGTTCACTATTTGATGTACAACGTATCTCCAAAGACCCGGGGCAGGTTTTGTTACCGAAGGGCGACACAGATAATGGCCGTATTTTCAAGTTATTAAGCTTTGCAAGCTGGTTTCAGGTATTTAAAAAGCACCTTGGGGGCTCTTAAATCAAAGGTTAATCACAAGATTCACAAGGCATTCGGGATAAAATTTGTCACTTTCGCCAGTTTTACCATCTTTGCAGGTTCATTTTAAAAGCACAGATGAAAAGACTTGTATTTACCCTATTTGTCGTTTTTGCGGGCACAGTTCTCGTAAAAGGGCAAAGTCAACAAACCCAGCCTGGCCCAAGCCTGCCAGGTAATTCAGTCAATTTCAAGGCGAGCATGAAGACCAACCAATTGTCAAGGCAACAAGACGTGCCCTTTTCATTGGTAAAAGCTGCGAATCCTACGGTTGCTGCGCCACAAACAGGTGCAAGCAGGGCTTTTAATGCCGAACAAACCATTGGCCGCACCACATTTGACAATATGAGTAATGGCAGCATGATGCGCCGAATTGTCAATACTGACGGTAAACTATCGGTGGTATGGACATTCAGCAATGAAGAAGTAGATTCTTTCCCCAATCGTGGTACGGCCTATAATTATTTTGATGGTACATCGTGGGTAAACATGCCTGCTTATGACAATTTGGATCAGATTGTTAAAATTGAACCAGAAGGGACCAGGACTGGTTTCGCAAGTATTCTTAACATTCCCGGAAAAGGTGAGTGGGTTGTAGCACACCGTACTGATATTGATGCTTTGCAATTTACCACCGATGCAAC
>JAIBAI010000061.1 GCA_019695235.1 Bacteroidia bacterium | reverse complement strand
GTTGCTATGCGGTTGCGTTTAGGGGTCTAAATCAGGTTTCGGGCGCTTGCTTCTAAACTTGCAAAAGTTGCAATGCATTTGCGTTTAGGGGTCTAATTCAGGGCGGTCTTGTTCTTGTAATTCGCCCGCCGAATTGCTATACGGTTTTGAAAAGGGGGCTAAATCAGGTACTCAGGGCAGGCATGTAAGAAAAAACTTACATCAAGGTTTTAATTGCCTCAAAATTTTGCAGCAATACTATATTAAAGGGGACCACCGGGCCCCCGCCACTGCTAAGCTACGGAAAAGCTGAACAGGTGCTTTTGCAGCAGATGCAAAAATTTTGCATGTAGTGCAATGAAAATCGCTGGGGCGCAAAGCTACCAGTAGTTTCAGCGGAAATTTTTTGATGCAAAATTTATGGGTTGTGCCCGACCATTAGGTATTCTTTACGCTAACCCAAACCATGAATAATGGGGCATGTAAAGGCTTAGCCAGTTCGCAAAGGGTCAAAAGCTACAAAAACCAGGCACCTATTGTGTAAACTACACCCAAATCATTTCGGCAGTAGGCTGGCATGTAAGGAAAAACTTACATCAAGGTTTGCAATACCTTGAAATTTTGAAGCTATACCATATTAATAGGGGACCACCGGGCCCCCGCCACTACTAAGTTACGAATAAGCTGCACAGGTGCTTTTGCATGAGATGCAAAAATTTTGCATAAGGTGCAATGAAAATCGCTGTGGCGCTTTGCCAGCAGGAGTTACAGCGGAAAATTTTTGATTGTAAAGTTTTTGGGTAGCTGCCCTGAACCTTAGCTATGTTCTATGGTAGCCAAAGTCATGAATAAAGGGACATGTAAAGGCTTAGCCAGTGCGCAAAGGGTCAAAAGCTACAAAAACCAGGCACTCATTGTGAAAATTACGGCCAAATCATTACGGCAGCATTCTTACCAGTTACATGCCAGGGCAGCTTCTTGTTTTTTAATCGCTTACCATTCATAACTCATAACTCATAGCTCATAGCTCATAATTTTGCAGCAATACCATATTTAAGGGGACCACCGGGCCCCCGCCACTACTAAGTTACGAATAAGCTGCACAGGTGCTTTTGCATGAGGTGCAAAAGTTTTGCATGTAGTGCAAAACAATTGGCCGGAGCCCTTTGTCACCAAGAGTTACAGCGGAAAATTTTTGATTGCAAAATTTTTGGGTAGCTGTCCTGAACCTTAGGTATGCTCTATGGTAGCCAAAGCCATGAATAAAGGGACATGCAAAGGCTTAGCCAGTGCGCAAAGGGTCAAAAGCTACCTAATACATCCGCTGCAAGTTGCTGGTCAAGCTAAATTACATCCAAAGCATAACGACTGTAAGTAGGCTGGCACGTAAGGAAAATCTTACATCAAAGTTTGCATTACCTTGATATTTTGTGGCTATACTATGTTAACAGGGGGCAACCGTGGATGAAATGCCTAGGTTTGTTATTTCAGAAATTGCAACTATACTATATTTAAGGGGACCACCGGGCCCCCGCCACTACTAAGTTACGAAGAAGCTGAATAGGTGCTTTTGCATGAGATGCAAAAATTTTGCATGGGGTGCAAAACAATTGTCCACGGCTCTTTGCCAGCAAGAGTTACAGCGGAAAATTTTTGATCGCAAAATTTTTGGGTAGCTGTCCTGAACCTTAGGTCTGCTCTATGGTAGCCAAAGCCATGAATAAAGGGACATGTAAGCATTTCAGTTCGCTGAGAGCCATTAGCCACAAGAAACAGACCCCATCATGTAAACTACACCCAAATCATTACGGCAGCATTTTTACCAGTTACATGCCAGGGCAGCTTCTTGTTTTTTAATCGCTTACCATTCATAACTCATAATTCATAGCTCATAGCTCATAATTTTGCAGCAATACCATATTTAAGGGGACCACCGGGCCCCCGCCACTGACAAGGTACGAAGAAGCTGAATAGGTGCTTTTGCATCTGATGCAAAGAAATTGCATGTGATGCAAAACATTTGGCCATAGCCCTTTGCTATCAAGAATTACAGGATAAAAATTTTTGACGTATATTTGCAGTAATATTAGCATCCGGGGCCGTCAAGGTTTCGACAGCAGGTGCATTGATATGTAAGCATGCAGGGTGTTGCGATATTAACCCTTCAAAACAATACGCGCGCCTATAACTGGCGAAAACAACTACGCTCTTGCTGCTTAATCGATAGATTAACAGTAGGTTGTCTTTAGGGGGAGTTTTCTCAAGTCGCCCCCGGTAAGGCATCGTAAAGTTTGAGATAGCCCTTTCAGGTTCCTGATGTGATGGCGAAAATTAAATAGGAATAAGGTAGCGGCTGGTTTGTTCCGATCCTGCAACTGCCCGACAATCAATCCGGAAATAAGCATGTAGAAAGCCTATGAATTCCTTGTTTGGACGCGGGTTCGACTCCCGCCGGCTCCACAAAAAAAAGCAAGCCTAAAGGCTTGCTTTTTTTGTTTGAAAATTTCGCAGCCTGGGAGCGCAACCAATAGAAAATACCGGAGCACCCGAAAGGCTTTAGGGCTTAATGCAAAAGCTTTTAGGGGTATTTATTATTTGGGTGTTAATATGCAAAGCTGCCGTGGGCTGATGTGATGTGGAGGGAGGTGTTTTCCGCGGCTTCTACATGCCCAATGATTTTTGCATCTACCTTGTATGATTCAGAGATGCGAATCAGCTCCGCAGCAATTTCTTCAGGAACATATAGCTCCATACGGTGCCCCATATTGAAAACACGGTACATCTCATGCCAGGAGGTACCGGAAGCTTCCTGAATGATTTCAAACAGTGGTGGAGTGCTAAAAAGATTGTTCTTGATGACTTTAAGACCCTCGACAAAATGAAGGATTTTTGTCTGGCCCCCTCCGCTGCAATGTACCATACCGTGTATCTGGTTACGATACTGGTTAAGTATATCACGAATAATAGGAAAATAAGTACGGGTAGGGCTGAGCACCAATTTACCGTAGTCAAGTGCTAAGCCGGATACTTGCTCAGTAAGTTTATACTTTCCACTGTAGGCAAGGCTCATTTCCATCTCCGGGTTATAGGATTCATGAAACGCACGGTACTGTGAATGAAAAACATCATGACGGGCAGAGGTGAGGCCATTGCTGCCCATACCACTGTTATAGGTGGTTTCGTAGCTCGATTGGCCGAATGAGGCCAATCCGACGATTACATCACCGGGTTTTATCCGGCTATTGTCAATTACATCACTGCGCTTAATGCGGGCAATTACAGTAGAATCAACAATTACAGAACGCACGATGTCGCCAACATCGGCTGTTTCGCCGCCGGTAAGGATAACATCAAGTCCCAACCCGGCAAACCAATCACACAATTCCTGATTGGCACCAATCAGGGTACTGATAACTTCAGCAGGAATCTGTTGTCTGTTTCTGCCGATGGTTGATGAAAGCAACATTCTGTCGGTTACCCCCACACATAATAAATCATCGGTGTTCATTACCAGCGCATCCTGTGCAATGCCTTTCCATACACTAAGGTCTCCGGTTTCTTTCCAGTACAGGTAAGCCAGCGACGATTTTGTTCCGGCACCATCGGCATGCATCACCAGGGCGTAATCCTGGTCACCACTCAGAGAGTCAGGTACAATTTTACAGAATGCTTTTGGAAACAAGCCTTTGTCGTTGTTTCGGATGGCCGCATGTACGTCTTCTTTGCCGGCTGATACGCCTCTGGCCTGGTAACGCTGTTGAGTTGTCATGTGCAAAAATAAAAACATCCCGCCGGCTCTTGCTGACGGGATGTATAATTCAGTGAATATTAATGGTTATTTTTTGGGAGTAGGTGCCGGAGGATCAACCTTGATATTCTCTCTTTGTTGTTCCTGTACGCCGGTTTCAACTTCTTCGTCTTCGCCTACCGTTTCAATCTTAGGTGCTTTGAACTCAGGTGAGCCTTGTGCCGGCACGAAGTCAAAGCTGAGGATGCGGAACTCTGTACGGCGGTTAAGCTGATGTTCCTCTTCGGTACATTTCACACCATCCTTGCATTTGTTTAACAATTTGGTTTCACCATAGCCTTTGGCTTTCAAACGTGCCGGGTCAATTTTTTGTGAAATCAGGTAGTCAACCACTGATTGGGCACGACGTTGGCTAAGGTCAATGTTTGATTTAGCAGAACCACGTGAGTCAGTATGCGACATCAACTCAACAGTAATATTTGGGTTGTCGCGCAATGTTTGGATAAGGCCATTCAAAGAATCGCGTGATTCAGGACGTAGGTCGGCTTTGTCGAGGTCATACAGAATTTGTGGCAGACGAATTGCCATTTCTTTCTTAACAGGCTTTAGATTGAAATCGTGTTTGAAGTCTTTGCTTGTAGTTTCACCCACAGTAGTTTCTGAACCTTTGTCGCCCAGATAATCGGGGGCTGTAACGGTCAAAGTGTAAGTATTGTCTTCTTTGATTTTGGTATTGTCGAAATGGTACGAGCCAGTTTGGTCGGTTGTAATATCGTAGCTCATACCGTCGTTGTCAACCATAGAAACCTTAGCACCGGTTACCGGCTTTTTGGTATCTACATCGTAAACGATACCGGTAAGGGTAAAGAGCAGAGGAGGAACGCTAAACTCATAAATATCAGTGTTGCCTTTTCCACCTTCGCGGGTTGAAGAAAGGAAACCTTTTTCAGCTTTACCCTGAAATACAATCGAGAAATCATCCCCATTTGAGTTGATAGGATATTTCATGTTTGCAACACCCGTCCATTTTCCGTCTTTCAGGCGGGCTTCGAAGATATCAAGTCCACCCATTCCTACGTGCCCGGTAGAAGAGAAATAAAGCATTGAGTCATTGCGTAGAACAGGGTACAATTCGTCACCTGGAGTGTTCACTTGTGGGCCAAGATTAGTAGGGGTATCCCAGGTTTTGGCTTTTTTATTGAATTTCGCTACCCATAAGTCTCTACCGCCAAAACCACCTGGCATGTCAGAAGCAAAGAACAATAAGGTTTCATCGTCATTAATACATGGATGACCTACAGTAAAGCTATCTGCTGCGAAAGGCACCAAAACAGGTTCATCCCAAGAGTTTCCTTTCTTTTTGGTAGTGTATATCTGGCAACCTTTTACCTTGTTTTTATCGGCGGTACAACGGGTAAAGAACATCACTGCGAATTTTGAATTCAGCGAAGAAGCACCATCATTGTATTTGGTATTTACCGGCTCTTTCAGTGGGGTAGGGGTTGACCATTTGCCGTTTTTATCTTGTTTTGCTTCATACAAATCAGAAAAAGCCTGACCTGTCCATCCGTCAGTACCACTTCCGGTAGAACCTTCGCGGCTAGAGGTAAACATAATTTCCCTGTAGCCTTTACGGGTATAAATTGCTGAAAAGTCATCAAACTTTCCATTCAGTGGCTGAACGTTTTCTACTTTGTGCTTGGTAGGGTTTTCCTTCCATTTTACTGCAAGTTTGCTGCTTTCTACACCTTTTGTACCTCTGGCATCATCAGGTTTGATTTTAACATACTCTTCGTATTTGGCAAGCGCTTCGTCGTACTTACCATTGCTTTTCATCATATCAGCAAGATAAAGTACTGCCTGAGGATCCGTATATTTAGCTTTGATGGCTTTTGCAAACCATGTTTCGGCTTTTTTGGTATCATTAAACATCATGTAACAAAGCGCCTGTTTGTAAATTACTTCTGCCTTTTCGGCTTTGGTAAGTTTACCCTCACTGGCCTTCCGGTACGAGTCAAGTGCCTCGTAATACTCCATGTTGTTGTACTTGGTGTCGCCTTCTACCAGGGCAGATTTACACGAGGCTAATACCAGTAGTGCGCTACAGAAAAGAATACTGAATGTTTTGGTCATTTGATAAGGCTTTATTTTCAAGAAAGCGGGGCTAAATTAATAAAATGCGAATAATTTAACCCAATTGCCAAAATGTTTTATTGGTTTTTAGTGAATTTGTAGTGATTTATACGCCAAGAACCTTTCTTGTTTCCTGCAAAATGCGCAGGGTTTCTTCTTTTGTTGCGGCTTCTGCATAAATTCGTAAAAGGGGTTCTGTACCGGATGCGCGAATCATTACCCATGAATCATCAGAAAGGAAAAACTTAAACCCATCAAGGTCATCCAGCCGCTGCACCTTGTAAGGGCCGAAACTGTTGTATCCTCCTGATGCACAGGTTTGTATAATCTGTTGCTTGAGTGTTTCCTTCAGGTGAACATCGTTTCGCTCAAATGCGAATGCTCCTGTAATGGCATATACTTCATCTATTAGCTCACGCAATGTTTTGCCTGATTTTGCCATGAATTCCCATATTACAAGCCCCATCCAGATTCCGTCACGCTCAGGGATATGGCCTTTTATTGCAATGCCGCCTGATTCTTCACCTCCCAACAGCACATCTTCCTTAATCATGATTCCGGCAATGTATTTAAAGCCAATTTTTACAATCTCAAGTGGCAGGCCGTAATATTCACAAAGCCTTGCAATCTTCACAGTTGACGAAAATGCAGTGCATACTTTACCGTCAAATCCCTTGTACTTTTTCAGGTAGTGAATCAACAATAAAATAATATGGTGTGAGTCAACAAAAGAACCGTCTTTGTCAAATAAACCAATACGGTCGGCATCCCCGTCTGTTGCCAGCCCACAATCAATGTTTCCGGCAAGATTAATCATTTCAGAAAATTCGGTCAGGTTGCGTGCAATCGGCTCCGGGGCCTGGCCTTCAAATGAAGGGTTGTACTCACAATGCAACATGGTGATATCAGGCAATAAACGCCGAATTACCTGCTGTCCGGCGCCAAACATTGCATCGTATGCAAACTCAAATTTTGAGTTTCTGATGGCGTCAAGGTCGAAGTGCTTTTCAACATGTAAGCAATAATCATCTTCGAGGTCAACCCACACCAACTGTCCGGCGGCTTCTGCCTGGCTGAATTCAACCTGTTTGTAACTCAAATCTTGCTTATCAGGTATTAGTGCCTCAATTTCCTCAATCTTATCAGGTAAAAGCGGACCGCCATAACTTCCTTTCAGCTTGTATCCGTTGTATTCAGGAGGGTTATGACTTGCAGTAACCACAACCCCAAGGTTCGATTTATAGTTGACGTTACCCAAAGAAACCATTGGCGTTGAAACAAAGCCTTTGGCAAGAAATACCTTGACACCGTGTTTAATAAATACCCTGGCGGCAGTTTCAGCAAACAATTCACCGGCAAAGCGACAGTCGTGGCCGATTACAACAGATGGTTTGTCGAAGTTCGTCAACAGCCATTTTGCAGTAGCTTCAGTTACACGTGCAACGTTTTCAGTGGTAAACTCCTCGGCAATAATGGCTCTCCAGCCATCGGTTCCAAATTTTATTTTTGTCATTATCATTTATTTAATACCCCGGGCATCAAGACTTCGCCAATATTTCCTGGCATTTATCTGATGTTCAGTCCATGTTTTTGCAAAGCTATGATAACCGGCTTTATCCGGATTAGCACAAAAGAACAAAAATCCATGCGAATTTGCACTTAATACTGCATCAATACATTTGCCGGAGGCCAAATAGATGGGTCCCGGGGGCAAACCATGCACCTTATAGGTATTATAGGGTGAGTCAGTACTCAGAATACCTTTCACCCTACGCATATCATGCATCCCGGCAGCGTATTTTACCGTAGGGTCGGCCTGGAGTTTCATACCCCTTCGAAGGCGGTTGAGATATACTCCGGCGATGATAGGCCATTCCTCTGCTTTGTTTGATTCTTGCTGTACAATTGAAGCCAGGGTAATGACTTCTCTACGGTTTAATTTCAAGTCTTCAGCTTGTTTGCGGCGATCCGGTGTCCAGAATTCATTGTAAACCTTTCCCATAAACACCAGGAATGAGTCTGTGGGGGTATTCCAGTAAAAGGTATAGGTATCAGGTAAAAAGAGACCCAAAGCACTTTCTTTACTCAGGCCAAATGCCGTAATAAACGTTTTGTCGCTTAGTTTCTCAATGATTTCGGCAGAATCTGCTTCAAGCAGATTGCCAATTTTTCCGGCAATTTGTTCCGGGTATCTCAATGCCTGTAAGGTAATGCGGAGTGGTTCCTGAGCCCCTGATTTGAGTAAATTTACCAGTTCACGGTTATTCATTCCAGGTTTAATACGGTACCGGCCGGGTTTTACCTTCTTATCGTAATCGCTGAAGCGTGCCATCCAGATGAAGGTCTCCTGATTAAGCAGCATTTTTTTGCTGTTAAGTTCATTTACCACATCTTCGAAGGTATCTGTACTTTTAATATAAATCCAGCTTGACTCTCCGGTTTCTAAAACCAGGTTCGGACTGAAGATACGTTTATAGAAATAGAAAAAAGTACTTGCCAGGGCTATGATGAATAGGGCCGCCAATGCAATGACGATTTTTCGCAACTGGCTATTTTTTGCCTGTCGGCCAGCTGACCTGCGTTTTTTTTTCAGGGGGGCCATGTTGCTTAGTAACTGAGCAATGCTTCAATTTGTGCTTCGAACCTGGCAGAAGCAAGGAAGTTATTCTCAAGTCCGGCCTGAAATGGCACAGGTGTGTCAATAGATGCTGAACGTCTTACAGGTGCATCAAGGTATTCAAAACAGTTTTCGGTAATTCGTGCAGCAATTTCCCCGCCAAAGCCACCGGTGAGGGTGTCTTCATGTAATACAATTGCCTTTCCGGTTTTGCGAACAGAGCGGTATATTGCTTCTTCATCGAATGGCACCAAGGTACGCAGGTCAAGTAAATCTGCACTTATTGCCGGATTTTTCTTCAGGTAAGCCAGCGCCCAGTGTACTCCCATACCGTAAGTAACTATTGTTACCTGATTGCCTTCAGCGCGCAGCGCAGCTTTACCGGGTTCGATGGCATAATAGCCGGATGGCACTGTGCCTGTTAGGCTGCGGTACAGGGCTTTGTGCTCGAAAAACATTACAGGGTTCGGGTCTTCAAAAGCAGTGAGTAGCAGCCCCTTTGCATCGTCAGGAAATGCCGGATAGAATATTTTCAGGCCGGGTACGTGGGTAAACCATGCCTCATTGCTCTGGCTGTGGAACGGGCCGGCTGCAACGCCTGCACCGGTAGGCATTCTTACCACTACATCGGCATGTTGGCCCCAGCGATAGTGGCTCTTTGCTAAGTTGTTGGTTATCTGCGTGATACCTTCGCTTACAAAATCAGCGAATTGCATTTCTACCATGGCTTTCATTCCGGCAATTGACAAGCCCAGGCCGGCGCCTAAAATAGCCGATTCGCAGAGAGGGGTGTTGCGTACCCTTTGTTTTCCAAATTTTTTATATAAGCCATCGGTCACTTTAAATACGCCACCGTAGTCGGCAATATCCTGCCCCATCAGCACCAGGTCGGGGTGGCGTTCCATTGCCTGGTCAAGTGCCTGAGCAATTGCATCAACGAAGCGCATTTCGGTAGCCTGTGAAAAATCGGGTTTGGGGGTATTTAGTACAAATGGTTTGTAAACATCTCCAAGTTCTTTTGCGGTATCTGGTTTTGGGGCTGGTTCTTCTGAAACCTGATGAACTGCTTTTTCAATAATGGTTTTAAATTCCTCCCGGATGCCATTGTCTGAAGACTCAGTGAGCAGGCCGGTTTCAAGTAAAAACTGTCGGTAATTCTGAAGAGGGTCTTTTTTTGCCCAGGCTTCTAACAACTCAGTGGGTACATATTTTGTGCCGGATGCCTCTTCGTGTCCCCGCATGCGAAAGGTGTTACATTCTAAAAGCCAGGGGCCTGGTTTGCGAATGATTTCAGCACGGATTGCAGTAATGGCATCATACACTTCAAGGATGTTGTTTCCGTCAATGCTTTGAGCCTGAATGCCATAGCCAGCCGCTTTGTCGGTAAATGACTTAAAACGGAACTGTTCAGATGAAGGTGTTGATAAGCCATACCCATTGTTTTCTACGATAAACAATACCGGGAGATCCCATACGGCGGCAACATTCAACGATTCGTGAAAATCACCTTCACTGCTTCCGCCATCTCCGGTGAAAACGGCTGTAATTTGTTTTTCCTGCCTGATTTTATGGGCAAGTGCGATACCATCGGCCACTCCCATTTGTGGACCCAGGTGCGAAATCATCCCAATAATCTTATAGTCCTGTGTGCCGAAGTGGAACGAGCGTTCGCGGCCTTTTGAAAAGCCACTTTCTTTGCCCTGCCATTGTGCAAATAGGCGGTCAAAAGGGATGCCACGACCGGTGAAAATGCCCAAATTACGGTGCATAGGCAAGATATAGTCGTTTTGGTCGAGTGCCAATGCGGCTCCTACCGAAATCGCTTCCTGCCCAATGCCTGAGAACCATTTGGAGATTTTTCCCTGTCTGAGCAGATTGAGCATTTTTTCCTCAATCATCCGGGGAAAAAGTAGTTCTCTGTATAGTTTAATTAAAAGGTCCGGATTTTTTTTCTTGCTGTCAAATACCATATCCAATAAGAGGAAACGGCGCAAAAATAGCTTAATTCACTAACTTTGCCAGCTATGCAACTGCTTTTAACCATTCTTGCCTTTGTAGTGGCAATTGTTTATCTGGCTGGCGGTTTTAAACGTTTCAGCAAGCCGAAGAAAAATTGCGATAAGTGCCATTAGGGCAAAAAAAAATCCCGCACGAGGCGGGACTTTCGCTTTGGTCAGAGACCAATTACTTCTTACCACCTTTTGCAGCGGCAGCAGCAGCAGAATCAGCAGCAGCTTTAGCAGCAGCAGAATCAGCAGCAGCCTGAGCAGCCTGAGCGGCAGCAGCAGAGTCAGCAGCAGCGGCAGCAGCGATAGAATCAGCTTTTGCAGCAGCAGCGATAGAGTCAGCTTTTGCTTT
>JAIBAI010000019.1 GCA_019695235.1 Bacteroidia bacterium | reverse complement strand
GGTAACTTGAACACGGGGCAGCGGGTGCTGTCCCCGGGCAGCAGTTGCGTTAAAATTTTCTGGAAAAAGATGTAAAGTGCTGATATGCAATAAAATACAATTGGAAACAAATGCTTCTTTTGTAACCAAGGTTACGTATCTAATTTCTATGATAATGTAGATTTGCCAAAAAAAACACTTATGCGTATTCTGGTTCTTAGTTTAGTATTGTTGTTGTCAATTTCACATACCTCATGTCAAAGTCAGGGAGGTACGCAGCAAAAGCAGGATATTTCAGCCGTGGAGTTCGAACAACTGATGAAATCAAAATCTGATGCTCAGTTAATAGATGTTCGTACCCAAAAAGAATTCCGTGAGCGGCATCTGAAAGGGGCTACTTTAATGGACATCAATGAACCTGCGTTCAATGAATCAATCACCACACTTGATAAATCAAAACCGGTTTTTGTTTACTGCCTTGGTGGTGGGCGTAGTGCCAGCGCTGCTTCCAGACTTAAAGATGCAGGGTTTACAGAGGTGTACAACCTTAAAGGCGGTATTTTAGAATGGACAGCTGCCGGACTTCCGGTAGAAGCTGCTGCCGGGGCATTGCAAAAGAAAGGAAAGACTTTGGCAGAGCTGCAAGCTTTAGCCCAAAGTAAAGCCTACGTTTTGATTGACTATCATGCGGTTTGGTGTGGGCCGTGCCGTAAAATTGCCCCGATTTTACAGAAGTTCTCTGATGAACGTAAAGAGCAGTTGATGTTGCTCAAAATAGATGCGGATGAAAATCCAACATTGATGACTGAGAAGGGTATCAGGGCTATACCGTATATTGAATTATACAAAGACGGGAAACTTATCTGGCAGCATTCAGGCATTGTAACTGAAGAGCAATTGAAGCAGGCGGTCGGTTTTTAACCAGTTCAGGCAGTATATTTGCCGGAAAAATATGCTATGCCACCTAAGAAAATTGTTGCCGGAAACTGGAAAATGAATACTGATTTACAGGATGCCATCTCACTGGCAAATACTGTAATTGAAGGTGCTGAGCAGATGAAAGCTCAAGCTATTCTTTGTCCGCCAAGTCTGTTTTTAGACCCTCTGGTGAAACTCACAGCAGGCTCAGCCATAGCCTTGGGTGCCCAAAATTGTTCATTCGCAGAAAAGGGCGCATTTACAGGTGAGATTGCTGCTTCAATGATTGCCTCTGTAGGTGCAAAATATGTGATTTTAGGCCACAGTGAAAGACGTACAATTTTCGGTGAAGACAACCTGACGATACAACAAAAAGTAAGCCAGGCCCTGAAAAATAATTTAATAGTAATTTTTTGTTGTGGCGAAACCCTTGAAGAGCGGGAAGCAGGTAGAGTAGAGGAGGTAATTACAAGGCAGATTACCGAAGGGCTGCCTACAGTTATTGAAAATCCGGCATCGAACATCATTATTGCTTACGAGCCAGTTTGGGCAATCGGTACCGGCATAACGGCAAGTCCAGCCCAGGCAGAAGAGGTACACCGGTTTATCAGGAATTTACTGAAACAGCAGTTTGGGCAGATTGGTGCAGATATCTCCCTTTTGTACGGAGGAAGTTGCAATGCTGCCAATGCTGCTGAGTTGTTTGCGCAGGAGAACATTGATGGTGGATTGATCGGCGGGGCATCTTTGAAAGCGGCTGATTTTTTAACCATTTGTAAGGCTTTCGCATGAGTGTTTATCTGGAAGCACGTTTTTTACCAGTTCCTGACGCAATTACTGTAGAGTTACTCACTTTAGAATTGGCAGAGATAGGCTTTGAAAGCTTTACAGAAGGTGAGGAGGGCTTTTCAGCATTTATTCAGGATGATACCTTTAGTGAGGAGCATTGGCGCCAAGCTTTAGCAAAGTTCCCTCTGATAGCTTCTCCTGAGCTTATTAAGCACCTGCCTCAAAACTGGAATGCTGTTTGGGAAAGCCAGTTTGAACCCATCTGTATTGATGATAATTGCTGGATAAGAGCACCTTTTCATGAAGCAATGCAAGATGTGCCATTGCAACTCATCATCGAACCAAAAATGTCGTTTGGTACAGGTCACCATGAAACTACCCGATTGATGTGCCGGCAGATGTTAAAACTTGATTTTGCCGGAAAAATGGTGTGGGATTACGGTTGCGGTACCGGGGTGTTGGGTATACTTGCAGCCAGGTTAGAGGCTCAATATGTTGCAGGTAATGACATAGAAAGCTGGGCAGTTGAAAACTCAAGAGAAAATGCCCAAAGAAACCATGTTGATTTCACAGTTTACGAGGGTGGAGTAGAGGCAATGCCTGATACCGGCGGCTATGATATCATTCTTGCCAATATCAACCGCAACGTTTTAATTCAAACAGCAGATGCTTATTTGCACCATCTGAAGCCAGGTGGCTGGTTGCTAATCAGCGGATTCTTAGCCCAGGATGAGGCATCTCTGATTTCATTCTTTGTAGATAAAAATCTACAACTTTTGAATGCTACAAATGAAAATGGATGGTCATGCCTGCTTTTTGCCAAAGAATAACAGGCTCGCTGACAAGGTAGCAGGGTAAATGATTTGTTGATAAGTTGGTACAATTATCACAAATTTTATGCATTCTAAAACAGCAAATATTGTTAGAATGTTTAACTTTGATTGGTCATGAACTTGCTATATATGAAACCAATACTTGAAGCATTTTTACTTATTTGTTTAGCTTTATTACCTCAGGCAGATTTTGCACAATCAGCCCGTAAATTATTCAAAGAGGCACAGGTACTCTTTGCTGAGGGTAAATACCAGCAATGCTCAGAACATTGCACGCAGATTATTCACTTATTGCCTGACAATGACGATGCATTCTATCTTCGTGCACGTTCAGAAAAAGAACTTGGCAAATACCAGGAAGCAATTGAAGACTATAAAGCCGCTCTGCTTAAATCATCCAAAAATGAAAGGATGCTTGTTGAGTTGGCTGAAACCTACCAGCTAAGTGGTGAACTAAAAGAGGCTATTCAAACCTGGGAGCGGCTCCTTGCGCTTAATGGAAAGTCATTGCCGGCTTATTATGGAAAATCGCTGTGCCTGATGAACCTTAAAGCCTATGAACAGGCATATAAGTTAGCTGAACAATGTTTGAGTACCTTTAAAGACGAAGAACGTTGTGCATTTATAATGGGCCTTGCTGCCGACAGTATAGGAAACCTTGCATTAGCGGAGAGTGGCTACGCGAAAGCATTGTCGCTGGCAGTAAATAACAAAGAGTACAAGCGCAATCCTTTGCTTTTGAAGAACTTTTTTGGGAGCCTTGCCTCGGTGAAAACAAAGCTTTTAAAACATGACCAGGCATTGAAACTATACAATGAAGCTATCCGGGTAGCACCTGATGATTTTGGTTTACTCAATCGCAGGGCTGCTGTTAGAATTGAAACCGCCGACTTCGTAAATGCTACCAATGATTTGAATAGTTCAATTTCGTTGCAGCCTAAAAACCCGGAAGCGTTTTACTTACGTGGTATCGTCAATCAAAAATTAGGGCAATATGCTGCTGCAATAAGCGACCTGAATCAGGCTATTTTGTTAAACAGTAAGCACGGCTTGGCCATCGCAGCAAAAGCGGGATGCGAACAGAGCAGTGGCATGTTCAACGAAGCAGTACGTGATTATCAGTTAGCACTTGCATTAAGGCCAAATGACAGCGAATTGAAAAAAAGCCTGCTCGAAGCCCGGACACGCCAATATGAAGCCAATGTGGAAGCTGTAAAACCGGAGGCTTTTATCATGAAACCAGCCGGGGTAAAACAAGAGCTGATAATTCGTGCAGATGCGGATAGCATTGAAATGGAGGTGCAAATCAATGATGCAAGCGGAATTAAATCATTTATTGCCGGAGGTAAAAGTATATCGGTAGATGAAGAAGTTAAAAATCCACTTATCAGATTTAGTTTTAATCCCACTGGCAGAGACAGCCTGCAAATAAGGGTTACAGATATCTACCTGAATACCCGGATATTAAGCTGGAAAATTATTCGCACCGAAACAGATGCTCCCAAAGTTAGACTCACCAGACCCCTCCAATCACTTGAAGGAAATACAATTTATATTGAAAACAGGCCGATGCTGATGGTAGAAGGTAAGGTGCGCGACGCCAGTCTCATCCAGTCAATCATTGTGAATGAGTCAGCTGCAAGTTTTCCTTTAGATCAGAAAGACCCGGCATTTCAAGCACTGGTTGCAATCGGCACAAAGGATACGATGACTGTAAAAGTTACTGATCAGACCGGAAACACTAGTGTTCTCAAATATAAAGTGGTACGTGAAGACACCTCCAATTCTAATCCTATGGGCACAACCTGGGTGGTATTTATTGAAAATTCAAACTATAAAAACCTGCAACGCCTGGAAGGACCTCAAAAAGATGTAACCGACATGAAAGCAGCTTTGGCTGGATACAAAATTGACAATGTGATTCATCGTAAAGACATGACAAAGTCTCAACTTGATCGTTTTTTTACTATTGACCTGCGCGATCAGGTTCAGAAAAACAGAGTAAAATCTTTAATCATCTGGTATGCCGGCCATGGAAAGTTTCTGAATGAAACCGGCTACTGGATTCCTGTAGATGGAGATACCTACGAAGAATTTACTTATTACAATGTTAACAACCTCAGGGCTGCCATTCAATCATACACATTGTTGAAACACATTCTGGTGGTGTCAGATGCATGCGAATCAGGTCCGGCATTTTACATGGCCATGCGTGATGATGAAATTCAAAACAAAGCATGTGACGACTGGAACGTAACAAAGTTTAAGTCGGCCCAGGTACTTACCTCTTCAAACAGAGAATTAAGCAGTGATAATAGCTTGTTTACGCAAGCCTTTGCTAATACCCTTAACAACAACCCTAATAACTGTGTATCAATAGAATATGTTGCACAAAAGGTGCTTGGAATTGTGAAGCAAAATCAAAAACAAACACCCAAGTTTGGAAAAATCAAAGGCCTTGACGACGAGAATGGTACCTTTTTCTTTGTGAAGAAAAATTATTAATGATGAAAATTGTGCACCTTGATGCGCTACCATGCGCTTGAGCAGGTTGTAAACAGTACCTGTTAAACAAAGTTGAAAGTGTCATTCTGACAATAATTGGTTTTTCGTTATCATTGCCCATTCGATGCGCTGCTTCGGCAATTGCAAAGAAGGTGCTCTCTATGAACAAGTTTGTATGTATTCACGGGCATTTCTATCAGCCTCCCCGTGAAAATGCCTGGCTGGAAGTAATTGAACAACAAGATTCTGCATGGCCATTTCACGATTGGAATGAGCGTATCTCTTATGAATGTTATGGCCCAAATGGGGCATCAAGGGTGTTGGATAAGGAGCGAAGTATTATCAATATTTTAAACAATTACTCACGTATCAGTTTCAACTTCGGGCCAACTTTGTTGCACTGGATGGAACGAAATGCGCCGGAAGCCTACAAGGCTATTCTTCAGGCAGATAAGGAAAGCATCGAACGTTTCTCAGGCCATGGCAATGCAATGGCGCAGGTGTACAACCATATTATTATGCCACTTGCCAGCAGGCGTGATAAAGAAACGCAGGTAAAATGGGGAATTCAGGATTTCACTTATCGCTTTGGCCGTAAACCGGAAGGAATGTGGCTCGCAGAAACGGCAGTTGACACAGAAACGCTTGAAGTATTAGCAGAGCAAGGGCTTACTTTCACCCTTCTCGCTCCAAGGCAGGCAAAGGCAATAAAACGTATTGGTACAGACAGCTGGCAGGAAGTGGCCGGCGAAAATATACCCACCCACCGGCCTTACAGCTATAAGCTACCATCTGGCAAAACTATTGTCTTGTTCTTTTACAACGGAGCCGTTTCGCAAGACATTGCATTTAAAGGCATCCTTGCAGATGGCGGGAAACTTGCAAATCAATTGATTGCAGGATTTAACAGCGAGTACACTGAAAATCAACTAATGCACGTGGCAACAGATGGTGAAAGTTATGGCCATCACCACCGTCACGGCGATATGGCACTGGCGTATTGTCTTGAACTGATTGATAAAAATCCGGAGATACACCTTACAAATTATGCCGAATACCTGAGTAAAAATACACCAGAATGGGAGGTGGAAATACACCAGAACAGCTCATGGAGTTGTGTGCATGGTGTAGAACGCTGGCGAAACAATTGTGGCTGTAATTCAGGTATGAACCCTGGCTGGCACCAGAAATGGCGGGCACCATTAAGAGAAACCCTTGATTGGCTTCGCGATAAATTATACCTGGTATATGAAGAAGAAATTCTGCGCTTTTGCAATCAACCCTGGCTGCTCCGTGATGCCTACATAACAGTACTCCTTAACCGGAATGAACAAACGGTAAATGCGTTTTTAGAAACCTATTGCACCGCAAATCTGACCCCGGCTGAGAGAACCCACATACTCCGCATGCTTGAGTTACAAAGACATGCCCTGTTGATGTACACTTCATGCGCCTGGTTCTTCGACGATATTTCAGGCATAGAAACAACGCAGGTTTTGCAATATGCCGACCGGGCAATTCAACTCACCGAAAGCGAAACCAACCACCGCCTTGAACAGGAGTTCTTGCAGCGAATTGCAAAAGCTGTGGGCAATGTACCTGAATATCCTGACGGGGAAGTGATTCATAAGCATTTTGTGCAACCTTCAAGGCTTACACTTTCACGTGTTGGTTCTCATTATGCGGTGGCCAGTTTATTCGAAGACTTCCCTGAAACTTTAACAATCTGTAATTACCGGGCTGAAAGTGAGTACTATGAACGCATTGAGGCGGGTTCATTCAGATTGGCAACAGGTAAAACGCATATCCACTCACTTGTTACTCAAAGCGTCAGAACCTTCTTCTTTGCTGTACTTTGGTTAGGCGAACATCATATTATCGGAAATTCAACAGGCCACATGGAGGAAGATGAATTTTTCAATATGAAAAAAGAAATCACCAAAGCCTTTACCGATAGCCAGGTTGCAGATGTTATAGGGGTCATGCAGACCTTTTTCGGCCCAGATAAATTCTCTTTGTGGAATTTGTTCAAGGATGAACAGCGCAAGGTTATCCGCTTGATTATCAATAAAGACGTGCAGGCGGCAGAGGAAGCATTCAGGCGGATATATTATCAGAATTACAATATTTTATCGGTAATGGATGGTGCTTCAATTCCAGTACCCCAAGTACTGATTAAAAACCTTGAAAATGTGATAAACAGCGATATCCGGCATTTCTTTGAAAACGGTAATATGTACCCTTCCCGTCTTGAAAAGCTGGCAAATGATGCTATTCGCTGGAAGGTTGATCTTGATAAAACAGCTATAAGCTTTGCCGCAAGTACTAAATTGTACCAGCAAATGCGTTTGCTCGAACCCAATGAGCAAACATTAAGAACCATTGATACGCTGATACGCATCTTTGATGTGATGAATCAACTGGACATTGAACTAGACCTATGGGAGTTTCAGAATGAATATTTCAGAAAAGGTAGTCGCTACAACCGTGATTACTTTCAAACATATTTCAAAGAAGAACAGGATGCAGCCAACTGGCTGAAAAAATTTCATGAGATCGGAATGCATATTCAGGTAAAACTCCCTGTATTTTTGGCCAATTAGTTACGAATTGGTATTGGCATGAGATATGATGAATTGAACCAGTTGTTCAGGGATGAATTGTCAACTTATTACCCACCGGAGGAAATACGTGCAATTATACGTGCTCTTGCAGCACACTATGAACAACTGTCGCTAATTACCCTACATCTGTTTGCTGATAAACAAATCAGCGATGAAGTGCTTTCGGATTATTTGAAAGCTCTTGAAATGCTGAAAAAGCATGTTCCACTTCAATATATTACAGAAGAGGTCTGGTTTATGGACCTTAAACTTCATGTAAATAGCCATGTTTTAATTCCAAGGCCGGAGACGGAAGAATTAGTGAATTTGTTGATAGAGGCACAACCTGCACCGGGAGGGCGCATACTTGATTTATGTACCGGCTCAGGCTGTATTGCCTTAGCAGTGGCCTATTACTGTCAGCAAACAAGGGTCTGGGCTACAGATATTTCTACAGAGGCTTTGAAAGTTGCCAAAGGCAATGCAGAGATGAACAAACTGCAGGTAAATTTCTTTCAGGCAGATGTACTTAAGAATTTCCCTGAAGATTTGCCAAAATTCAATTGGATACTTTCAAATCCACCCTATATCCCACAAGATGAAGCATCAGGTATGGCGCTTCATGTAACCGCTTTTGAACCACATGAAGCATTGTTTGTAGGTAATGACGACCCATTGTTGTTTTACAAAGCCATTCGTGACCATGCCGAACAACTCCTCGAACCGAATGGAGGGTTAATACTTGAATGTCATGAGCACTTTGCACATCAGGTAGCCTCACTTTTTAAGCAAGCAGGTTTTGCATCTGTTGAAGTTATTGCTGACCTTGCAGGGAAATCACGCTTTGTAAAAGCTGTAAAACCTGATTGATGGCGCGGATACTTGCGATAGATTTTGGTACCAAACGAACCGGAATTGCAGTGTCAGACCGGGGGAGAATGATTGCCACGCCCCTTGAAACTATAGAAGGTCAATACCTTCATAGTTGGCTCGAAAATTATTTCACCAAAGAACCGGTAGACACTATCGTTGTAGGCGAACCTAAACGGATGAATGGCCAGGCAAGCGGTCCGGCAGAAGCACTTGAAAACTTTGTACGTTTTATCACTAAAAAGTATCCGGACAAAAAAATTGTTCGCCAGGATGAACGCTTTACGAGCCTTATAGCTAAACAAACCTTGATAACTGCCGGGGCTTCAAAAAAGCAAAGACAAGACAAAAAGAAGCTTGATACAATAAGTGCAGTAATTATCCTGCAAGATTACATGAGTGCCAATCCGGGCTGAATTCCTAATTTTGCCAAATGATTTTACCAATTGTTGCGTATGGCACCCCGGTTCTGAAAAAGAAGGCGGCAGAGATTTTACCCGAACATCCATCACTTAAGACATTGATAGACAATATGTTCGATACCATGTATCAGGCACATGGTGTAGGACTCGCTGCACCCCAGGTTGGTGAATCACTTCGTTTGTTTATCGTAGATGCTACTCCCTTTGCAGAAGACGAACCAGCGCTGAAAGGATATAAAAAAGCTTTTATTAATGCCCAAATGCTTGAAGAGTCAGGTACCCCATGGAAGTTTAATGAAGGCTGCCTGAGTATCCCAACTATACGTGAAGATGTTGAGCGAAAACCACTTATTAAGCTTCAATACCAGGATGAAAATTTTCAAACCCACGAGGAAGAATTTTCCGGGCTGCTTGCTCGTATCATTCAACATGAGTACGACCACATAGAAGGGGTGTTGTTCACTGACAGAATCAGTCAGCTACGAAAAGCCCTACTTCGCTCAAAACTGCAACATGTTTCAAAGGGAAATGTGAAGGTTGATTACAGAATGAAGTTTCCTTTGATGCGAAAGTAAAAGGCTTTTTCTATTTTTACCACCAATTATTATTTGCACTTCCTATGATTCGTAAC
Organism: Bacteroidia bacterium; assembly: GCA_019695235.1. Taxonomy (GTDB): domain Bacteria; phylum Bacteroidota; class Bacteroidia; order M30B66; family M30B66; genus JAIBAI01. The sequence continues at coordinate 40,193 of JAIBAI010000019.1, read as the reverse complement.
TTCTTCTCAGGATTAATCGCCGTTTCATTGCTTTTCTCTGCGTGTGGTAAAGGGCGTGAGGCTTCAGTAGATAAAATTAAGGACATTGAACTCCGGCTTGAAAATGAGAAAAACCCTGCTCAACAAGGTCCGCTGGTTTATGATTTGGAAATTCTGTACAACGATTTTGCTGAGCGTTTTCCGGATGATAGCTTAGCTCCGGTATTTCTATATAAGGCATTTGAACAAAACCAAAAATTAGGCTGGTACGACCGTGCAATTAAATCAGCTGATTTACTTATCAGCAAGTTCCCGAAAAGCGATAAAGCCGCAGAAGTGCTCTTCAATAAAGCATTTATCTATGACGAGAAGCTGAATGATGACGTTAAAGCAGGTGAAATCTACCGCGAATTCATCGAAAAGTATCCAAACCATGCCCTGGCAGCAGATGCACAATACTCAATCACTTTTTTAGGGATGACCCCTGAGGAAGCCTTGCGTATTGTTGAAGAAAAGCACAATCAGATTAGTGCAGATTCAACTGTTACGCCAACAAATTAAGCACAAAACCTGGTGATACCTGCGCAAAGACTATACGCCTGTAAACAGCCTGTTGCTATAATATTACCTATGACTAAACATTTTTTAAAACTACTCGGAGTTGCCCTCTCGATGGGGGCTTCATTGCACTTAAACGCACAAAACGATTGGTTTGCAATATCAAAAATCAACCAGCATGTAAGTGCGCTTGCACATGATAGCATGCGCGGAAGGGCCACCGGAAGCGAGGGGGAGACAATGGCAGCCAATTATATCATCAGCCAGTTCAAAGCTTTCGGATTAAAGCCTCTTGCCGGTGATAACAACTGGAAACAAGCGTTTGATTTTAAAACTGAATCTCATGGGGCGGAAGCAAGGGTAGGTAAGGCAAATAACGTAATTGCTTGGCTCGACAACAATGCGCCTTTGACTATCATCATTGGTGCCCATTATGACCATTTAGGTGAAGGAGAAGACGGCCATTCGCTTGACCCTGCTGCAAAGGGGAAGATTCACAACGGTGCTGATGACAATGCCTCAGGGGTTGCAGGTTTAATTGAATTAGCCAGGTATTTTGCTAAAAACGCTGAGCGCGAAAGGTTTAACATCCTCTTTGTTGCCTTCTCCGGTGAAGAGCTTGGTCTGCTGGGCTCTGACTGGTTTGTGCAGCATCCTTCTATTGATCTTGCTAAGGTAAATTGCATGATTAACATGGATATGATCGGGCGATTGAATCCGGCAAAGCCCCAACTTACCGTTTCTGGCTCAGGTACAGCAGCTGTTTGGGAGAACCTGCTTCGTTCATTCTCATCAGCGGCGATGGAAATAAAAACAGATTCTTCAGGCTTAGGGCCATCAGACCACGCTTCATTCTATAAGAAAAATATTCCGGCACTACACTTTTTCACTGGTTCACATGCTGATTATCACAAACCCTCTGATGATGTTGAGAAAATCAACAGCAGAGGCATTGAAGCCGTGTTGATGGTCATAGCAGGACTGATAGAAAAACTTCCGGACGAAAAACTGACATTTTTAAAAACCCGCAACGCCTCACAAGGCTCAAGAGCTTCATTTAAAGTGAGCCTGGGTATTATGCCTTCGTATGCCAATTCAGAAAACGGACTGAAAGCTGAAGCAATTCTTGATGGTAAGCCGGGTGCAAAAGCAGGTATGAAAGATGGAGATGTGATTGTACGTATCGGAGAGCATGTAGTTAAAGACATACAGACCTATATGGAGGCACTTGGGAAATTTGAGAAGGGGCAAAAAACTAGTGTGACAGTTATCAGAGATACCCAAACGCTTACCTTGCCAATTGAGTTCTAAGGGAAATCATAAATCCTGAAGCCCAAGTCGTGCCGATATGGCCGTTTCACTGTGCTTCCAATGTCCTTCTTTAAGACTTAACCAGCCAGTTACAGCAATCATGGCGGCATTGTCTGTGCAATACTCAAAGGGTGGAATAAAAACTGAATAGCCTTCTGCTGCAAGCGCTTCAAGGCCTGCCCTAAGACGACTATTTGCCGAAACACCCCCTGAAATGGCAAGCTGCGTGATTTGTTGTGCATCAGCAGCAGCCTTGAATTTACGCAGTAAAATACTCACAATACGCTCCTGAACAGATGCGCAGATATCAGCCATGTTATCTTCAATAAAACCAGGCTGCTCCCTGGTGGCATTTCTAAGAAAATTCATAACCGAAGTCTTTAAGCCACTAAAGCTGTAGTCAAACCCCGGCACACGTGGTTCAGGAAAACCAAAGCGCTCAGCTGCTCCATTGCGGGCTAACTTATCAATCAAATGCCCGCCGGGATAGGGGAGGCCCAGCATCTTCGCAATCTTGTCAAATGCTTCTCCGGCGGCATCATCGGTAGTTTCACCAAGCAAGACCATATCGAATGTACTGTTAACCCTTACAATTTGCGTATGCCCGCCGGAAACTGTCAAACACAAAAACGGGAATACAGGGGCAGGCCGCTCGCCTGAGATGAAATGTGCCAGAATATGCGCCTGCATGTGATTTACCGCAATAGCAGGGATGCCCAATGCACTGGCAAATCCTCTCGCAAATGCACCTCCAACAAGCAATGAACCTAAAAGTCCTGGCCCTCTTGTATAGGCTACGGCATGTAGTTGCTCTTTCTTTATTTTTGCTTCTGACAATGCTGCATGAACAACCGGTACGATTTTCTGCTGATGTGCTCTGGAGGCCAACTCAGGCACAACACCACCCCAATGACTGTGAATGTCTTGAGTGGCTACAACACTGGCAAGGATTTTGTCGTTTGCAATTACAGCAGCCGCCGTATCATCACATGAAGATTCAATACCTAAAATATATTTCGGCTCTGACATAAATACTCTGAATTCTGAACGTATCAAACAGCTTCGCAAAATAACAGGAATTTTTCTGCTCACCATACTGCTGGTATTGTTTGGAGCATTGATTGCTTTGCAAAGTAGTCAGGTGCAAACATATATTGCTGAAAAAGTTGCTCAACAGCTCTCAACGGCGATGGGCGTTCCGGTTCGCATTCGCTCAGTGAATATTCGATTTCTCGACCGTGCTCAAATAGAGGGGGTGTATCTTGAAGATCTGCACAAGGACACCCTGCTTTATGTCGAAGAAATGCACGTGAATCTGGATGATATTTTCCTTGGATTTACGCATTTCAGTTTTGATGAAGTGAAGTTGAAAAACGGTCAGTTTAATGTACGTCAGTTTGCAGGAGAAGAAGACCTTAATATCCAGTTTTTACTTGATTTTATAAATGGGCCAAGAGATACCACCAAGAAAGTACGGCCAAAGCCGCCTGAAATATTTTTTTGGAAGTTAGACCTTGACCATGTTGATTTTACTTACGAATACCGCGACAGTATTCATGATACAGTACAAGGGTTTGACCAAAACCTGATTAGAATCCGCGATATCAATGCTTCGTTGAAGCGCTTTATGATTGTCAATGATTCACTTTCAGGAGAGTTGCGCAATTTACAGTGCAATGATCCGAATGGTTTTGTTATACGCCGGATGGATACCGATTTTATCATCAGTTATACGATGATGGACTTTGCCAGCCTGAACCTGCAAACCCCTTTAAGCAGTCTTAATGGAAAGGTGCATTTTGATTACGACAGCTACGATGATTTAAGTGACTTCATCCCATTGGTACAAATGCGGGGAAAAATCAAGGAATCAAAAATTCATACCCGCGACCTGGCATTTTTTGGTCCCGAACTCATTGGCCTTGATCAGGTGCTGCAACTTAGTGGAAACTTTAAAGGCACCGTTGACGACCTTTCCGGGAAAAATGTACTCCTGCAAACGGGAAATAATACTGAATATGCCGGAAACTTCCGCATGAAAGGCTTACCTAATACCGATAGTACCTACTTTAGGTTTTCAGTACGCAATTTTACAACTACTGCGAATGACCTTGAACGAATCCCTGAATATCCCTTTTCTGGTGGAGAGAAAATAAACCTTCCGGATGAGGTTCACCGATTGCAGAAAATTAGCTTCAACGGCCAATTGGAGGGGCTACTTACAGATTTTCACCTCAATGGTCGCTTGTTTTGCAAGCCAGGCGAGTTGATTACCAATTTATTTGTGAAGTACAAGCCACAAACTCAAAAATATACTTACAGGGGGGGGCTGCAGTCAGAACAAGGCCTGGATATTGGCCTGATAACCAAGCGCGAAGACTTATTTGGCAGAGCAGCTTTCAACATAGAAGTAGAAGGCGAAGGGCTTGACCCCAATACTTTGAATGCAAAATTCAGCTCCGAAATTAGTTCACTTTCATTGAATGGCTACAATTACCAGTTCTTGACATTTGACGGTACTGCTGATGGTAAGCGCTATAAAGGTCGTGTGAAAGTTGCCGATCAGCACTTGAAAATAGAAGCCAATCTGAGTGCCAATTTAGGTTTGAAGAGGCCTTCATTGCAGATGAATGCTTCGGTGGGAAATGCCGACCCGGCTGCTTTGGGCTTGTGGAAAACCGATTCACTAATGACTGTGTCAGCTGAATTGATAGCAGACTTAGAAGGTGAGCATATTGATAATCTTACCGGTCACCTGGAAATCAGCGAAGCATTGGTTAAATATGGCAAAGGCCGCTATAACATTGATGATCTTCTGTTAGAACTTGAGGGCGATCAAAACAACCGGGATATTGAATTTTACAGCAATATGTTTGACGCCGGCATTCATGGTTCTATTGCTGTTCAGGATATTCTTCCGGCATTTGCAAAAACCCTCAATCAGGCCTTGCCCGACTGGTTTGCAATTGCAGGTGACAATACTACAAAGGCAGCACAGGAAATTACCGCCTTTGTTAAGCTGAAAGATACACGGCTGCTTTCGGCATTATTTGTACCCTCAATACAGGTAAACAAAGGCGGGGAGCTCAACCTGAGCTATTCTTCTTCAAGAGAGTTAATTCGTTTTCAGGCCGAGATTCCACAAATGCACGTTGCTGAGCTAGGCTTTGATGCTTTTGATTTTGATGTGAATACATCCGGAAAAAAATTAACAGCAATACTGAATACCCAGACTTTACAGCTTACTGACAGCCTGAAAATTAAACACATCCGCTCTGAAATCAAGGCTGATAGCGGTGATGCAGACATAAACCTGCAATGGGCATCAAGAAATATACTGAGCAAGCCTGATGCGCAACTAAATCTCAGGCTTGCATTTCAAGGCAAGTCGGCCAGGTTAGAGGTACTGCCTTCGTTGATTCTTATGGGAGATTCACTATGGCAGGTTAATGAAGGTAACTTTGTTGCAATTGATACAGCGGCATACACCTTCGAAAATCTATCGTTTTCGCATCTGGATGAATTTATCAGAATTGACGGGGTAATCGGAAACAGACCACAGGATGAACTTGATGTGGTACTCGATCGTTTCAATATAAGTAATATAAACCCATTATTGCTATCTGCCGGAATTAACCTTCAGGGAAAAGCCTTTGGTATAATTTCTCTTGGCGGCCTGAAAGGTGAACCCTATTTTAAAAGTAACCTGAAATTTCAGTCTATTAGCCTGAACGGAGATTTCTTTGGTGATGGATTACTGGCAAGTACCTGGATTCCGGCTGAAAAACGTATTAACCTTGAAGGGGCACTTACGGCAGCAAATGTACCACGAATGGCATTCAAAGGGGGCATTTATCCGGAAAGAGATAAAAATAGCCTCGATTTGGATATCAGTCTCAATAACCTAAAAGTTGAGCTCTTTGAACGTTACCTGAAGGATATCTTTTCTAATATCGTGGATGGCTATGCAGATGGGAAAATCCATCTTTCGGGAAGCCCCTCAGAACCACAGGCAGAAGGAAGTATCAACCTGAAAAGAACAGCCCTGACAGTTGACCTGTTGAATACTACCTATTCATTTACCCATGAATTTATACTCGAGAAAAATCAAATCACTGCCAAAAATATTCTGGTAAATGACCAGTTTGGAAACACTGCCCTATTGGATTTTAAGCTCAATCACCGCCATTTTAACGATCTTAATTTCGACATAAAATTGCAATCAAAACGCATACATGCACTGAATACCAATGAAACTCAAAGTGATTTATTCTATGGCACAGCCTTTGCCAGCGGTAGCTTCAGGGCACATGGCCCCATAGAAAATATTGTTATGGATATTACCGCAAAAACAGAAAAAGGTACCGAGTTTTATCTTCCTTTATTTGATGCAGGTGAGGTAAGTAGTCAGGATTTTATCACTTTCGAAAAAACAGGGCAAACGACGAATCGCATCCGGAAAAAGGCCAATTTGATAAACCATACCGGATATGAGTTGAATTTCAACCTGAATATCAGTAATGATGCCGATGTGATTTTAATTTTTGACCCTCAAACCGGTGATATGATTCGGGGGGTAGGTACTGCTGATTTACACATGGAAGTAACGGAGGCAGGTGCTTTTAATATGTTTGGCGATTATACAATTACAAGCGGTGATTATCAATTTAATCTGGTAGTTTCAAAACCCTTTACACTTCAACCGGGTGGAACTATCAGTTTCAAAGGCGACCCTTATGATGCAGATATTAACCTTACAGCACTGTATAAAGTGCGTACTTCACTTTACAATCTTGTGAAAAATATTGATTCAAGTGCCACAGTCAAACGCATGATTGACGTATATGCGGTCATGAATCTAAGTGATAAGTTGATGAAGCCTACCGTGAAGTTCGACATTCAATTGCCTAATGCAGATGAAGCAACCAGAAATCTATTGCGTTCACAAATTGCAAGTGACGATGAGTTAAATCGCCAGGTTTTTGCACTGATTATGCTGGGTAATTTTTGGCCAAACCAGGGAGGAGCCAATGAAATTGCCGGATTAGGTGGGGTGAACGCCAGTGAATTGATCTCAGGGCAGCTTTCAAATATGTTGGGTGCGCTGAGTGATGATGTGAAGCTTGGGGTGAATTACAAACAGGGTGATGCTACCAATACTGAAGAATTGCGCTTGATGTGGTCAACACAACTTCTTGGCGACAGGGTAATGATTGATGGCAACTTCGGTACTGCCGGTATTCCTCAAAGCGCAGTTCAAAATACCAGCAACCTCGTGGGAGAATTTAACATTGAAGCAAAATTAAATCCTGATGGTACCATAAGAATACGTGTCTTTAACCGTTCAAACCAACATCTTTTAGTGTACAATGGGGTGCCTTATACACAGGGAATAGGTCTGTTCTATCGGAGAGATTTTGAAGCACTCTCTGAGCTACGCAAGAAAAAATTAAGATGATTCAAACAATAAAAAATCAAATAGTGGGTGCGACTACCATAATTGGTGGTTTGTTGTTGATACTAATGCCAACGCTTCATTCACAGCTTGAAGCCCAAGCACAGATTCGATGGGGGGGAGAAGTATTTAAGCCTGGAAGTTCCGCAAGCTTTAAAGTAATTGGCAACTGGGACGAAGGAATTTTAATGCAAAGTCGTACAAGTGATCGCCTTTTTTCACCAGGCAAAACGTTTATACAGCGACTTGATAATCTGACGGTACTACCACAATTTAACCGGCCGATTCAGTTGGAAACCTCAAAAGGAGATAAATCACTTGAATACCAGGTGTTGGAAAAAATTGGTTCGCATCCGGTGCTGTTTGCCACATACTTTAATAAAACACGTGATAAGATTGAATTGTATGGCCGGCCTTACAATCTGGAGGGGGAGCCGGAAGGGAAAGAAACAAAAATTGCAGAATTTGGTGCTACCCGTAAAAGCATGGTAGAAGGGTTGAATTTTGTGCATTCAGCAGATTCTTCCACCATGCTTGCCTTCTTTTCAGAACGCTGGGATAAATTCGAAAGGGAGAAAATTCAGTTTATCTTATTTAACGAGCAGCTTCAGAGTACCCTGAACAGGAGTATTGAGTTTCCATACGCCGGCAATAAATTTAGCGTACATAGCGCCAAAGTTGATGCCAGCGGTCGTGTTTATTTATTAGTCCGTCTTGAAACACAGGAGAAAAAGGCCAGAAACAAAGAACAGGCATCTTACAGATACAGTCTGGTAACATTTACAGGAGATTCATCTGAGGTAGAAGATTACGAAATAGTGTTGCCAGAACACCGTATTGTAGATATTCGGTTTATTCCGGAAGCAAATGGTCAGATTACTTTTTCAGGCTTTTATGCAAGTAATGTGGCCCGCCAGACCGAAGGGGTATTTTTTATGAAAATTGACCGGAATGCAGGTGGGGTAGTTGAGAAAAAACTGAGCATTTTTGATGGTTCTTTCAAGACAAGTTTAGGAATTGGTAGTCGTGGAAGGGACAATATGGAATTACCTGATTTTAAGCTTGATCATTTTATTCAGTTTGGTGATTCTGGTTATGCCCTAGTTGCTGAACAATTTTTAATTGATGAAATTTGTTATCAGGACTACCGTACCGGCATGATGAACTGTAATTACATATATAACTTTAATAGCATAGCTGTAATTAACATGAGCCGGCAAGGGCAGGTTATCTGGTCGGCCGATATTCCGAAATTTCAGGAAACGGCAAATGATGGAGGCCGGTTTTCATCGTATGTGTTTGCGCAAAATAAAGACCAGATATATTTTGTGTTCAACGATAATCAGGCAAATACAGCAAAGAATGATGCCAGAAAAGTTGCTGTGATGAACAATGTTGAACGTGCGGTTCCGGTACTTGTGACGATGAAAAGTAATGGTAATTATACCAGAGATGCGCTATCAACAGAAAAGCGGAATAAGTTTCCGATGCTTCCAAGGGCAAGCTGTCAAATCAGCAATGAATCAATACTACTCATTGGTATCTCAGCAAATAAATACAAAACGGGTATTCTGGCTATTGGCAGTAATGGCAAAGAAGATTAATCAAATGCCTGGTTTTCAGTGCCGGATAATTCAAGCATCTTTTCATACTCTTCCGGACTTAAATCATTGTAATAAAAATTGACCGGATTGATTGGTTGTCCGTTTTTATGTACTTCATAATGTAAATGAGGACCGACTGATTTACCTGTGTTACCAATATATCCGATTATATCGCCTCGTTTTACTTTTTGCCCCGGGCGTACCTTAATTTTACTCATGTGGCCATAAAGGGTTATATATCCATATCCATGATTAATTCGTACGTGGTTACCATAACCAGATGCATCAGCATCAGCTCTTAATACACTCCCGTCGCCAGTAGCATATATTTCGGTGCCATTGGGCGCTGCAAAGTCCATGCCTGCATGAAACTTGGTAGTTTTGTAAATGGGGTCTGTACGGTAACCATATCCTGAAGCCATCCGGCGCAAGTCTTTGTTATTTACAGGTTGAATGGCAGGGATGCAGGCAAGCATAGTGGCTTTGTTACGCACCATCTGGAAAATGTCATCGTAAGATTTACTTTGAATAACAATTTGTTTTGCCAGCCGGTCGGCCTTGCTCAGGGTAGAAACAACCATTTCGGCGTTTTCCATGTTTTTGTATTTCGAATAGCGGTTTACCCCCCCAAAACCTGCCTGTCGTACTTCATCCGGAATAGGCTCTGCTTCAAAAACTACCCGGTATATATTGTCGTCGCGATCGCGCAGATTTTCAAGAACTGAGCCCATCTGGTTTAAACGCTGGTTTACCAAATCGTACTCCATTTTCATCTGGTCAAGCTCTCTCTCTAATTGCTTTTCTCTTGGTGAATCAATGGTATTATAGGCCACCACAACCCCGAGCGTTGCGAATACAAGTCCGGTTGCGGCAAACGACAAAAACCGAAGCATACGCTCTTTAGCACCTAAACGAATCCGCTCGTACGATAATGACTTGGTGTTGAACTGATATTTTACTTTTGCCATAAGCGTTATTTGGTACAAAATTAAGCCTTTGAACGAATAATGCTGCCTTTTAGTATATAGCCTTGGTTTTATTAATTTTGGCACGCTTAGGCTATCCCAAATTTATGAACGCAAACCAAATCAGAGAGGCATTTCTAGAATTTTTCAAATCTAAAGAACACCATATCGTTCCTTCAGCACCGATGGTCATTAAGGATGACCCCACCCTGATGTTTACCAATGCAGGGATGAACCAGTTTAAAGATATTTTTCTGGGTAATGCCAACGCGAAATACAAACGCGTTGCAAATAGTCAGAAATGCTTAAGAGTCAGTGGGAAACATAATGACCTTGAAGAGGTGGGGGTAGATACTTATCACCATACGATGTTTGAAATGTTAGGCAATTGGTCGTTTGGCGATTATTTCAAAGCCGAAGCCATTGCCTGGAGTTGGGAGTTACTTACAGAAGTATTTAAGTTAGACCCTTCACGCCTTTATGTAACTGTGTTTGAGGGTGATGCACAGGAAGGCTTGCCTCCTTCTGAAATTGCTTTGCAAGAATGGCGCAAAATTGTCGCTGAAGAACATATAGTACTTGGTTCAAAAAAAGATAATTTTTGGGAAATGGGGGATACGGGTCCTTGCGGCCCTTGTAGTGAGATTCACGTTGATCTAAGACCGGATAATGAAAGAGCCGAAATTGCTGGTCACCTTTTGGTTAACAAAGATCATCCGCAGGTATTGGAAATATGGAACAATGTATTTATTCAATACAATAGAAAAAAAGACGGTAGCCTTGAAAGTCTGCCTGCCAGACACGTTGATACAGGCATGGGCTTCGAACGGCTGGTGCGGGTAATTCAAAACAAGTCGAGTAATTATGATACCGATGTGTTTCAGCCATTTATAAAGCATATCGAAAAACAAACCGGGCTGGTCTATGGTAAAGATGAGAAAACCGATATTGCCATGCGGGTGCTTTCAGACCATATCCGTACAATCGCCTTTTCGATCACTGACGGGCAGCTACCATCAAATAACAAAGCCGGATATGTGATACGCCGCATTTTGAGAAGAGCAGTACGGTATGCATATACATTTTTGAATCAAAGAGAACCTTTTCTGGTGCAATTGGTTCCTGTTCTTCAACAAACAATGGGGGTACATTATCCTGAGTTAATTGCCCAGGGTGAATTGATTACTAAGGTTATTCATGAAGAAGAAAATGCTTTTTTGAGAACCCTCGAAACAGGTATTCAGCGCTTTCATGATTTTATTACCAAAAACAAGGAAGTAAAGGTTATACCTGGAGAGTTTGTCTTTGAATTGTTTGATACTTATGGGTTCCCGAAAGATTTGACCAGCCTGATGGCAAGAGAAAATGGCAGAATGATTGACGAGCCTGCCTTTGAAGCGGCACTTGAAAAACAAAAAGAACGCAGCCGTTCTGCCGCTGCTACTGATGCCGGAGATTGGGTCTATATCAGTGATGGACAAGCAAATGCCACACAGTTTTTGGGTTATCATACAGAGGAGGCACCTATACGCATCCTTGCATATCGCGAAGTGGCAGCCAAAGGCAAAAAACAGTTTCATTTAGTATTCAATCAAACACCTTTTTACGCCGAAAGTGGTGGTCAGGTGGGAGATACCGGCACCTTAACCTTTGAAGATAAATCAATTCAGGTATTAGATACCCGGAGAGAGCATGGCGTAATTTTGCACCTCACAGAGCAAGTTCCAGTAAAACTACAAGCAGAAGGATTGGCAGTAGTTGACAAATCAAGGAGAGCAGCCATTCGCAAGAACCATTCAGCAACGCACCTGCTCCATGCAGCACTTCGTGAGGTGCTGGGTACACATGTTGAACAGAAAGGCTCTCTGGTGAATGAGCATTATCTCCGCTTTGACTTTTCACATTTTGAAAAACCAGATGCAAGGCAGTTAGAAAAAATAGAAGCTATTGTGAATGAGCAAATTATGCGCAACATTCCTGCCCAGATTGAGGAAATGTCACTTGAACAGGCCCGTAAAAGTGGGGCAATGGCACTTTTTGGTGAAAAATACGGAGAGCAGGTAAGGGTGGTTTGTTTCGACCCGGAATATTCAATTGAACTTTGTGGAGGAACACATGTGCAAGCAAGCGGGCAGATAGGTTTATTCAGGATAATTTCTGAAAGTGCCGTTGCCGCTGGGGTTCGACGCATCGAAGCGCTTACCGGAAAGAATGCAATTGAAGCGGCAAATAAAGAAAGGCAGCAGTTAGAAACCGTGCGTGAGTTGTTGAAAAACCCTGCAGACCCTGAAAAAGCAATTAGGGCTATGATTGAAAACACTGCTTTTTTAGAAAAAAAATTAGCGCAATTTAACCGTGAAAAATCAAAGCAACTGGAGAGTCAATTAGAGACTTCTATCCGGCAAATTGGCGACAAGAGATTGATTAACAAGGTTGTAGATTTTGATGCGCCAGAACAGATAAAAGATTTATCCTTCAGGTTAAAGGACAAATACCCTGATTTGTGCTTGGTGATTGGCCATATTGCAAACAATAAGCCTATGCTCACTATTGCATTGGGAAAGAAATTGGTAGAGGCCGGAATGTCGGCATCAAAGCTGGTACGTGAGTTATCAAAAGATATTCGCGGGGGAGGCGGAGGTCAGGACTTTTTTGCAACCGCTGGTGGAAGTGAAATTGCAGGCTTGCCTGTAGCCATTGAACGTGTTGAAACATTGGTTGGCTAAACAAAATCGCAATAAAAGAAGCACAACTAATAAATTTTTGTTTTGCGTTTAACATATTGCAATAAAGGTGGCATCATGTATCTTCGCATCAAGATGAATTGGATGCAAAGTCTGAACTTGGTTTTCAGAAGCATAATTACGGTTGGGTTGATGCTGCTATTGAGCAGCACTGTATTATTTGCGCAGGAAAAAGCAGATGTTCCTTTTAAGTCAAAGAATTTCCCAGGGCAGGAACAAGCATTTGATCAGGCATTAGAAGCGTATCGTAAAGGAGATTACTATTTTTTACGGGGGGCGGTTTATTTTCCTTTAGCCCTAGAACATTACCTGAAGGCCCAGGAATTTAATCCCAATAACGCCGATTTAAATTACCAGATTGGATTGTGTTATTTAAATCTTCAGAAAGATCGCCTGATGGCACTCCCATACCTTGAGAGAGCACGTTCGCTGAGCACTTCTTTCAGTGCTGATTTTTTAATGGCCCTGGGCAGCGCTTACCAATACAATCTTGAATTTGATAAGGCTATTTTGCTATTTGAAGCAATCCGTGACCCAAAATCAACCAGTTTAAAGCCTACAAAAGAAATGGTTGAAAATGCTGAAAAACGCATAACAGAATGTCAATCCGGAATTGAATTAATTAAAAATCCGGTAAGGGTACGAATTGATAATTTAGGTCCGGAAATAAACAGCCAGTTTCCGGATTATTCACCGGTATTACCTGAAAACGAATCAAAGATTATTTTTACTTCCCGCCGGGAGCAGTCAACCGGGAAAATGGTTGACCCGGAGGATTCATTGTTCTTTGAGGATATTTATATCTCGTATAAAATTGACAGTAACTGGGCAGAGGCAAAAAATATCGGAGTTCCGGTGAATACAAATGAGCATGATGCATCTATTTACCTTTCTGCCGATGGTAAGCGCTTGTTGATATACCGTACAAGTAATGGCGGTGATATTTACGAATCAGTATTTTCAGGGGTACAATGGTCTGAGCCTAAGCCTTTACAAGGAATCAATTCAAAATGGTATGAGAATCATGCCAGTTATTCACCAGATAATAAACAGCTATATTTTATTTCTAACCGGAAAGATTCAACCGCGGCAGGTGGGAAGGATTTGTATGTTGCAGATATACTTGAGGATGGAAGCTTTGCCAATATTCGCAATGCTGGCAACACATTGAATACCAAGTATGATGAAGATGGGGTGTACTTGCATCCGGATGGGAAAAGTCTGTATTTCTCTTCAAAAGGCCACAATTCTATGGGCGGCTTTGATATCTTCAAAAGCACCTTAAAAAATGGCACCTGGTCTAAGCCTGAAAACCTTGGTTATCCTATCAATTCACCTGAGGATGATGTATTTTTTGTGCCTTCTTCGGATGGTAAAAAAGCATTTTTTGCATCCTATCGCCCTGAAGGTTTTGGCGACAAAGACATCTATGTAATGCACTTTTTAAAAGATGTTGAAGAACTTAGTTCATTACAGTTTACTATCACAGATGATAAGCTTGAACAGCCTCTTGAAGCATTGATAGAAATACGTAATCTTCAAAATGGCCAATTGGTTGTAAGCCGCGAAACACGAAAAGGAGAGACCATCGCCAATGTTCCGGTTGGGGCTACCTACGAGATAACGGTGATTGCAAGTCCTTTTCAGGAGTATAAAGAGATTTTAGAGATCCCTTTTGAAGCATCTAATCAGGTTGTAACCAGGAACATTGCACTTAGCAAAGATGTAAGTACAACCATCAAGGGGCAATTAACCGACCGTGAGACACTTGTGCCTCTTGCTGGAGAGATAGAATTTCAGGATTTAGCAACGAAAGAGGTTGTCAAGACAACTTATTCCGCACGTGACGGGCAATTTGAGGTAAGCTTACCTGTTAATGCAGATTATTTGGCATTATCACGCTCACGAAATTATGGTACCGCTTCAGATTCTCTAATCATAACGGGGGTACGTGCTGATTCGGCGCTCAACCGGCAATATATGCTAACACGCATAAACCGTACGGTGATGTCGAAACTTCAGGGCAAGGTGTATGATATCAACACAGGTAAACCAGTGCTGGCAAAGATACAAGTGACAGAATACGGCGGTATTTCAATGTTGGTATATAGTAAGCCTGGCAGTTACGATTGCATTGTTTTCAATGGTGCTGATTTGACCATTCAAGCAGAAGCAGAAGGTTTTCTGCCATTTTCAACAAATCTGATGATTGATACTTCCTCGTCAAAGCAGGAAGTCACACTTGACATTCCACTTGTAAGCTTGAAAAAAGGTTCGAAGATGGTGCTCAACAATATCTTCTTCGATTTCAACAAAGCTACACTGCGCCCAACTTCATACAAAACACTTAATAATTTGCTTCAGACTATGCAGAAACATCCTGGTTTGGAGATTGAAATATCCGGCCATACCGACAACATAGGCACTATGGCATATAATCAGCGTTTATCAGAAAGCAGGGCATTGGTGGTACGCGCTTATTTGATTAGAAATGGAATTGCTGCATCACGTCTGAAAGCAGGCGGTAGATCGTTTAAGGAGCCAATTGCCACCAATGACACTCCGGAAGGCCGGCAGTTGAACCGTAGGACCGAGATCAAAATAATCGGTGCGAAATAAGGTATTGCCTGCCTCATTAACGCAAGGATACCTATTTTTGCCGCCCTGAATGAATCTATGGGCACTATCAGTGAAGAAATAAAAAAGCGGAGAACATTCGCAATTATATCACATCCGGATGCAGGTAAAACCACCCTGACCGAGAAATTACTTCTTTTTGGTGGTGCAATACAGACAGCTGGTGCCGTTAAGTCGAACAAAATTAAGAACACGGCGGCATCTGATTTTATGGAAATTGAAAAGCAGCGGGGTATCTCGGTAGCCACATCGGTAATGGCCTTTCATTATCGTGATGTGCTTATCAATTTATTAGATACTCCCGGCCACAAAGATTTTGCTGAGGACACCTACAGAACCCTTACAGCCGTTGATAGTGTTATTTTAGTAATTGATTGTGTGAAAGGGGTGGAGGAGCAAACTGAAAAACTCATGGAAGTTTGCCGGATGCGTGATACGCCGGTGATGATTTTTATCAATAAGTTAGACCGGGAAGGTCAAAATCCATTCGATCTGCTTGATGAATTAGAAAGCAAATTACAGATTAAGGTACGGCCATTAAGTTGGCCCATTAGCATTGGAGCTACATTTAAAGGGGTGTACAATATTTACGACAAGGAGTTGAATTTGTTTAACCCTAACAAGACAAGGATTGAAGAAGAAATTTTGCAAATACGCGATTTGGGTGATTCAAACCTGGAAGATGCGATTGGCTTGAAAGATGCAGGAGTGTTAAGACAGGATATTGAACTGATTGAAGGGGTTTATGATAAATTTGATGATGGATTGTACCGTTCAGGGCACCTTGCTCCGGTGTTTTTCGGGAGTGCGGTAAATAATTTCGGAATACGTGAGTTGCTTGACACATTTATTCGGCTGGCGCCAGCTCCGCGTCCACGTATGGCGGATAAACGTTTAATAGAACCAACTGAAGAAAAATTCAGCGGTTTTGTATTTAAGATTCATGCCAATATTGACCCAAGACACCGCGATAGGATTGCGTTTTTAAGGGTTTGTTCAGGAAAGTTTGAGCGCAATAAATTTTTCCATCATGTACGTTTAGGGAAGGATTTTAAGTTTAGCAGCCCGGCGACATTTATGGCTCAGGAAAAGAATATTATTGAGCAGGCATTTCCCGGTGATGTGATTGGTTTATATGATACCGGGAATTTTAAAATAGGGGATACACTTACCGAGGGTGAAAAATTCATGTTCAAAGGAATTCCTAGCTTTTCACCTGAAATATTCAAAGAAGTAGCCAATACCGACCCGCTCAAATCAAAGCAACTCGAAAAAGGAATTGAGCAATTGACCGAAGAAGGTTTAGCACAATTATTTATACAACAAAATGGACAACGTAAAATTGTAGGTACAGTTGGCGAGCTACAGTTTGAAGTTATTCAATATCGTTTAATGCACGAGTATGGCGCTTCCTGTAAATTTTTGCCTATTCAGATATACAAAGCGTGCTGGATAACCTTTGAAAAACCCGAAGTATTTGAACAATTCGCACGGTATCGGGCACATCAACTGGCGCAGGATAAAGATGGCAGATACGTGTTCCTAGCAGAATCACCCTGGATGTTAGATACAATGATAAAAGATTTCCCCGACTTAAAGTTTCACTTTAATTCGGAGTTTAAAATAGCTTGAAAATAAATTAGTTAGAGTGCCTTAATTTGGCGCTCACTGTTTCTTCTGCTGCTTCTTTTCTGATTTTTTTATCTCTCATAAGACTGGTGATGAGCACTGAAAAGAAGCCGCCGATAAAAAGAATACTCATAAAGTAATACACCAAATGCATCTCGGTATTACTGAGGATAAACGTTTCAGGGCTGGCAGAAGGGTCATTTGCAAAAAACATAAAAAAACCTTCCGAGCCATGTTGATTTTGCCATTTAACATATTCTTCTACCCATAACTTATTAATCCGGTAATCATAGATTACCATAAAACCTGATGCTACAGAAGCCGTAATAAATAGCTGCAAAAGCCCACTGCGCAAACCGCTTCTCAAACTCAGGTGACCTGAATAATCATGCCTTTTTTCTCGTAGGGTAGGTAGCAGGGTGAGAAACAAAATAAGCATCAGCCCCAAAAATGTGAATTTCAGAAACTCAAAATGCAGGGTGTGAAATTGTAGGGCGAATTGCACCAAATGCCAAATAATTAGCAAAAGTGCAGCCATAAACCCATATTTTATCTCTGGTTTCAGGTTTTGTAAAAAAAAGTTGACGCAAGTTAAAATAAATGTTTCTGACAATCAACGTACTCACCGAAAAATAATTCCCTGTCAAAAAATTTCAATTATACTTGTGTATCTGGCTTGATGAACCTGCAAAGGAAAAATGCGCAAAAGCCCCTTAATTTACCAGCCATCATTTTGTAGATTTTTTTTTTAACTTTCCGAAAAATATTTGACTTCCTTGTCCCTAATAAAACACAAGCAAAGCCGCAAATGGCAAATCAGCAGGAATTTGTACCAATTGTTCGTCCTACTGTTTGTAATGTTCACAAGTCAATTGTCTGCACAGGCACCTGTAAACGATAATTGCAACAGCCCAATGGAAATTGTATTTCCTGATGAAGGGTACGGGATGGGAACCTTCTACGGCGATACCGTTCAAATCACAAATGCAACACAGCAGTTTAATGAGTTTCTGTATTTTCCTCTGTTTCGTAAGACGGTTTGGTATCGTTTCCGGCTTACAACACACCGAAAACTAGTAGTTTCTGTTTGGGAACACCTGACAGGAACGGGTGGCTTGGCTGCCACTGATGTTGCATTCACACTCTTTAGAGCGGGGCAGTGCTTACCAACCGATGCGGAAAGGGCTTCGCAGATCTCACCCATCAATATATTAGGTTCTACTTCCGATAATCCGTGTATGCCGCCCGGAGAATATCTATTACAGGTGGGAGTTAAACAAGGTACTGCCACCGGATTCATCTATCCCCGGATTGAGATTGACCGGCCAAGTACCATCAACAGCAATGACTTTTATGAGAATGCGAGTCATCTTGGTACACTTAATTCAGTTTTTTCAACTACCCTGACATGGAACTGTTTAAGTATGAATGAAAAAAGTGAGGTTTGTCCTCAGTTAGGAGATGATTCTTTAACTTTTACAAAAAGTGCCTGGTACACGTTTACTACTGACAATTCAGTTGACATACTTCAATTTCAGCTAACCAATACCCAGGCTTATGCGCTTCGTTTCTTTGAAGGAGATATTCGCACTGAACCTTATGCAGCGCTTCGGGTAATCCGCGACTGTCAGCGGTACAATAATTATGAATATGTGAACCTCTCGTGTGATGAGTTAAAACCGTTAACAACATATTCCGTTCAGCTAATATCACACTATGATAATAACAGCACCTCTAACATTTATATTAGGCACATGGGAGAGGGCACCACTCAGGGGGCCGTACCTGTGAGCAACAGCTTCCCCGCATCGAATAAATTTGGATCCATTTCACCTGGAAACAGCTATCAGCTTAACGATTATTTTTCTTGTCAGGCAAGCATGAATCGTGATTCTGTATCCTGTGGCACAGTAAATCCTGATAGTGGCCTTGTGATATCCGGCAAGCGTTACAGCCTTACAACCTGGTTTGAGTTTACCTTAACTGAGGCAGCCCATATTTATTTTAACGCAAGTGTTTTTAGTGCCTCCATCTGCAATTGGGAGTATCTCACTCACGGGATGGTCATGCGACTTTTTAGCAAAGGAATTGGCCCAAGTTGTGGTTCAATTGATGCGGTGAATGATCTCTATCGGCAGGATATTTTTAACACGGATGGAAAAATTTTTATTAGCTGTCTTCCTGCCGGTACATACAGTATTCAGCTACTGGCGAAAGACCCCTATGCTTTAAACGATTGGCTCTCATGTAGTAACAACCAACTGGGCACCAGGGTACGTATGGGAATTAGCGTTGAACTAGTCGGTAATGGTGACTTTTCACTGGTCACTGCTGCAGATGTTGACCAAATCAACGGCGGGGCTCCTCTGCAACTAAATGGCACCTATAATGCTGTGCCAACGCCATTTTCATGTGTTAAAACGGTATTGCCGGATACCGTGCTGTGTAATCCGGTAGCTGACAGGGCAATCTTCCGCGAGTTTACCATCGGGGATGCTAATAATGACGGGCAGCCTGATTCAGGTATGCTTAGCATAACAAGCGCAAATTACAGAACAGATGCCCTGAATCGTTTATCAATCTCACTGCTTTACGCTGGCAGTGCCGATGCTTTGGCTGCTGCTCAGAATAAATATACATGGCCGGAAAAAATTGATGGGCTTGATCCACTGGCAGGTTGCGCATTTTATAATTCAGCACCTTACGGTTATCCTGGCTGGGACCAGATATACACCACCCAAAAGTATTGTTTGGTTCCGGGAAAGTATTCGTTTCTAACTTTTGGTGATAGCACTGAAATTGGTCTTTCAACTAAACCCATCTTCAACTGGCAGCAGCCGAAAACAAAATTCTCATCGCCAGAAAAGGCTGAAGATTTAGGAGATGTCATCGCCTTAGGAATGACCGCAATCTCAACCCGTGACACCTTTAGCTGCCTTGAAAACCCGTCTGTTATTGCAGGCCTTAGCCCCTGCAATAATTCAACAAAGTTGATTTACCGCGAATTTTACCTAAGCAGAGAAGCAGCTATTACAATCACCAACCACTATTCAAATTTTTCTTCCTTCCGCTTATTTGCCGGAAGGGCCAAAGATGGAATTGCTGCATTAAGTTTAGCACCTTATGCAGGAAACAGTTGTTACGGCAGCTCATTCACAAGTCCGGGCTGTACCTTTTTGCCCGCCGGCTGGTACACCATTGTCAGCTACGGGCAGGGGGCAGGGTACGACAATAATTTCTCGCATCTCAACGCCATAGGCCACGGAGGTGTTATTTCCGGAGGCTGGAGTATTGGACAAGCCTCATTAATCAGTGTTGCAGCAGACACTTCTATTTCTCCAGGCCCCTTTTACAACAGGCCATATAAGGCGTGCGTAGCAAACAATGGCCTGCCACTTGACTTTGAAAACAACGGAACCCAGGCTATACCCGCACGTACAGGTACTTATACGCTGTGTACCGAAAATTTCCGCCCGGCAAATGATTTACCATTTACAGATCATCCCGTTGATGGTTGCCCATTCACCGAAAGAGTGGCTTACTATGTTTTCGAACTGACTGAAGCAAGTTTTCTGCGTATCAGTGGTATCAGCAACTTTCAGCGGAAGCTTTATAAGATGGATGTAAGAACCGATTCATTGCTGTTTCCAGGGGCTGCTGCCTTGATTCAATGCGAATCGGTAGGCAATGATTTGCAGGTATGTCAACTTGACCCCGGAACCTATACCCTCTGTGTCTTTGCCGGGCCCAATCAAAACTGCGTTTCCGTCACACCGGTAATCACCATTGACGAACTGGGGAGATCGCGTTTTGATTTTGCAAAAAATGCATACGACTTTGGAGAAATTCCTTCGGATGGCGTATATCATGGGGGGAAAACTGGCGACAGCCACCCAAACTTCCCCGCAGAATTAAACGCAAGTGCCGACATATTTTATTGCAGTACAGGTGCTTCAGCTTCCGATCCCACCTCCGACTGCAGCAGCTCTTTTTACACCCATTATGCACCCATTTACCCCGATGTACCTAACAATGCCTATTATAACGAAAACGGTATTCAGCCGGGTGCCAACCGGCGAAATCTGTGGTACACATTTGTAGTTGAAGGACCCGGAACGGTGCAGGTGAAAGTAAATAACCTTACCGGACAGTATAACGCCTCCAGGAATTCATTGTTACCTTTTCAGGTATTTCAGTCGGATGTAGATGCCAATATTCCTTTTGGTGATCTTTATGCGATGGGAGAACTGGATTCAACCAACAGTGCCGGTCTGACCTTCGTTGTGAACAACCATCCAAGAACCATTTATGGCCAATGTGGCAATTTGTACCCGACGGTTACTGTTGACAGGCTCAACCTAATTTGTGCCTCTGAAATTGTCAAAACCCGGTATTATATTTTGGTTGACCTCAATGAGGCGGCACAAAGGCCAACGCTTTCAATTGATGTTGAAGTGCGATTTATGCCAATTCCCAACGTTTCACAGGGTGCGCCATACGATTTTATTTCCGGTGCCAACCGTATAGGCCTTAATGAAACAGAGCCACCTTACACCCCCTTTTCGCTCGAATACGATACCGAATACCTGGGGGCATGGGGCAACCTTACCTGCGCTACGGTGGATGCTGCCGATCAGTCATACAACCTGGGTTATACCTGTCCGAATGGAAACAAGAAATCAATCTGGTATAAATTCACCATTGACGAGCCAGGACAAGTTCTGACCAATTTTAATACCTTGGCCGGAGCGGCAGGAGCACAGATTTATTACCAGTTGGTAAAACGCAGACAACCCACCGATTCGGTGCTGACTGATATCAGCGGTCCTTCGGGAGCCCTTACGTTGCCGTACTTGTCGCCTGCAGCACCCTATAACGGGTGGCGCCAGTATTGCTTAGTTCCCGGCGAATATTATCTGTGGTTTAACTCCTGCTATGCCGGTGATACCAACCAAATACAACCACGCATTCTGTTCAGGAATAACCCGGGTGATTATTGCATGTCAGCAGTTTCAGGAAGCTCGGCCACAACGGGCGTATATAACCTTAAGGCTCCTGTGAATTGTCAAACCATCGGCACTGACTTTGCAGAAGATGGTTCGAACGCAGACTGCATTAAGGCCCCAGAGGGGATGCGGTCATCCTGGTTTGTTTTTTCTTATGCAGGTCCTGATACTGTAAATTTTAAAGTAAACATGATTACTGCCGGATTGAGCAATTACGGCTCTCCGGAAAACATAAGGATGCGTCAGTATTATGGATTAACATGTTCGTCACTGATTAGTACTTATTGCTGGAATGATTTTTTTACGATTAATGAAATTCCTTGTATTCCTCCTACCATTGAGGGGAATTTATACCTACAGGTAGTATACCCGGAAGTGGCCGTTGGTGAAATCGGGGTACGTATTGAGATTATTCCAAATCCTACGCCGGGTTGTGAACCTTTTGATCCTGTAGCCATTGATGTAGATTTTGATTTTGCCAAGTCATGCACCTCTGATTCTATTTTCTTCACAAATTATTCATCTACGGGGCCCAATATTGTGTATGAGTGGGACTTCGGCATACCGGGTGCGGTATCAACTGAATTGTCGCCTGTGTATGAATATCCGCCTACAGCTGCCGGAGTGGTTGAATATCCGGTACGACTTATTGCGCACAATCTTGAAGCAGGTGTTCGTGATACAATAGTAAAAAAGGTTAGTATTGGAGCAGGAGGGAACCCATTTGAGCTTGTAAACGATACGGCAGTCTGTACCAATCAAACCATTGCACTGGAAGTAAACCTGCTGAATGCCTTCTGTTTTTGGTCAACAGGCGAAACAACTTCGCAAATACTGGTTTCGACACCGGGTGAATACAGGGTACTTGTAAATTACAATGGCTGCGATTACCATGATACCGTTCAGGTTCATGCCGTTCCGTTGATCAATGGACTGGGGAACGATACCGTAATCTGTTCACGAACAACCATTACACTTGCCCCGCCTTTGAATCCCGAACCACCGGCGTTTCTATGGTCAACCGGTTCAACTGAAACCTCCATTATCGCAGGTGCTGCCGGAACCTACTGGTTGCAACTGAGCCTTGACGGATGCTCCATTGCGGATACCATTGAGGTAGAGGTACTCAGTTTGCAGGTTGACTTAGGCAATGATACTGTTTTGTGTACAGGCGATACCATTTTTCTTGACCCTTTAGTTTCTGGAGGGGTATTGACCTGGAGTGAAGGTACAGTAAGCACCTTACCCCTGCTGATTACCGAACCTGGGTCCTATTGGCTGCGAACCGATTCGCTGGGATGCTCATATTCTGACTTGTTGCAGGTTGATTCACTGCGAATCAACCTGCATTTGCCCGACAGTTTGATACTCTGCTATAACAGCGATGTACGCATCGAGGCGACAACGGCATATCCGGGAGTATCATGGCTTTGGAACAACGGCGGAACAGCGCCAGATACCACTGTGTTTGACCCAGGTATTTACAGGGTAGAATCGCGTATTGCTTCGTGTTATGAAACCGATTCGGTAGTGGTACATCTGCAGGACGACCGCTTCAGTCTGGGCAATGATACCAACATCTGCCTGAACAACAGCTTGCTGCTTGCCCCCGCTTTGCAGCCTGGTACTGCCTATTCCTGGAGTGACCAATCCACTGCTTCTAATTTAGAGATTACCGGCGCCGGGACCTTCTGGCTGGCCATTGAACGAAACGGATGCCTGGCTTCTGATACCATTGTTGTTACTGTAACTGATCTTAGCTTTGGCCTCGGAGCCGATACACTACTTTGCGAATTACAGTCGTTTGTACTTAGTCCGCTGGTACCACCGGGGGTGAGGTTTATCTGGTCAGATCAAAGCACCGCCCCTGAATATACCGTAACAGGAGCAGGTCTGGTTTCATTAACTATTGATTCAGCCGGATGTACCTGGTACGACGAGCGGGAGATCATAAAGGACCCGCTTCCGGTAGCGCTTATAGGAGCGCTCCCCAACCCGGTGTGTCTGGGCGATTGCATCAACATAGAGGAAGTTGGCTTGTATGCAGAAAGCTGGAAATGGAATATTGCAGATTCGCTGGTTTTCAATAACAAATCATTTGTGCAATGTGCCAATGAATACGGGGAATATTCTGTGATTCTTGAAACGACTAATCATTGTGGAGCGGATACTGCCGAAGCAGAGTTTGCAGTGTACAAGCCGGATATACGGGTGATGAATGATACCGTTATGTTTGCCGGAGATACCTTATTGGTTTGGGCAGAAGGGGCATTCTCCTATCTCTGGGAGCCTCAGTATGCGGTATTCTGCAGTGATTGTGGTCACACCTACGGCAGTTACCGCGACAACCAGCAGCTTTCTCTGTATATGATTGATTCGGCGGGGTGTCCGGCTCTGGATACTGTGAACTTTGATGTAATCTTTGGATACGGACTCTATATACCAAATGCTTTTACGCCTAACGGCAACGACAGAAATGATGTGTTCCTTCCTAAAGGCTATGGTATAGATGAATTTGAGATGCTCATCTTTAACCGCGACGGAGAACTGATTTTCAGAACTACAGATTTTTCACATGGCTGGGATGGTACCTTTAACGGTAAACTAGTGATGAATGGCGTTTACTCATACAGAATTATCTGCCGTAGTTTTAAAAAACATGCAAAAGAATATATCGGGCGGGTAACGGTAATTCGATAGGTGTATGCCAGGGTCGAGCGAAGGCGAGCTTTTGGTTTTAGGGAGACTTCGGCAATCAGGCATACTTAATTTTTTTCAATATCTTTGTGGGCATCCTGACCAAAATGAGAAAATTTTTATTCTTCCTCCTGATTCACATAGGAGTTCTGCACAATATTTCAGCCCAAAACAGTAGAAAAGGATTTGAATATACCGGTACAAAAGCCAGATATTCGTTCCTTGGAAAAAGCAAGATGTTTTCTGAAGGAGTAAAACCTCTGGAATACACAATATACTGGAATAAGAAAAAAAATACAATTACCGTTAATGCCGGTCCAAAAGAAAAATGGTATACCATTAACCTTTCAGGTTTGGATACCATTCATGGAAACATTGCTTATGTGGGAATGCTTGATGGAATTGCAAATAATGCAGACCAGGAAACGCTTGCTAAATCACGCTGTGAGGTTCGTTTTTTAATTGACAAGGTGTCTATTAAAATAGGAGAATCAAAATTGGAAGAATACCTGCTTGATGGCGCCTTGGTTTGGGATGACCGTAAAACCGGGCAAAAATAAAAGGGGGCGCTTAGGCCCCCGAAATAATAAGATAAATTAAAGTATTGATAATAAGGCAGTTGTATATTTGTTTTTGTTTAAATTTGGGTCTGCCACTTAATAAGGGATAGGCACTTATTCCTTCTTTTTAATACCTCCAACACGCATTATCTCGTTGACAGATATTTCTGAGATGTATTTTTTGTGTCCTTCCTTATCTGTATAAGAGCGATTAAGCAGTTTGCCTTCAATAGCAACCTCATTGCCTTTCTCAAGATATTTTGCTGCAAAATCAGCATTCTTATCCCAGAAGACGAGGTTATGCCATTGGGTTTCACTTACCTGTTTGCCATCACTGTCTTTGTACTTTTCAGTGGTTGCGATAGAAATTTTTGCGACTTTCTTGCCGCTTGGAAGTTCTTTGACTTCCGGGTTGCCGCCAAGATTTCCAATCAGGCGTACAGAGTTTCTCAAGTTGTTCATGTTGTTTGTTTTAAGGATGAAATAAAATTTAAAAAAAGGCGCCTTTTCCGGTATCAATGTCATTGATGCTGCAAATGTGGAACAGTGCTTTTACACAAGTCGTATACAAATCATTTACAAACGTTTACAGTGAGTTAGATGCGTTTTGAAACGTTTTGAAACGCTTAGTTATTCACAAATTGTTGGAAAATGAATTCTTCTTATTACATTGGTTCTTTATTAATTAAACGATGTATATATGGAAACGACTACTATCAAATCCTGCCCTGAATGCGGCGAAAAAATTAAAGGGCGCAGTGATAAAAAATTCTGTTCGGCTGAATGCCGTACTTATTTCCACAACAAGCACCGGGGGCTCGAATCAAATATGATGCGGGCAATTAATTATGTATTGCAACGCAACCGGCGTATTTTAATGGAGTGTGCCGCCGAACATGCCCGGTCAAAGGTTCCGGTGTATTCACTACAGGCACGTGGCTTTGATTTTTCTTTTTATACCCATTGCAGGGCTGACCGCAAAGGCAATGAAGTTATATTCTGCTATGATTATGGCTACCAGCGCCTTAATGAATCAAAAGTGCTTATTTGTGCCAAATCATGTTGATTTTTCCTTGCGCAATCACAAAACATAGCATTTCAAATATGTAGTTTTGGCGGGTGAGTAAAAGAGTTGTTGTTTTCGGCCCAGGGCCCCAATTCAAAGGAGGAATTTCAAACTTTACAGTTTCACTCTGTAAAGCGTTTGAAGCCGCAGAACAAGAGGTTTTCCTTGTGAGCTGGAAAAGGCAATATCCTGCAATTATTCCCCGTGATTTTATTGACCATGCATCTAAATCAAATTTGCTCCAGGGTAGCAATGTAAAAATACTTACCCTTACTGATTACAACAACCCACTGACCTGGTTCAAAACTGCACGTGAAATTGCCAGTATTCATCCTGATTTAGTGGTAATTCAATGGGCCATCGCAATTCAAGGATTGCCCATTGGGGTGATTTGCTGGCAATTAAAAAAACTGCTTCCATCAGCAAGAATTATTTTTGATGTGCACAATGTCGTTCAGAAAGAAACAGGAGCCTTAGACAAAATACTTACACGATTTGCCCTTCGAAAGGCTGATGCATATATCTTTCACGGGCAGCTTACACTTGAAGAATTTAAGCAGTTCATGCCTACAATTAGCCTGGTAAGCGTTAAACAAAAGGCCAGGTCAGATGAAAAGAAATATATTGAACTCTTTCATCCGAATTATGATATTTTCAATCACCCGGGCACCTTCGACCGTGATGCCGAACGACTACGTTTGGGCTTGAACCACCATGTTTTCTTATTTTTTGGTTTCATCAGGAAATATAAAGGTCTGCATTGGGCAATTGAAGCTTTCGCAAAGGTGACAGAAAAACATCCGGATGTATCCCTACTCATTGTTGGTGAATCATTCTGGAACAAGGAGGACAAGAAGAGCTGGATTACTTCTGTACAAAAAGCGTTATTTAAGCTTGCAAAAAGGATATTCATCAAAAAATCATCAGATGACAAAGAATACCAACCGCTGGCCTTGATTGAGCAATTAGGAATACAAAACAAGGTGCTTACCATTAATCGTTTTGTGCCCAATGAAGAAGTATATAAATGGTTTTTGTTAAGTGATGCGGTGCTAAACTTTTATGAATACGCTACCCCAAGCGGTGTGGAGTCTTTGGCTTACAATTTCTCAAAACCGGTATTAGCAACATCTGTTGGGCACTTTGCTTACGCTATTAAAGATGGCATAAATGGTTATCTGGCCCAGCCAGGAAATATTGAAAGCATGGCCGCTGCAATTGAGCGGCAGATTAACGAGCCTGTTTCACCCGAAAAGGTGCGTGTGTATGCTGCTGAAATGACCTGGGAAAACTATGTCAGACAAATTCTGCTTCTCAATGCTTCAATCTGACAGAGCCTTTTATATTGCGTATTTTGTACTTTGAAAAGTCACCCTCTGATTCAAAGCCTTCTCCATAGATTACTTTATCCGGAGAGGTTACAGTGGTGAAAACATCAGAGTATATCCGGTTGGCTTTGCGATCCCAAATCAAATGTTCTGTGTTGAGGCGCTCACCTTTGTCATTGGTCACGATTACATTGTTACGGGCTTCCATAATCTCTTTGGCATTATAGCTTATTGCATGCCCGGCTGTCAAGCGTGATGTTACTTTGCCTTTCGGCCCGTAGAACTCCATGGAGATTCCTTTGCTGAATTCAACATAGGAAGGTTCATTCATATAAGTTTCCCGGAGTTTAGCCTTTATCCGGGCCTTCATTACTGATGAATCTGAATAAATCATTTCAACATTGCTTGTTGTTGAAACTGGTAGCACCTTATCGTTATCTATAGCCTTGATTTCATGAAGGTCATTTCTACAGCCAATCATGAATATAGTAATAAAGCAAGTAAGTATAAACAAGCTCTTATTCATACTGCCGTTTGTGAAACCAACGGTCATTGAACGTAATGGCTATTGAAGCCTTAATTATTTGTTCTTTCAATTGGCTGTCAGTAAGAAAGCCCCTTTGAGAAGCCGAGAGAGAGAGGTTTATTGAATGTGTTGCCTTTTTACCTGCATAGGTTTTCCAACTGAAAGGCAAACCAAAGCCTATGCTACATCCCATTTCTGCCAATGGCGTACCTTGGGGTTTTAAATAGCCGTCAGAATAATAAAACCCTGCCCGGTACTTTATTCTCTGAAAATAGTTTTGCCAGCTTGAGTACATACTTTCGGGTCTTGGATGCCATTGGCCGCCAATTGAAAGGCTGTATGAAGAACGTACTGAATCTTGTATACCGAATTTTCTAAAACGATTCCAGTCAGTATATGCTGCTTCTGCAATGACCAGCCATTTGTCGCGTGAATGTTTTAAAGCAAATGATAATGCAACATTCATGGGCATGACCATAGTACCTTTGGTTTGATCACTGTAATATAAAGTATCGAGGAATTGTAAATTGTTTAGATATGACCTGGCCAGCACTCCTTCACGCCCATTAATATTATGGGTAGGTGAGAAGCAAAAACCGCTAATCAGGTGAAGTGAATCAGCCGATTTGTAAATATGTTTTCCGGTTCTTCTTCCAATGCTGTCACGCTCCCAATTGAAAGGCCTGTGAAAACGAATCTGGTGCTGAATACCGGCATTGTAATCTAATCCGTTAAGCCAATTCGTCTTTGTTATGGCCGAGCTTCTAATATTTGGATCATTGGGAAAGCGTGATTGAGTGTTGTAATCCATCCGGCCAAAAACATAATGCAAGCCTACACCAATAGTGAAATTTTTGGTTAATCGAAGTGCATTGGCGAATGAAAGTTTTGAGTAACCTCCACTGGCAGAGCTGCTTACTTCAACAGGCACCCCGCCCGGATAATTCAAAGTATCTATCAATGCAAAAGCTGCAGAGCTTATCGGAGTCAGGCTAAAACTTGTGACCCAGCGGTTTTTAACTATCGGAACCGCCAATGCCAGATAGCCAAAACCAGCGGTGGTGCCAAGCCCAGTTTGGTTTTTAAAACTGTATTGCCCGACAGAACCAGTGAAACCAGCCTCAAGAATTACCAGGCCTGCACCCAATGATGCAAGTGAAGCAGGTTGAGAAAGGTTTAATGTTGCTGAATCACTGAAAGCTGCTCCTGCGTTTCCTAAGGATGAAATCACAGGCTGACTCCCATTGCTAATGTGCCCAATACCAAACCGACTATAAGGTGAGAGGCTTTCTTGAGAAACAACTGGCTTAATAAATACTACAGAAAGTAGCAGTGTTACCCAGAAAGGTTTAAATTGGGTCATGAAGATTTTGTATTTCATTTAATCCGTAGAGGGTAAGCCAGGGTTCAGAAGCAAAACTGAATTTGATGTTACGTTCGAATACCATTTGATCACCTCCGGTAACGACAATTTGTAGGTTTTTATGTGTCATCAGGTATTGATCAAGTATACCATTTACTTCAGCAAGGGCGCCATTGATTACGCCTGAATTTATTGATTCTTGTGTGTTTCTGCCAATTAGAAACACTTCTTCCGAACGGTTGATCAGCGGAAGTGCATTTGTAAATTGATGGAGTGCTTTAAAACGCATGTCTATACCGGGAGAGATGGAGCCTCCAAAATATTCATTGTGCTTATTCACAAAATCAAATTTGATGCAGGTGCCAACATCAATCACTACTACGGGTTGTTTCGGAAAAAGCAGTGCAGCCGCAACGGCATTTGCCAATCGGTCAATTCCCAGTGTTTCATGACTCAGATATTTGTTACTGATTGGAACAGGCCATTGATTTGAAATCTGTATAGTATTAATTTTTGCCCTTTTCAAGCACTTCTCAAGACCTTTGTTTTTGCCAGCCACAGAGCTCAAATAAGCTATCTCAGGGTTGTAGACCATTAGTTTGAGAAAAGCTTCTTCTATGTCATCTTCGTTTGTAATAGCTACTCTTACAGCTTTTAAAAGTTCTTTTCCTCTGAAACAGGCTAGTTTCAATGAGGTGTTCCCCAGATCAGCAATTATTTTTGTAATCACGCAGCAAAGATAAAATTTGAAGGCAAAAGCAAAATTAATTTATAGAAAGTGATTTTTTTTTTGATTGTATTAAAAACGCATTACTTTTGCAGCCCCATCTGAACAGGTACCTTAGCTCAGTTGGTAGAGCAAAGGACTGAAAATCCTTGTGTCGCTGGTTCGATTCCAGCAGGTACCACAAAAAAGCCGGTTGCTGAAACCGGCTTTTTTATTTGTTAAAATCATTCATCATTTGCCTGAGGCCTTTTTGTTGACCCCTGCTAGGGTTTTGATAACCGGTAGGGCAGTAATTAGAATTAAAATAAGGATGATGTAACCCAGGTATTTTTCTGAGTCAGGCCAAACTATACCAAAGTAATACCCCAGGGTTACCAATGAGCCTACCCAGGCTCCTGCGCCCAGGATATTTCCAAACATAAAGCGCCAAAATTTCATTTTTATCAGGCCTGCAACAATGGGAGCGAAGGTCCTGATTACTGGAAGAAAACGGCCAATAATTAATGTGCGTAAGCCATAGCGCTCGTAAAAGTCTTCAGCAGCTTTGAGATGGCTCTTTCTGAAAAAAAATGAATCTTTACGTGAATATAAGCCCGGACCAGCCCTAAACCCAAAATAATAACCCACCATGCTGCCGGCAATTGCAGTGAGAAATACTGAACCAAGCACCATGCCAAGCGTGTGGGGCAGCACCTTTGTAGCACACAATAGACCTGCGGTAAACATCAGTGAGTCACCGGGAAGGAAGAAGCCGAAAAACAGGCCATTTTCAACAAAGACAACAATGAGCAATAATAATAAGCCCCCGTAACTGATGATAAATTCAGGTTGAAAGTACGAAAAGAACTCCGTGATATAATGCCAGATCTGATTCAAAACAATAGGTTATTCAAAGGTTTTTGGATGCGTAAACATAAGGGTTTTCCAATATTCGCCCCTGTCTTTTGCCCCGTAAGCATGCAAATATACGTTCCCTGAACGATGAAAGGTGATTCTGAAAAAGCCAGGCTGGAGGTCGTCCATAAATCGTGCCTGATATCTGTAACGGTCTATTGAACGAACTTCAGCTCCTGAACCGCTGATGATATGGTGAACGCCTTTGGTCTTGATATACTGCATATTATACTCATGTGCAGCTATAAAAATAAGCCCGGGATATTTTTGAATGATTGATTGAATACCTGAACGATAACGATTATACCTGGGTTGATTCAAATCTTGCCTTAATGCCCTGTCAGCGCCAAATAGCGAAAATATTTTAAGTGGAGAATAATTCATCAAGAATCGTAGCGGCTGTTTATGATGAATGTGCTTACCATTGCTGATAAGGGGATGATGACTTGCTACCAGAATTTGTTGTTGTTGTTCATGCGCTTTCGATAACAAACTATCAAACCGGGCAAGTTGCTGCTTTTGTTTTTTCCGGTTGAATGTAATTCTTCCGTTCTGAAGCCACCATTGCGAATCGAAGGTGATAAGGCAAAGCCCCTTGCGCAATTCATGTAATTCAGGCGCCGGCCCTTCCTGGTAACAGCCTGAGGTACTGTTTTTTACAATGCTATTTTCAGTAAACCATGCATTGCTATAATTGCGGCATTGCTCGTTGGTTATGCGCCCGAATCTGCGTGCACCGTTCCATTCGGCTTCACCCGGCAAGATGGCAAGCTGACCGCGGTAGGCTGTAAAAAGCGAATACTGTGCATTCATAATCTTCTTGCGCTGCTCAAAAGAAGCTTTTTTTAAGTCCTTACCTGAGATATTCCCCGCAAAGACGATACTACTTAAGCTATCATCGAAACTTTCAAAGGCCATCAGTTGCACAGCTGCCGATGGAATAGTGTCAAGCCCTGTATTACCAATGCAATACACTGAAAAAACCACCGGGTCATTTTGCGCAACAGTGATAAATGGGAGAAAAATCAGCAGGTAACGAATTACTGACATGGCCCAAAGATATTAGAGAAATAGCCTTGTTAAAAAGTAAATTTCAAAACCTGTTCCGGATTAAAAACCGTACTACTTTTGGAAGCCATGAAATATATGAGCGTCTTGCAAAGAATGTTGTTCGCAGTGAATATCATTGCCATGCTTGGCTTGTTGCTTTCATACCTGGCTTTGTTTGTAAGTCCGGCTAAATTATGGGTAGCCGCTTTTTTCGGACTTGGCTTCCCTTTGCTTTACCTGAGCAATTTGTTTTTCTTTCTTTTCTGGTTGCTTTTTAGGTGGCGTCTGGCACTTTTTTCAGGTATTCTGCTTGCAGCTGGTGCTGTTAAAATCAATGACCTCTACCAATGGCGTACGCCTCCTTCGTTCCGTGAAATTGAACAGGCTAAAGCGGCAGACTCTACAATACATGTCACCTCGTACAATGTACGTTTGTTTGATTTATATAACTGGACCAGAAACAAGTTTACCAGAAACAGTATCCTTGAGTTATTGCAAAGAGAAAATGCTGATGTGATGTGTTTTCAGGAATTCTTTTATGAAGACACAGGCAAATTCAATACCCTGGATACGCTATTGCAAATACAGCCTGCGCGAAACTATCATATTGAGCACACTGCCCATGTGAAAAAGGTAAATCATTGGGGTATTGCCACTTTTAGTCGTTTTCCGATAGTGTCGAAAGGCCAAATAATGTTCCGTGACAGTTCTGACAATATCTCAATGTACACTGATATCAAAGCATACGGGGATACCTTTCGGGTATATAACTTGCACCTTGAGTCTATCCGGTTTAAAAGAGAAGACTATAAAGCAATAAAAGAGCTGGCAGAGAATGATACATTGGTGGATTCAGAAAGTCCCCGCCGGATAATAGAAAAAATGCGCAGGGCATTTATCAGAAGAGCGCGGCAAACCGATGTTATTGCCCGCCACATTGCATTATGCCCGCATCCTGTAATAGTTTGTGGCGACTTCAATGACACCCCCTATTCTTATTCTTACCATCAGATTTCAAAAGGGCTAAAAGATGCATTCCGCACGGCAGGTTCGGGCTTAGGAACAACCTATGCAGGCCTTATACCGATGTTGCGGATTGATTATATTTTATACAACCCTGCCTATTTTGATGCGGTATATTTTCATACCATCCGGAAAAAATTGTCAGATCATTATCCGGTAAATGCCATTCTGAGGCTGAAAAATGTAAAACAAACCCATTAAGGGCATCATTAGCCGAATAAATTTATATGCATAAATAACACTCCGTTAGTGTGTTGTAATTAAGGAGTGTATGCGAATTTATTCGTCTTATTTGACCAGCTATTTTCGAAATAATCAGATAAAAAACCTGAATAGGGCATAAATGCCACCTGATAACACAGCCGTTACAGGGAGTGTTAACAGCCATGCTATTGCAATGTTTCTAACGGTGGCAGCCTGTAGGTTGCGTATTCCGTTAGAAGACACCATACTACCAGCAATACCTGATGAAAGTACCTGCGTAGTACTTACCGGCAGGCCACTTACACTGGCAAGTCCAATAGTAGAGGCTGCTACCAGCTCTGCACTGGCACCCTGTGCATACGAAAGATGCTCTTTTCCAATTTTCTCACCGATAGTTACAACAATGCGTTTCCAGCCTACCATAGTGCCAACACCTAGCGAAATGGAGATGATTAATACCACCCAGAAAGGAACGTATTCTGTGAACTTTTTCATCTGAACGATAGCCAATTCTGCTTCCTTGATATCTTCTTTCCTGAGAGATTGCAATGCTCCTGACTTCTTTAATTGATTGAAGTGCTTTGATACAAAGAGGATGTCCTTGCGCATATCAAAGAATTCGGTTTCCGGAATACCAAGGGCCGGGTCATGCTTGTCGAAAGTCTGCTTAAGGTCGAACAATTCTGCCTTTACCTGATTGGCAATTGCCCGGTCAATCGGGTTGAGCCATACGTCATCTAAAAGTATTGATTTTTTTAGCGCCACCTCAACATGCGGCTCCATATCATAGGTGTTCTTACTTCGGTCAATGGCAAAACTTAATGGTGCAATGCTGATAAGGATTAACATCATAAGTCCGATACCCTTTTGACCATCATTCGAGCCATGGGCATAACTAACACTTGTACAGCTAAGTACAAGTAAAGAGCGGATTAAGGGGCGGGGTGGTTGCTTACCACTTGGTGGCTTGAAAAAGTCTTTGTCTTTAACGTACTTCTTCAAGGCAATCATAACTAATAAGGTAAGTCCGAAACCAAGAAGAGGGGATATGAGAAGTGATAATCCAATACCAGTTGCTTTGTCCCAATTCACTGCCGTAAGGCCATTACCTTCTAACAATGAGAAGACCATTGCAACACCGAGAATTGAGCCAATAAGGGTATGTGAACTCGAAACGGGAAGGCCTAATCGCCAGGTACCTAAGTTCCAGATGATTGCAGAGAACAAAAGTGCAAGAATCATAGCGATGTTCTGCATGATTTCCTGATTTATCAGTGTTTCTGGAGGTAACAAGTTTACTATGCTCATTGCCACGGAAATACCGCCAAAAAATACACCGATTGAATTCCAAATTCCCGACCAGATAACGGCTGTTGTAGGTGGAAGTGAATGGGTGTAAATTACTGTTGCAACCGCATTGGCTGTATCATGAAAACCATTGATAAATTCAAAAACACATGCGCAGATGATGCATAATATCAGAACGATTGTAAGTGTTTCGCTTAATCCAAACATAGCCGCAAAACTACATCAATTCCAATTGAGCCATAATATTTAGGGAAAGGTTAACAATTGCTTAATCTTTCGAATTATTCTCTGGGATGCGCCTGCTTATAAACCTTTTTAAGCTTCTCTATGGTATTGTGGGTGTAAACCTGGGTTGCACTCAGACTTGAATGGCCTAAAATCTCTTTAATGGCGTTTAAGTCGGCACCTTTGTTTAACATTTCAGTAGCAAACGAATGGCGCAAAACGTGTGGGCTCTTTTTTTCATGCGAACTCACCAGCCCTAAATATTTCTTAACAATCCGGTAAAGTAGGGCAGGGTACATTTTATCGCCTTTGTCAGTAATTAAAAGTGTTTTGGCATTCGGAAACGCTTGTTGCTGCAACTGGATATAGGTGGCCAAAACCTCTACAAGGGCAGGGAAAAGCGGTACAATTCTTTGTTTGTTGCGTTTTCCGGTCACCTTGAGTTGAGCATTGCGTAAATCTATGTCCTGTATGCGTAGGCTAAGTATCTCAGCACGCCTTAATCCGGTTCCATACAACAATTCAAGGATAGTTCTGTCACGTACTCCGGCAAAATCTTCTCCAAAAGCAGTTCTGTCGAGCAAGTGGTCTAATTTATCTGCTTCAACATAAACCGGAAGCCGTTTCGGGACCTTGGGTGCTGTTATTTTCAGCATTGGATTGGCGCTCAGATGCCCTGAACGATTGGCAAACCTGTAAAAAGACTTTAGTGTGGTAATTTTACGGTTGATACTGCGTGAAACGATACCTGATTCTATTAACTGAACCAGCCATGAACGAATCATCGGGGCATTAAAATGTGCCGGCTCATCCAATTCGTACTGAAGCTTCATAAAAGTGAAGAACTGTTCCAAATCACTTTTATATGCATCCAAGGTGTGCACTGAATAGCGCTTCTGAAACTGTAGATTATCTAAAAAATCCTGTACTACTGCCATGCTTGTGAAGGTACAACGTTAAATTTACCTAAATATGCAGCATTAGGATAAAATGGTCACAGCCTTTTCAACAAATAACCAATAAAAAAAGCTGCCTCCTTTGCAGGGGCAGCTTATCTATTTTAAAACCATTGGCCTTATCAGGCGTTGGTACGGAATTTACCGCTGTAAATCGCCTTTTTAATCTCATCTCTTCTTTCTACAGAAGGCTTGGTGAACTTCTGACGCTCACGCAATGATTTAATAAGTCCGGTTTTTTCAACCTTACGCTTAAATTTCTTAAGCGCCTTTTCGATAGATTCTCCTTCTTTTACAGGAATGATAAGCATTTGGATATTTTTGTTTTTATTGGAGTGCAAAGATACGAAAAAATACCTTATATATGGCAAATAATCATAATATTTCAACAGCCGATGGTTCAAACTGCCACCTGATGTTCTCTTAAGGCATCGTTCAATGAAGTTTTGAGGTCGGTAGAGGCTTTTCGCGTGCCAATAATGAGTGCACAAGGTACCTGAAAATTACCTGCCGGAAATGTCTTGGTATATGCTCCAGGGATGACAACTGAACGTTTTGGCACTACCCCCTTGTATTCAATAGGTTCACTGCCAGTAACATCAATGATTTTCGTACTTTGGGTCAACACAACATTTGCGCCCAGCACGGCTTCTTTCTCTACACGCACCCCTTCAACCACGATGCAGCGGGAGCCAATGAAACAACCATCTTCAATTATCACCGGACTTGCCTGCACTGGTTCAAGAACGCCTCCAATGCCAACTCCGCCGCTCAGATGCACATTTTTGCCGATTTGAGCACATGAACCAACCGTAGCCCAGGTGTCAACCATCGTACCCTCATCAACAAAAGCCCCAATATTAACATACGATGGCATCATGATGACCCCTTTTGCGAGAAAACTGCCAAAACGGGCGATTGCATGTGGCACAACTCTAACTCCCAAAGCGTTATATCCCCTCTTGAGATCCATCTTGTCATGAAACTCAAATGGCCCCAACTCAATAACCCTCATCTTTTGTATGGGAAAGTATAGAATTACAGCTTTTTTTACCCATTCATTCACTTGCCACGACCCATCTGAAAGTGGTTCTGCAACACGTATTGTTCCTTTGTCTAATTCAAAAATAACTGAACGAATGATGCTCTGAACAGATTTGTCTTCCAACATTGACCGTTCGTTCCATACCTTTTCAATAATTTCTTTTGCCGGATGAATCATTTTGCTTGCTGTCTCACTCAAAGGTTAAAATTTAATCCCATCGTTTAGGAAAATTTTCAGGATAATCAATGCTCCTACCAAAACCATCAAAAACTTATTGTCTATCTGGCCGGTCTCTGGTAAACGATAAATCATAATCATCCGGTTTTTTAAGCCATTAATAAACAGTGATACTACGATTACAAACATGGTAAACACGGTTGTAATATTCAATACAAAAGGCGCATCGGCAAAAAATACCAGACTAATGACCGAGCCGGCCGCAAAGGGGATAAATACCATTTGAAACAGATAGTAAAACCTGTTTTCTGCTTTGTAAACGTGCTGCGTGCTGTTTGATAACTGAATGAAATTCTTTGCCGTTACTGCACCAATAACAATAAGTATTAAGAAAGCCGCAATTGAAGCTGATATCTGTAGTAAAATACTGTCCCAAAACATATAATCAAAGAATACCCGCAAGTAACTAACATACATTTTGCTTTCTCCGGAAGTCTTAATAGGAAGTAGGGCAAGTTCTGTACAAAAGAAATTCAACGAATGGATACCAAGCCACAAGAGAAATAGCTTCATCATACCTGGCCTTTTACGGTAAAAACGCTGAATTGATAAGCTTATAAATCCCAATGCCAGGCAAAACAGGGTGCCTGATAAGAAGGTATAGCGAACTGGTTCAAGCATCCAGCTGTTGTAATCTTGGGAAAAATCAACCTTGAAATAATAAAACTTGTTGAATAGCATTTGCTTCTTTGCAACCAATGCTGTTACCAAATGAAAGAATACATATACAATCACATACGCTGCTAAATAAGATATAGCACTGTTGACGATTCTGCTGTTTCTTTCCTGATCGTTTGATTGCTCCTTTCCAGGTAGCTTTTCAGTAAATTCAAGTATATGGTGTCCCGATTCCATAGAATTTGGGTAAAGATATTCCAAATTTCTATTTCACACAGTTGAATTATTCGGTAACTGTTACCGAACTTATCTGATCGGTTGATTTGCCTGATTTGCTATAATAGCGCACCTTACAAACATACATATCTGCCGGAACTTTTTGTCCCTGGTAGGTTCCGTCCCAGCCATTCTCCCATTGATTGGAGAAAAATATCTCTTCACCCCAACGGTTAAAAATGCGCATTTCATACCCAAATGGCGACTGACCATTGAATTTTGGCTTGAACTGGTCGTTCAGATTATCTTCATTGGGCGTGAAGGCAGAAGGCAAATAAAATGTTTCAAGTCCGCCAACATACACAGTAATGGTTGTGCTGTCAGTACATCCGGCCTCATTACTTACTATGAGCTTAACCTGATAACTGCCGCTGTCGCGATATGAAAACGAAGGGGTCTCAAGCGTGGAGAAGGAATTGGCAGGATCACCAAATTCATAATAATAACTGTTGGCCCCCTTACTCATATTGCGGAAACGGAAATGCGGCTCTTCCAGTGTGGCTTCCTTGGGGCTTGCAGAAAATATCGCTTCCGGGTTAGGATAAACCATCAATTGCTGATCCCAAAGTATAGTATTGGTACATCCGAAATCATTGGTCATGGTTAAACTCACCGGATAAACACCAGGAGTATCAAAACATGGCCTGATGCTAAGCCCCTTCTGAAGCTGAGCATTGCTTATATCCCAAGTGTACTCAATCTCTGGCATTGCATTGGTTATTTTCAATTCCGGGCAAAACGGTGCGCAACCCTTGGTGGCTGATGCAAAAATATTACCCTCCGGCAGGGTATGTACTACCACCGTGTAAAAGGTATCCTGGATACAACCATCTAAGTCAGTGGCTGTAACTTGATACGTGGTGGTTTCTGCCGGATTTGCTAAAAATTGCTCCCCCCGAACCCCGTGATCCCATGTGAAGGTATATTGGCTGTTGCCTTGCGTTACGTTTGCCGCAAGCATTGTGCCTTCTCCAAAGCATATAGCAGAATCGCCATGAACCTCAAATTTGAAGTTGCCACGCTCTCTTAGGTTTGCTTCATCCTGCTCGGCACAACCATTGAAATCTGTAACATTTAAAATGTAAGTTCCCGCCCCTAAGCCGGTCAGACTGGCAGTTTGAACGTTGTTGCTCCATTTGTAATCATAAGGTGCTGTACCACCGGTAACAAGCGATGTTACAGTGCCATTGTCAAGACCACCACAATCTGGGTCGCGTGCAGTTAACGTTAATTCAAGATTTGCCGGTTGAATGATGCTAAGACTGTCTAAAATAGTACTGCACCCGTTCGCATCCTCAATGGTGCACGAATATGTTCCGGCAGCCAAACCTGCCCTGATGGCAACAGATGCGCCGTCAGACCATTGGTATGTCAATGCTGAACTTCCTCCGGATGCTAATATATTAATCCGACCATCAGCCCTTCCGTAACAACTTACCGGAAAAACAGTTGCACTGGCTACTATTTGTGCCGGACGCTGAATAATAAATTGAACCGAGCTGCTGCATAAGGCAGTGTCTCTTACCTGTAATGTATATGTTCCGGCAGCGAAACCACCTGGTAATGCTGATTGCTCACCTGCTCCCCAATTATAGGTCAGGTTGCCCCGGCCACCGCTAATACTTAAATAAACCTGACCATCCTGCGCACCAAAGCAAGAAACAGCCTTAACACTGTCAAGTTGAACCTGCAAGGGAGCATAAGAGGGTAAAACTGCTGTTACGGTTGTGTCGCAGCCATTAGCATCTGTAACGGTTACTGCATAGTTGCCGGATGGCAGACTGCCTGCAATGGGATCAAGTTCATTTGGCAAACTGTTCCAGCTATAAGTGTAAGGTTGGGTGCCTCCACGGGCAATCGCTGTAATGCTGCCCGTACTGGTGCCACATTGATCTGGACTCGTGACGGCTTCAACATGCAAGCCCTCAGCAGGCTGCGAAATGTTCACTGAAGCAAAAGCCATACATCCATTGGCATCGGTGATGGTAACCGAATGACTTCCCGCACCGAGGTTGCTGGCAAGAGCGGTCGTTGCTCCGTTGGTCCATAAATAGCTAAACGGTGCTGTACCACCAGATGGAGTAGCTGTTGCAGCGCCGTTGCTGCCCCCAAAGCATGAAACCAGGTTGTTCACCGTAGCCGAGGCATTGAGCGAACCTGTATTGGGTATCGTCTGGCTGATTGTTTTGCTGCAACCACGCG